>CABUKW010000005.1 GCA_902492275.1 uncultured Peptococcaceae bacterium
CGATTTCTCAAAAATATTTTTCATTTTCGTCTGATCGCATAAATTGTCCCAATAATAAGTTAACTCTTTTATCCAATCGTCTACATTTTCATCTGGCATTACAACATCAAAATCGCCGCCAGCAAAACGCATCAGTCCACCCCAATCTTTTGGTCCTTTATCAACAATTAAAACATCCGCTTCTGGCGATAGTTCTTTTAAACGCTTCGCCGTCCACATCCCGGCAGCACCCCCGCCAACAATCAAAACATCACATACAATATTTTTTTCTTCTATTTCACTTCTAGTCATACATAATCACTCCTGCTCTTAAAATAGCTTTCCGCCGTTCTTTCAATACACTGCCAATGGTAAAAATTCACGAAATGGAAACACATAAATTGCACCTACAGGACAAACTCGTTCACATAAATAACAAGTCATACAATCATCTGTATAAGCAATATAGGCTTTGCCTTTCTGATTCATACGTAATATATCCACAGGACAGGAATTTACACAAATCCCGCAGCCCCTACACTTTTCTTGGTCTACACTGCTAATCATACAATCTACCTTCTTTTCTATTTTTAATTAAAAAGATTTATGCACATAATTCTTTCTTCATTTATATTATACAACAGTCATATTTTGATAATAAGCCATAGTTTCCTTATATCCGCCCATAAATAAAACAGATAAAAGGCAATAAAAAACTGTGGGATTTTCATGATAACCACTGAAATCCCACAGTATTCTATTTATAATATTATTCTCCGTTTTCCTGAGGAAAATTCTGCCGAAAACGCTCCAAAACAGTCTTCTCTAATCTTGAAATAATTTCCTTAGACCGATAAATACAAACTAACTCTGCACAATACTCTAAATCCTCTACTTGCAATATACGCAATTGTTCACCATAAATGTAGCAAAGCCGCATTGCATCACTATACATACGCGAACACATTCCGACAGAATTAAATAACATCGGAAACACGGCATCATGATCATACACACGCAAACAATCATGCTGATAACCGAACTGCCGAAATGAAATCAAAGTATATTCATCCAGCCCATTGCACGTTACATACGGATATTGCATAATTTCGGACATTTTTACTGTAGCTTTTCCAGCCAGAGGATGATTTTTTCCTACCAAAAACACTAACTTTTCTCGCCGCAAAGTAAATTCATGCATATTGCTCTGCAATAAATCAAACATATAGTTACTTTTCGTCAAATTTGTATATTGCATAATCCCCAAAGTAATCCTGTCTATTTTTAAATTTTGCATGATCTCTTTATAAGAACCTCTGCCTATAGAAAAATTTACATTAGGATGATCACATTTCAAGCCTTCCAGAACCTCCATAGCAATGCGGTTTGCCATTGCTACATTCGTCATGACTGTTACGTTCCCCGACAACTCTATCTTATTCTCATCCTTCACATGCTTTAGTTCCTCTATAGCATTACAAATTTCTTTCACCTTAACCAGTATTTTTTCTCCGTCCTCTGTAAATTCAATGCCACCACGCCGTTTACGGATTATCAAAGATAATCCTAATTCATGCTCCAATTCCTTAATAGCCATGGATAATGCTGGTTGTGAAATACGCATTGCTTCTGCTGTAGCAGAAAAAGTTTTATATTGACTCAAGCCAATGTAATACTCCAACTGGGTTAATCTCATTGTTACCCTTCCCATCAATTGATTTATCAATTCGTTTATAGACTACTATTGATTCTACCATTTAATGGGTTACTTTTCAAGAACGCCCCTCTATTCCAAACCTAATAGTCTTGCTGCATTGTGATATAAAACTTTTTCCAACACATCCGGTTTAAAACCGCTGCTTCGATAACACCGGATACCATCTTGCATAGAAATCAAAGGATAGGTCGTGCCATATAAAATTTTATCTTGCAGGATATAATTAGCAGCTTGTACATACTCATGACAACCTGGCACATTTAATTGATAAATATCTGGACAAATATAGAGGTTATCTCTTTCAAAAGCCAGTGCACAAATCTGGGTTACCCAAGGCCACCCACCATGGCAAACTACAATTCGTAATTTTGGAAAATCCCGTACCACTTGGTCAATTACTTGGGGCATATAGTAAGTAGTGTCTGGGCTTCCCAAACCACCAAACGTAATAGCTGTCAAAATATTTTCTTTTTCTAATTTTTCGTATAGTGGATACATTCGCTCTTTATCATCCGCATAAAGCGCCTTCTGATTTTTATAAATTGACGGCTCCAATAGCACACCTTGACAAGGACCTTGCACAACATACTGTTCTATCTCTTGCAAAGCTGTTACTGTATCCTGCACATCCAAGCCAGCCATACCAATGAACTGTTCTGGATATACCTGCAGCAAATCTATCAAGTCCTCGTTTGTGCTTTCTGGATTATCAGCACGTCGAATGGGAACACAGGCTTTCACCACATCCCATTGTATCATTTCCTGCACCAGCTCTTCTAAAGAACGATGCAGCGCAGAAGCCGAAACCCTTGCACCATATTTAGGAGACAAATATTGGTCAATACTTTCAATATCTGTATACAAGTAATCTTTCAAATAGCCTTTAAAAGGTGGCCGTACACGAAAATCAATAATCATAATCTTACACTCCTCTCCATTATCAAAGCAAGCCTATAAACATCCAATAAGGTACGCCTAACGCCAAAATATACAGCAAACAAACAACCATCTTACAACCCATAACTTTCATAAAATCTTTCAAATAAATATTCCCAAAGCCAAAGGTGATAATCCATAAGGTAGATTCATAAGGGAATAGCAAATTATTGGTAGCTTCATATAATGTATATAAAATCGGATAGGGATTCACGCCCAAATCCAAACAAATTTGTACCAATGGCGGACTAAACACTGCAAATTCGGCACCAGGCGTCATCAGGAAATTTCCCGCTGTAATGATAATCCAAGTTAAGCCTACGAACACAAAATTATTGGCATTTTCCAAAAGCGGCAATACAAGCTGCGAGAATACCGGACCAATGCCGACTTCATTGGCCGCGCTGCCAATGCTCATACAAGCTGTAATGAAAATTAACGTGCCAAAATTAACATTGGTAATATCCGTTTTCTCTCCAATATGAAATCCCGGAAAAAATAGGATAAACGGCGCTATCAAAAATCCATACATCATATCAATACCATGAAGCTGGGTTGTAAACAAGAAAACCAGCAGCAATACCAAAATCACAAGCACTTTCTTTTCATCTTTAGAAATTGCTGGCATTGCCCGCAATTGTTCCACAAAATATCGCTTTCCCTCAATTTTCTTTTCTGGCTTCATCAGCTTGATGGCCATAAATCCTAATACATAACAAAGAGGAATAAACACAATATTCTGAACAAAGAAATCTACATATCCCAACGGTAATGGCGTAACAGTAGAAGCAATTCCAAACAAAAAGCCCATGCCATTCGGTGTGTAGATAAAATTGCCTGCTTCTAAGAAGCCCATCATCGTGGCAATCATAATTCCTGCCGAAGCTTTGGATTTTCCCGGGTCCAAAGCTTGGCAAATACCATAAGCAATGCCGATTAACGCAATTCCTGTTAATGTACCCGGTACTAGCAGATTAATAAAGATACTTAATGTAATCAAACCATAAATAATCCCTGCATAAGTTCCACCTGTTTTTGCAATACACCAATAAGCCATTCGTTTCATGAGCGTCGTACGCTGTACAATGTTTACCAGCACCAAACTGCCAAATACCATCCAAGGAATTGTTCCTGTCCAGCTGGAAAGTACTGTAGCCAATGGAGCCACGCCAAATAACGCATACCCAAACATCAAACAAATAGAGGCAATAGCAATATCCACCATATCAAAAATAAACATCAGAATGGCAAACGTTGTGATAATCAAGAAATTACGCATGAGCAGCGTAAAAGTTTCTGAAACAGGTATGAAAAAAAGAGCAAGTGGGATAAGAACAGTAATCAACCACTTTATCATTGCCGTTTTATCTTTACTCATCGTAATACCTCCTCATATCAATAAATTTTTTTAGTTTATCTGAAAATAGCACCCAGCGCTGCGTATGCTTTTATTATAAAAGCTTTTCCTTGTTTGGGAAAGTAACATCCCTAGCTCATCTGTTTTAAGCTTAGACATCTAAAAAAATCTGTTATACAATGAGACAAAACAAACAAACTGTCTCATAAGAAAGAACCTCTAAAATCTATTATTTTTGTTATAATAGATTTTAAAAGAGAGGAGGATTTTCATGGTCTGCCGGCAAACTACCAAACAGCTTTTATTTGAATCATTCCGTGAATTAGCTGCATTAACCCCTTTAGACGACATTTCTGTCAACGATATTGTACAAAACTGCAACACTTCCCGCGCCACATTTTACCGTTATTTTCAAGATAAGTATGACTTGATGACACAATATTACTGTCAGCAAATTGACTGCATTTGCCAAAAGCATCTATTTGAAAACAATGACTTAGCCAGTATGCAAGCCGAATATAACGCCTATATTTTGCAAAATCTTCATTACTTCCGCAATCTGGCTAAATACGACGGCCAAAATAATGTGTTTGATACCATCTATTCTTACTGTGTAAACATGCACATACAACACGCTAAGAAATATTATCCCAACGAAAAACTGCCCGATGATTTATTGTTTGCAATTCAATATCATGCTTTAGGTGGCATCAGCATGTTAAAGAAATGGCTCAGCGGAGAAATACAACTGACGCTAGAGCAATACAATGACTATTTTTCTAAATGTATGCCCAGTATTATTAAAAAATTGTACACGGAACCTCTCCTATAAAAATGTAACAGAAAGACATTACATATAACACAAGCACAAAAAAGCTGATGCAGAAAGAACTTGTCTTGCAAGAAAGCTCTTTCTGCATCAGCTTTTTATGTTTGACGTATCAATTACGTTTTAGATGATATTGCTGGCCTGGTCCAGATTTTCCACCATTTTTTTCACGCATTCGGTGCAAACCAGTTTGCCTTTAAAGTTCTGTACATTTTCGGCATTGTTGCAGAAAATGCAGGCTGGTTCATATTTTTTCAGAACAATTTTTTCATTGTCTGTGTAAATTTCCAGCGCATCTTTTTCATCAATGCCTAATGTTCTTCTCAATTCAATTGGAATTACGACTCTTCCTAGTTCATCTACTTTACGAACGATACCTGTTGACTTCATAACCGTTCCTCCTCATTTTGTTCAAAATTCCTGTCATCAAACAGAACTTACATTCTTTTCTAGCTATGTGTAAATAATATCATTTTCTGAGAAAAAAGTCAATCAAAATTACGGAAAAGTGTAAATTTTTTCAAAATTTTGTTGTTTCTCAGAAAAATATCTGCAAGAAAAGCCTTGACGGACAGCCCGTCTTTTTCTATACTATATTTTATATCCACACAAAATATGCCATTTATGCGAAGAAAGGTAGAGTAGCCGGATAGCTGCTGCCCAGAGAGCTGAACATTTGCTGCAAGTTCAGACTGTCGGCGCCGGTGAAAATGAGCCCGGAGCGTGATCATGCTGATCCGGTTGATTTCCGTTAACAAATCTGCTGAGGTTCTATCGGCGTCTATAGCGCCATAGAATAAAGCAGGGTGGTACCGCGACTTCAACTCGTCCCTGTTGTTTTTGACAGGAACGGGTTTTTTGTTTCTCCCCCAAAATCAATACTTTATGTTTCTTCCAAATACGCCATATTCCAACGGATACTGTCAGTATAACAGAAAATTTTCCCGTTGTATATAGCACTTGGTATATTTTACGCGTTCTATGTCGATAACAGTAAGAACGCTGTTAACAGAACTTATCTTTAAGGAGGCCTTTCTATGACCGCATCTGCAAGTGAAGCAAAACGTTTTTACATCACCACGCCCATCTATTATCCCAGCGCCAATTTACATATTGGCCACGCCTACTGCACCGTTATGGCCGACACCATGACCCGTTACAAACGGATGCAGGGCTATGAAACCTATTTTTTAACCGGCTCCGACGAACACGGCCAAAAGATTGAACGGGTAGCCAAAGCTCAGGGCGTAACGCCAATCGAATATACCGATAAAATTGTAGCCACCTTCCAGGCCCTGTGGAAACGGCTGCTGATTTCCAACGATGACTTTATCCGCACAACCCAGCCGCGGCACATGGAAGTGGTTCAAAAGATTTTCCAGACCATCTATGACAAAGGCGATATTTACAAATCCGAATATGAAGGCCATTACTGCACCCCTTGCGAAACCTTCTTTACTGAACGGCAGCTGGTAGACGGCAATTGTCCCGATTGCGGCCGTCCAACCGAATTAATTAAAGAAGAAAGCTACTTCTTTAAAATGAGCAAATATCAGGACCGTCTGCTGCAATACATCGAAGACCATCCTGATTTCATCCAGCCGGTAGCCCGCCGCAACGAGATGATTAGCTTTATCAAGCAGGGGCTGGAAGATTTGTGCATCTCCCGCACGACCTTTGACTGGGGGATTCCGGTGCCAATCAACGATAAGCACGTGATTTATGTATGGTTTGACGCGCTGACCAACTATATTTCCGCATTAGGATACAGCACCGACCACGACGATTTATATCAGAAATTCTGGCCTGCCGATATCCATCTGGTAGGCAAAGACATTGCCCGCTTCCATGCTATCATTTGGCCTTGTATCCTCATGGCTGCCGACCTGCCGCTGCCAAAACAGGTATTCGGCCATGGCTGGGTGCTACTGAACAGCGGCAAAATGTCTAAATCCAAAGGCAATGTGGTAGACCCCAACGTGCTGCTGGACAAATACGGCGTAGACGCGATTCGCTATTTCCTGCTGCGGGAAATTTCCACCGGCTCCGACGGCTATTACTCCGAAGAAGCACTGGTAAAACGCATCAACACCGACCTGGCCAACGACTTCGGCAATCTGGTAAGCCGTACTGTGGCCATGATCGACAAATACTTTGACGGTCTCGTTCCGACTGCTGCCGAACCAGCCAGTCAATTTGATGCTGAACTAAAGGAACTGGCCGTTTCTGTAGGCAACGAAGCTGCTGCCTGCCTGGAAAAAATGGATTTCCCCAACGCGCTGGCCGCTATCTGGAAATTAATCAGCCGCGCCAACAAATATATCGACGAAACTGCGCCCTGGGTATTGGCCAAAGACGAAAGCAAAAAAGCTGTGCTGGGCACAGTATTGTATAATCTGATGGAATCCATCCGCATCAGCACCATTCTGCTGGCTCCTTTTATGCCGCTGGTGCCGGGCAAGGTAGCCGAACAGACCGGACAGACCTTAGAGGGCTGCACCTGGGCCGACGGCTGTGTATGGGGCAAAACGGCAACTGGCGTAAAGGTGTGCAAAAAGGAAGCCATCTTCCCACGCATCGACCCCAAATCGCTGGATTTGCCAAAAGAAACCGCCAACGCCGAACAGCCTGTCAAAGCAGCAGCTAAGAAAGAAGCTAAAAAGGAAGTAGCCGCAGAAGCTCCAGCATCGGAAGGCAAAGCGCAAATTACCTACGATGACTTTTCTAAACTGGACTTGCGGGTTGTGGAAGTATTGGAATGCAGAAAAGTCGAAAAAGCCGACAAGCTGCTGCAGTTCAAATTAAAAATGGGCGACGAAATCCGCACCGTCGTATCGGGCATTGCCAAATTCTACGAAAAACCAGAAGAATTGGTGGGCAAAAAGCTGGTGCTGGTAGCCAACCTAGCTCCGAAAAAAATCCGCGGCATCGTTTCTCACGGTATGCTGCTCTCCGCCGCTACTGACGACGACAGTCTGCTGGAAGTACTGCAGGTAGGCAAAGCCGACATTCCGTCCGGTTCCACCGTTTGCTGAGGAACGATCGCATGATGAATTTATTTGACACCCACGCCCACATTTTGGATGAAAAATTTGACGAGGACCGCCAGCAGGTTATTCAAAATATCTATGACAACATGGCGCTGGTGGTCAACATCGGTTGCAATTTGGAGGATTGTCTCCGCACAGTGGCATTGGCCGAACAGTACGACAAGCTTTACGCCGCTGTAGGGCTGCATCCAGAGGATGTGTCCACCTACACGCCGGAAGGCTGGGCCACGATCTGCCAGCTGGCAGAACATCCAAAAGTGGTAGGCATCGGCGAAACCGGACTGGACTACTACTGGGACGTTTCCACTAAAGACGCCCAGAAAGTATTATTCCAGCAGCACATTGACCTGGCCTGCCAGCTGCACAAGCCTCTGGTCATTCACGACCGGGAAGCCCACGGCGACACCCTGGATATTCTAAAGCACAGCAACGCCCGGCAGGTAGGCGGCATTCTGCACGCCTTCTCCGGCAGCGTAGAAATGGCAATGGAAGTGATAAAGCTCAATTTCTACATTGGGTTAGGCGGGCCAGTCACCTTTAAAAATGCCCGCAAAACAGTGGAAGTGGCCGCAGCCATTCCGCTGGACCGGCTGGTGATTGAAACCGACTGCCCCTACATGGCGCCAGTACCCTTCCGCGGCAAACGAAACGAGCCCATGCTGGTGCAGTACACCGCCGCCAAGATTGCCGAAATCCGCGGCATCTCTCTGGAAGAACTGGTAGAAGCCACTTATCAAAACGGCAAACGGGTTTACGGAATAAAATAAAAGAATATAAATTAGAAAGCACAATTGCTGCAGAAATGTACTCTGCCGTAATCGTGCTTTCTCTAAATTCGACAAGTTTTCTATGAAACGCTCTCACAAATATTAATAACCAATATAGGCATAGATAAATAACTCATAATAATTACATCATTTTCTTAACAAGCTTTCTCCATAATTTTTTTCTAGTTCATAATAGAATTCTCCTAAAATTTCGCATATTTTAGCAATATTTAACTGTTCGCACCTATCGTCTTCCTCCATATTCATAAAATATTGAAATACACCTTTATCTATATATGCTTTGGCTGAAATGAAAATCTCTTTACTTGTTCCAGTTTCTATTTGACCGCAACATTCACAAAAAGGAACTCTTTCTTTATATGTACCCAACACTAAAATTTTCTCAACTAATTTTGCACCGCACATTTTACAAACAAAGTCTTCAACCATTTTTCCCTCCACATTATCCTCTTCACTGGAATAAAATATCATTCCAGTCAAACTGCAACAGCAACTTTTCTGCACAACACATTTTTTTTACTTTCTGTTTAAAAAAATCTTCTAAATTTTTTTTCTCGAACATCGTCTCAAAATTTCCTTGAGAATGAATCTTACCGTCCCGCATAAATATTGCTTTATTAAATATTGATGTCAGTTCTTCTGTATGGTGGGTTACATAAATCGTCCCTATATTTTCATCTATCAGCTCATTAATTTGCTGCAAAAGTAGATCCCTTTTTAATAAATCCAATCCTTCACATGGTTCATCTAAAATTAAAAGCTTGCTTTTTTTCATTAATGCACGTGCTACTAATACACATTGTTGTTGCCCTCTGGAAAGTTGAGCATAACTGTAACGAAGATAATCTTGCAAGTTATATATTGCAAGTAGTGATCTTGCTTTATTTACATCTTTTACTCTAACTACATCACGATTTATAAAAAAATCTTCCGTTATCCCCGATAAAATAATATCTAAGACCTGTTCATTTCTGAAAATTTTATTAAAAAAAGAACTGCTAACAAAACTAATATTTCTCCTTAGTTCCCTTCTATTTTCTTGTGTTACTACAGTATCAAATAGCTTTATGTTTCCAGACACTGGTCCCGTGTACCCTGCTAACATACTAAGTAATGATGTTTTTCCACATCCATTTAATCCTAAAAACGCCCAGTTCTCACCTTCATTTACGCTCCAGTCAACATTCTGCACAACAACTTTATTACCAAAACGCAATGTTACGTTTTCTACTTCAACTAAAGCCATATTATTCCCCTTCCCGTAACAATATTGCAAAACGTTCCTCCAGACCACTATCTGTAAGAAGTTGCTCATAACGCAGATGCCAAGAAATAATCTCACAAACTTTTGCTATATTTTTTTCTACCTTTTCAGCTTCATTGTGAATCTCTGTAAAATAATCAAATCCAGATGCCTCTACAAACTTACGTGCCCAACTATAAATTTCCTTCTCCACACCATTTTCACTTTTGCGGCAATGAGGGCAGTATAACTCTAATCCATTCCCTCCATAACGATTATAAACAATAATCGCGGGTTCCAACTTTCCACCACAAAATCTACAGACACAACGCTCTGTTCTCTCAACCATCATTCTAGGTATTACCGACATATTCTCTCTCCCTCCTTAATTGTCAAAATAGTGCCTTAACTCAAGTCAAAATAATTAAGGCACTATTTATCATCTATTCTTCTTCAATAAAATCAATACTCTTCATCGCAGTCGGTTTGCCAAATATTAAAATCAAAAGCCCAGCTATTAAGAAAAAAGCACCATTAAATATATTTACACCTAACCATCCAAAGTTTGTAAATATCATAACTGGGAAAAGGGACGATACAAAAGCCAAAACGATTCTCTGCGTTCCATAAACGTATCCTGTTGCAGAGCCACGTACAGAAGTTGGAAAAGATTCTGGCAGATAAGTCATCAACATCGCAATGGTACCCGCTGTAAATAATGTTTTAATAAAGTTCAAAATTCCCCATGTTACAACATCTTTTACAAAACCTATTGCAACGAATAGTGCTGCTGCACAGATGCAATAAATCGCCATTGGCTTTGTCCGTCCACCTTTATCTGTTACCAAGGCGGAAAGCAATTCTCCAATAGGCTGCCCGAATGCTGCAATAGCACCAACTAGCAGCACCATCTGCAACGGGAAACCTATTTGTACTAAAAAAGCATTATTATAAGATGACAGCAAATTGTTTCCGCATCCTAAAAACCAAGCGAATGCCACGCAAACCAACGTCTGTTTTATCTGCGCTTTGCTAAATATAATTTTCATCTGTGCAAAAAAGCTAATCTTGTGATAATTGGCAACACTGCGCTGGTAGATAATTTGGGCTTCACTCAAATCGCATGCAAAGCCTAAACATTTTTCCAGTGTTTTTTCTGCATCATCCAACCTTCCTTTACTAATCAGCCAACGTGGTGATTCAACTAAAAACAACATTGCAAACGGCACTAACACAAGCATCAAAGCACCAATTCCTAATACAATTCTCCAGCTTTCTGCACCTTGTGTCGCGATTCCAGAGGCAACAACAGCAATAAATGGAATACTAAATGTCCCTAATCCTAAAACCATAGACTGATATTTTCCACGTTTTTCAGATGGTAACATTTCTGAAATATACGTAATAGCTACTGCAACAGCTGCCATTGTACCAAATCCTGTGAAGAAGCGAGATAATTCTAATACCATAAAATGACTGGGTTGCCACAGTGCATTCGCTAAACTAGCTAAAGAAAATACCATAATATTCAACAGCATTGCTTTTTTACGACCTACTTTGTCTGCTATATATCCACCAAGTGTGCTTCCTAAAAACGCCCCGATAAAAAATAAAAAATTCAAACTGGCTAATTTTTCATTTGTTATACCATAGTTAGCTTGTAATATAGGGGCCACAATACTAAAAATTGAAACATCCATCAAATCAAATGCATAAGTTAACCCTGCAATAACCATAAAGAATTTTTGGCGTTTTCCTAATTTATAACCGTCAAAATAACTTGTCGTTTTTACCTTTTCAGCCATATTCAAATCGCCTCTCTTAAACTCATAAAAATATCTCCCCCAGCGAGGGCTATTCCAATATTTTCATATGACAGCTCCGTTCTTAAATTATATTGCAAAAATCAAAATACTTTTTCTTCACACCCTTCAAAGGCCTGATAAATTACGCCGCCTTCACAGTTACTAGGAATGCGAACATCACATAAATCACAAATAGTAGGAACTATATCAACCGCTTTGATTTGACGTTTAATAAATTCGCCTTTTTTCAAGCCAGGCCCACTCATCATACACAGACTAATCAAACTAAAACCATGACTTGTTACATAGCTAGGCGCCATTGCATGTTCTTCCCCAAAATCTGAATTTAGCTGGAAAAAAATATCGCCACAGTGCTCTCCACCTACCCCTAACGATCTTGCCTCTTCCATTGTCATGGCAAAAGCAACAACACGTTTTCCATGAATTGGATCACGATAAGCATACAAATCAGAAATGATTTGCTGTACTAACCCATCATATTCTTCTGGCTCCACAATACCTTCTGGGTCTCTGCCTTTCAAATTAATATAAATGTACGAACTTCTTGATTGTATCGCTTTTGTTTTGCTCCAATCTATATACCAAATATCATCCATATTAGGCACAGGATGCACCGAAGTATAACCTAACTCACTCATCACTTTACAGCTGATTCCAGACAAATCACTGATACCAGGATTATGATAGCCCGCTGATCGAGGAACCTGACCATGGTCAGATGTGATAAAAATAGCTGTTTCATTGTCTTCTAAATAAGGTAACATCGCTTCCACAAATTCATCACAAATCTCATACATGCGGCAAATTGTTTCATAATTTTCTTTCCATTTTTCATGGGCACCTTCGAATGCTTGATTAATATACCAATGTTCCACCAAATCAATGCCATGTAAATGCGTATAAAAAAGGCCCCAATCATCATATTTATCAATCATATATTTAGCGGCTTTAATGTGCCACTGCATGTTTTCTTCAAAACTCTCCATTAAAATAGTACGGCCTTCATCGCTATATCTATCATATAATGCATGTGGTAACATAGGACCACAATGAGCCATTAATTCTTTTGCAAAAGATTGTGGATAAATATATTTTTTTACGTCCAAATTCATCGTGTGCGACATATATACTCGACCACGGCTTCCATCTTCTGCAATGCTTACAACGCGCATCTTATAAGCAATTTGTTTTTCTATATCATCTTCCAAAAAGGTCGCATACATCCAATCTGTCCATTCCCCAACTTTCGCACTGCCAAGCGGAGCAGATTTTCTGTTAGCATAAAAAGTTATTGTATCAAATTTTGTATTGTCCGATTTACTCACGACTGCATAGTGTCGTTCTAACCCTTTATTTACAGGATAAACAAATACTCTCGCATTTTCTGGTAGTTCTATATGCCAAGCGTTCGGTTCTTTTAATGTCGTAAATACTTTATCAATCGCATCTTCTTTACTCGCCTGTTCTGGTGAATAACTCATAATAACAAATGCAGGTGATTCCAACATGGGATCTCCCTCACTAAATAATCCATCTTTTACCATACCTTTAACATCATTTTCAGGTACTGTAAATTTTTCTACCTGATCACCATACACTACACAATCAGAAGTATTTTGGTCCACAAAATGTGGAATTGTTTTCAAACTTTCTGTGTTTATATCGAAATCGATTAACTTTTGAAAATCGGCAGTACAACGTAAAAACGGCTCCACGCCAGTACCATCCACAAAGATGTTTTTACTATTCGGAACTCGATTTGGCCAAGCCTGACAATAATTTAACATCAAACAACGCTTCCCAGATTCTTCAAATGTTTCCCAAATAGTTTCTGCATGCATTCTTCTTGCATCCCAATTCATTTCTAAAATGCCTAATGATTTTCCTAACGTATGATTTTGAAAACAAGTCACACCATGCGTAATCGGATATGCTCCTGTGCATAGAGTAGCCCAGTTTGTTGGCGTTACAGTTGGGAATACTCCTACCATTCCTAAATCCTCTTGGGAGACGCCATTTTCCATCACTTTTTTCATTGCAGGCAATCGACCCTCGCCAATCAACTTTTTCACCATTAAAGCATCCGCACTGTCTAAACCAACCATAATTGCTTTCTTCGCTTTGTTCATCTTAACTCCTCCTTAATGAAAATTGGTCAAAGCTCCTATCACCAATATATCAATAAAGTTTATATGTTGTAAAACAATTGTTTTTATGATTTTCATTCTTCCACAAAATGAATTTGTGATATACTATAATTGGTTTTCGATTGGAGGCAGGAATATGAAAATTAATGATTTGTCTTATTTACAAGAGATTGTCCAATGTAAATCTATTTCGCTAGCGGCCCAAAAACTAAACATCTCACAGCAAAGGCTTAGTTATGTCGTTCAGTCTTTGGAAGAAGAATTAGGAATTATTATCTTTTCCCGCAGTAAAAAAGGCGTTGATTTAACATCAGAGGGGAGTCAAGTTTTAAAATATTCCCAACAAATTCTTAATTACTATAACAATATGCAGAACATTAAAGAGCAATCGTTCACACCACCACAGATTGTTTTTGGAATTGATAAACGTATCAATCATTTTCTATTCAGTAAAATTCTTACCGTATTAAAGAATTACCCCAATGTAAATTTTGTATTTCAACAAAAAAATTCTGTTTTCGACCTAATTGATGCGTTAATCAATCAAAGTATTCATGTTGCGCTTTCCGTTTCTGCTAATAATGGCTCTTTAGATTATTTATACGCCAAAGCATCCGATTCCCTTATTCAATATCATCCTATTCTTACAAATAAAATTTATGTATTAATTCATAAAGATAATCCCTATTCATCTTCTGAAAACTTTATATGGCCTGATTTGTTATGGCTCTACCCTGTTGTTTTCTGCGTCCATGATTCCACTTATAAATATCTCTTGCAAATTATAGAAAAACAACGTATTAATATCTTTTTAGAAACTGATAGTATTAATTTGCAATTAGAATGCATCAATAATAATTTTGCAATCGGCATTATTGATTATTTTTCTCTTTATAACATGAAACTTGACACTAATTACCCTAATATTCAATGCATTCCATTAACAACCGATTACTCTACCACACTTTCATTTTATATTGATAAGCGGCATACATTCCTAGAGCTGCATAAATTAGAAAAAGATTTGCGACGTATGCTGTCTCAAATAAGTTAATCTCCAACTTTTCAAATAAGGAATCCATAAGTTATACAAAAAATATTTATAATCTTTAAAAATGCCCGCAAAACAGTGGAAGTGGCCGCAGCCATTCCGCTGGACCGGCTGGTGATTAAAACCGATTGCCCCTACATGGCTCCGGTGCCCTTCCGCAGCAAACGAAACGAGTCCATGCTGGTGCTGTACACCGCCGCTAAGATTGCCGAAATCCGCGACATCTTCCTGGAAGAACTGGTAGAAGCCACTTATCAAAACGGCAAACGAGTTTACGGAATTGCATAATATGACAAAACGGCCGACCTACTATGAGCGTAGGTCGGCCGTTATTTTTATGGTTAATATTATTGTATAAGCTGTTTTTAGATAAGCCAAAAAAACTATCCCTATTCGATACCGTGCTTTCTTGCAAGCTGCATCACATATTGATTAATTTCTTGCTGAAATCGTTTTAGAGAAAACTGTTCTGCATGTTGTTTTATCTGCTCTGCAGTATAAGATACTCCTTGCTGCTCAAATTTTTGGACAGCATTGCATAAGCTTTGTGCAGTTGCTTCCTTAAAATAAATACCCGTCTTTCCATCAATAACCGTATCCAGAATGCCACCACGCCCATAAGCGATTACTGGCGTGCCTGCGGCTTGGGCCTCCACCGGCGTAATGCCGAAATCTTCTTCTCCACAAAAAACAAAAGCTTTGGCTCTGCCATACCAATCGGCGATCTCTTCGTCAGATAAACGCCCTAAAAAGCGAATGTTAGCCTTCGCCTGCTTTTGCAAATTTTCACATTCGCCACCGTCGCCTATAATCACTAATGGCAGACCAAGCTGGTTAAATGCCTGAACAGCTAATTCCACCCGCTTATAAGTAACCAGGCGGGATACAATCAAATAAAAATCCTTTTTTGCTCCAATTTGATACAAATGTGTATTGACTGGCGGAAATATCACTGTCGATTCCCGCCGGTAATATTTAAGAATGCGCTGTTGAATATACTTAGAAATGGCAACAAAAGCATCAACCCTGTCAGCTGCCAGCTTGTCCCACATACGAATGTGGTGCATCTGCCAACCAATCAACGCCTTTTTTAATTGGCTAAGATTCCGAATATATTCATAATAAAATTCCCAGGCATAACGCATTGGTGTATAACAATAACAGATATTCAATGCATCAGAACGAGTAATCACCCCTTTGGCACAGGATGAGGAAGAAGTAATCACCACATCATATTCTGTCAAATCTAACTGCTCATACGCATAGGGCATCAATGGTAAAAACATTTGATAATGCTTTTTTGCCATCGGAACCTGCTGTAAAAAAGTAGGCCGGATATCATACTGCCGAAATCGTTCAGGCATACGCTGTGCATCGTACACCAAACAATAAATAGGTGCCTCTGGATACAGCTCATGCAGTGCCTCTACCACCCGTTCCGAACCGCCATAGATAGTCAGCCATTCATGTACAATTGCAATTTTCATATAGGCCGCCCCCCTAACACAGTCTGATAATATTGCCAGGTTTCCTGCGCTGTCCTTCGCCAACTGAATTGCCTGGCTCGCTCTTTGCCAGCCAGAGCCAGCTTCTGGCGTAAACCGTCTGTATAAAGTATGCTCCACATCTGTTTTGCTACTTCCTCCGCATTTCGCGGATCGGCATATAGCCCGCAGCAATCTACAGTTTCATGGAACACAGGTATGTCTGACACAATCACCGGCACACCACGCACCATAGCTTCCAGCGGCGGCAAACCAAACCCTTCATATAACGACATAGAGATGAAACAATAGGCCTGACCATACAAGCTTTCCAACTCTTCAGCTGATACATACCCTGTGAACACAACTTTTCCCTGCAAGTTCTGGCGCACCGCTTCCGCAAAAATCTCATCATACATCCAGCCCTTGCCGCCTGCTATTACCAGCTTACCAGAATAACCCCACTGGCGCAACAACGCAAAGGCCTGTATCAGACATACCAGATTTTTATGCGGCGCCAACGTACCCACATATAAAAAATACCGTTGTGGTTCCAGTTTCCATTTCTTCAGCAACGTTTCATTATCTGGCTGCAAACATGGTGTTTCAACTCCCAAATGGATGACTTTACTTTTCGCCGCCAATGCTGGATAATAATTACGTAATTCCTCCTGGCTAAATTGGGAGTCACATACCACACCGCAAGCCTCACGAACCGTATGCTGGAGCAACGTATTTTTTACCGCATTCTGCTTCCAGGTGTACTGTCGCTGCATGGTTTTCATAGCCATATCATGAATGGTAGCAATGGCTGGCGTTCTGGTTAGTACCGGAGTTGCATAATCAGGAAAATGGACCAAATCATATTGCCGGTATAGCTTGCGCAGCTTCCACTGTTCTGTAATAATTCGCTGACCGCCATTGTGAATTTCTCCGTCTGCAAATATGATATTATCGTACTGTTGGTACTGGTTTTTATAATCATCCCTCAATAAAATATCTATCGGAAATCCAGCCGATAGGTATTCTTTTACCAAATATTCCGTATAGCGAGATATCCCCGTCCCATCCGGCGCATACAACAAGCCGTTGAACAAAATTTTATGCTTCATTCGTTTTACTCCTGCATCATTTGCGCATACATCTGTGTCAGGATGTCGGCGGAATGCTTCCATGTAAAAAACTGACATTGCTGATATCCCCGCACGATACACTGCTGACGAAGGGCTTGATCAGTCAGTAACGTCCCCATAACCTCTGCCAATTGTTCCACATTCTCCGGTGAAACCAGCACCGCCGCATCAGCGGCTGCTTCCGGCAAGGATGACACATTGGATGTGATCACCGGCACACCGGCAGCCATGGCTTCCAACACCGGCATCCCAAAGCCTTCATATAAAGATGGAAATACAAATAGTTCTGCTAACTGATAGATCGCCGCTTTATCTGCTTCGTCCACATAACCGGCGCAAACCACCTTTTGTTCCAAACCATACTGCCGAATCTGCTGAAAAATACCTTCATACTGCCAGCCATTTTTACCTGCTAAAACCAACTTGTATGATTGAAATTCCCGCTCTTGCTGCAGCTGCGCAAAGGCCTGTACCAGCCGTTCCAGATTTTTACGGGGCTCTAATGTACCCATATAAAGTATAAACCGTTCTGGCAACCCATACTTAACTTTTATCTGCTCTTTTTCTTCCACTGTGAAAGGATGTTGAAACGCCTCCACATTTACGCCAGGTGGCGCAATCACAATTTTTTCTGCTGGAATCTGCAGCATCTGCATCAGATCCTGCTTTGTACTTTCGGATATGGTCACAATGCGGTCAGCACGTTTTATACTATAATCAATGTCCTGTCGAATCCGTTTTAGATTTCTTATATCCATCGTTTCGGGATAACGCAGCCAGACAACATCATAAATTGTTGTCACTACTTTGCCATATACCCCTCTGGGTACAATAAAGTTAAAGAAATGTGTGATATCCGCCCCTTTACCAAACAGCCAGCTATACGGAATCGGTAGCCAGCACCAGATACGACGGTAGATCCCATAGGGAAACAATGTACAATACTTTATTGAAAAATTAATATCTTTTAAATCTTCATGCGTATCATTTCGCATTAAAAAATCAAAAATATTTCCTTCCAGCTGTAGACTCTGCTGCTGTAAGCATTTTGCTATTTCGTATGTATAGATGCCAATGCCTGAGCGACTGCGCAAGCATGGTTGTAATTCTAAAGCAAGTTTCATAAAATCACCAATATAAAAGTTTACTTCTTATTTCGTTTTTCTATGATCTTTTTAATAGACCAAAAAGTCATCTCGCAATTCGTCCTGGTGTAACACAAATTCCATTATAGCCTGCAAGAATCCCAGCTTCTCTCCTGCATCATGACAGCGAACCTTTTGAAAGCACAGGTCGGCATTTTCTCTTTCACCGCCAATGTTTTCAGAACACCAGTTAGTCGAATTTCGTTGACTGCACTTAGTTGACAGAATAATCGCTTCTGTTATGTTCGCCACGACCTCACCTGATTCTGCAATATTTTTTCTCTGCCTATAGAATCATAAATAACAGGATATTGCTTCATCTTTTCAATACTAAAACAATTCCGTCCATCTAAGATAATTGGGTTTCTCATTTTTAGAAAGTCCTCTGGCTGCAATTTTTTTATCTCTTCCCATTCCGTAAAAATAAAACAAATATCTGCATTTTCCAAAGCTTCCTGGGGCGTATCATAATAAATGATATGGTTATTATCACAATCACTGTTCTTCGCTAAAATCTTTTCAAAATTTTCTACACCAACAGGATCCCACGCATGCACCTCTGCACCATCTTCCAATATCATTGGTATATTAACCAGCGAAGGCGCTTCCCGCATATCATCTGTTCCAGGTTTGAAGGTAAGTCCTAATATAGTAACAGTAAGATCCTGCAAGCTTTCATAATATTTTCGAGATTTTTTAAACAATTTAAGTTTCTGTAATTCGTTGACTTCTATTGCTGCCTTGACTGTTTTTATCTCATAATCATGAAAATTAGCCAGCCAATGTAAAGCTTTGGTATCTTTTGGGAAACAGCTTCCCCCATAACCAATTCCAGCATTTAGAAAACGATTTCCAATACGGGGGTCGAACCCCATTCCCTGTGTAACATCCTGAATATTTGCTCCAACAATTTCACACAGATTGGCAATTTCATTTACATAGGAAATCTTTAAAGCCAGAAAATCATTAGAAGCATATTTTATCATTTCGGCAGAACAACGGTTTGTCACCAAAATTGGCGCACCGAATCCCTTATATACTTCCCGCAGCACCTGTTCTGCATAATCAGAGTCTACACCCAATACGATACGACTAGCATGCAACGTGTCTATCACTGCTGTACCTTGCGCCAGAAACTCTGGATTGCTGGCTACATAGACTTGTACCGGATGTTGCAACTCCCGTTTAATGAACGCTTCTATTCTATCATTTGTTCCAATAGGTACTGTTGATTTAACTACAACAACACAATCTTTTTCTATTGTATGAGCAATTTGCTTGGCCACATCAAATACATATCGCAAATTCGCAGAACCATCTTTCTTTTCCGGTGTTCCAACACCAATAAAAATAGCATCCGCATCCCGATAAGCTTTCTGTATGTCTGTTGTGTAGGTCAAACGTTCCCTGTGTTGCTGCATCAATTCTTCTAAATCTGCTTCATAAATTGGCGATTTTCCCTGCTGCATCAAACGGATTTTTTCTTCATCTACATCTACACAAGTCACAGTATGCCCTGTGCTTGCAATACAAACTGCTGTTACCAGTCCTACATATCCAGTTCCTGCAATCGCAATTTTCATATACATCTGCACCCTTAACGTTTAATAAATACCAGCACTTTTCCAAAAATATAATTCAGTATAATAACTACAACTTGTAGCACATACTTAGAAATAATCTTATCAAACCCAAATATCTCTACTGCCAGAATCAGCCCAAAGAAATCAATAAGTCCGGTCAGGCCTCTGGTTATAACAAACATGCAAAACTCTTTGCACAAAGCCAACAAATTAGAAGATTTACTGCGAAACACGAATATCTTGTTTACAACATAAGCCGTCAGTTTTACCACGATCAATGTAATCAAATTGGCAATTACATAATCTAAACCACCTACAACCAGCACATGGTATAATGCTAAATTCAGAAGCGTTGTTAAAACTCCAAAAAAGCCATAGGAGAGAAACTCTCTGGAACAAATCTTTTTCAGTAGCATCGTTTATTCCCCAATACACTCCGAAGATTTCGCACAATCCATTTTTCGCACCCGATACTGAACGTCTTCCAGCAGCTTACGATTAGCGGCAATAATGTCAGCCTGCAGTCCAATGATTGTAATCTGCACACCCATCAAGATCAATACTGCTGTCAGTATCAGAGATTGCACATGTCCATCGCCTGCTCCAATCGCCAGAAAATACAGAAAACGAATACCTAATAAAACTCCTAGGACAAATAAAATCGCTCCCATGGTTCCAAAAAACCGAAGTGGCTTGTACATCATAAAGGAACGAATAATCACGGAGGCAGAACGCTTCATATAACGCCACATACTGCTGAACAACCTTGAGGGTCGTGTTTCACCATTGGTACGAATAGGCACCGATGTCATAGCTATTTTATTATGGCCAGCCTGAATAATCGTTTCTAGTGTGTAGGTATAATTGTTTACCACATTCATGCGCAGAGCCGCCTCTCTGGAATAAGCGCGGAACCCGCTGGGAGCGTCTGGAATATCGGTATCGGATGCCATCCGTACCACCCAGCTGCCCAAATGCTGAAACTTTTTCTTTTTCCAGGAAAAATGTTCCGTGCTGTCAATTGGTCGCTCACCAATCACAATATCAGCTTGTCCATCCAGAATAGGCCGCACCAGTTTTTCAATATCGGCACCACAATACTGGTTATCAGCATCCGTATTTACAATAATATCCGCACCCAGATGCAGGCAGGCATCTAATCCAGCCATAAACCCTTTTGCCAGCCCTTTGTTCTGTTTAAAGGATACCACATGGTGAAATCCCAATTTCTTTGCAACTTCAACGGTGCGATCTCTGCTGCCATCGTTGATAATCAGATATTCAATTTCATCAATACCATCAATTTGTTTTGGCAAATCGTTGTACGTTATTCCCAATGTTTCTTCTTCGTTATAGCATGGGATTTGTATAATTAGTTTCATAATTTTTTGCTCCAGTTTCTATTTATTTGGCACAACCTATCTTTATATATTTTACTCTCACAACAGAATTCTCTGGAACCCATAGGCGCATTTCTATATGTTCTGCTGTATCATTTAAAGACAAATTTAATGTTTCCTGCACCGTACTTCCCAACGCTTTTAATGGAAGTT
The DNA here is from genome assembly GCA_902492275.1 of uncultured Peptococcaceae bacterium. Lineage (GTDB taxonomy): Bacteria > Bacillota > Peptococcia > Peptococcales > Peptococcaceae > UBA7185. The sequence goes on from CABUKW010000005.1 coordinate 21,822, forward strand.
TTTTTTGTTTTACGGATTCTCCTTCAATTGCAATATCCAAAACCGCCTCAGAAGATAATGATTGAAGATTTTCATACTCAATCGTAAAACAATAATCTCCAGCTTCTAGTGTAATATATGGGCCATAGGCAACATATCCTGCTTGCCCATTACTAATCCACTCATCCGTATTATCTTTCATATTTTGAGAATGCATACCATTTGTTATATCATAGATTATTTGTCCATTTTCACTCATGAATGAAATGCCATCTTCACGCATTTTGTTCGCAACTTCACTGTAAGTAGGAACAAGCAAATAATTATTACGTACCCTTTTTACGAGTTCATAATCATTCAGCAAATCCCATATTTCATTTTTTTCCGTATATACAATAATACATTTTTGTTTATTCATTCCTAGGATTTCTCCAGGATTTTCTATAGAATACCATTTGAATTTTGTATCTGGCATAAAATATTGTAAACATGCTAAATCTAATAAGTTGTTGTTCCCTTCCATAAATAGATAATCTATATCTTCATTTGAATTATATTTTTCAAGATATGGCCTTAATATACTTATCTCTGCACGTGATTCATACCCATCTGTTAAAAGCATTCTTTCATTAAGGAAATTAGGTACCCATATTAATGCACATACAGTCGCAAAAACTATCCATTTTATCGGATCTTTTTTAGAACAATTTCCAAATAATATTATTATCGATAGTAAAATTACAACACCTTGCAAAAAAATAAGACTATTTATCGGTTCCATATGCCAAGTCATAAACTTTAATAGTGCAACACCTGTCACCATACTGTATCCAGTAACATCAAAGGTATTAAACCCGATTGCTGTTATAAATGTCACAATAATTAACAAACCATAACCTGTTACAACTTTGTTCAAATTTATTTTTTTTACAAATAATGCTGCAAACCCTACTGCAAACAAAGGACCAATAGCAGATTCTGAATAGCGACCATAGATAATATGGTCATACCTATTAGGATATATCATAAAGATCGCACTAATTGCTAACGTAGCTGCTAGTGATAACAATAAAAAGGAATATATATAACCTTCCGGTACTATTATTTTGCTTTTTAAACTTTTCAGACAAAAGTTACATGTATATAAGACTGCCCATGCCAATGCCATTACTGTACTTATACACAAATAGTAGATTTTTCCACTAAGACTTACCACAAACCGCCATAAACCTTCCATTGTGAATACTGCTTTAATTTTCAATATTTGTCCCATGTAAGTATTTGCATTTGCCGCGACATTCCCTTGCCATAAATTTATGACTACCTCATTTTTAATCATGGAATGTAACAAATACATACCTAAAACTGCTATCACAAAAAAGATAACATATCTCCAACTTACTTTTTTTGTATATGCCATCATTAGAAGGCATAACCCTACAGCGATAACAATTCCAATGGTTCTTTCATGTGTTATACAAGAAAGCATCGTCACAATTGTAAGTGTAACTAAAGTGATCTTTTTCGGAGAATAACTTAATGATACAATCAGCATCGTAATAACCCAGAAATAAAAATACAATATCGTCTCTGGCCAAGTGAATCGAGTATAAACCAAATTCGTAGGATAACAGATTGTGAGAAAAGCTATCAGAATAACTATTTTTTGAGATATTTCTGGAAATATTTTTTTGATCAACACAATCGCCATGAAAAAACATGCCAACAACAATATAACATTTAAAATAACTGCTACTCGATAAGCTAATTCTGTTGATTTGAAAATGGCAAGTAATATCCCCAGTATTATCCCATAACCATATGCATAATAGCCGTTCGTTTTATTAATATCACTCCAATCCATGCCATTCATATAAGCACCGATCGACCAGTAGCCAAATTCATCACCAAAAACAAAGAAAACACCTAGTTCACTAAAATTCCATAAGCAAAATGTTGCTATCGTACATGCCGCTAAAACAATTAATAATTGTTCCGTTCTTGAATATTTTTTTAAGAAATCCATTTTACGCACAGCACCTTTATATATACTAAAATTCAGAATTTACTGATTATAATATTAGTCTTAGCATTCACATATCCAGTTAATTATTCCCTTAAATTTCCCAATAATAACATCCCATTGAAAATTTCTCTTCACATATTGCTTGGCATTCTTGCACATCTGCCGATACTCTGTTGTGTGGGAAAACAACCAATCCAAAATTCCTTCAAATTCAAAATAATTCGTATAATACAAGCCTGCATTACTCCTCAGACAATGCCCTTTTAGCACATCACATGTACCATTTACGATTACCGGAACAGAAATTGCCATTGCTTCTAATACAGAAATAGATAAACTTTCAAAAGCTGATGGCAACACCAACGCTTTTGCGCCTGCAATTCCACTAAATTTTTCTTCCTCACTTACAAAACCAAGACAAATGATATCTTTATGGTTCGGAACATCACAAACCTGTTTTCCCATAAGTACCAATTTTAGATCATTTTCAGGATGTTGTTTTTTATATTCTATAAAATAACGAAATAACACTGGGCACCCTTTACCTTCATCAATACGGCCAACATATATAATATAATCTTCTTGAATATTTTCGTGTTTTCTAAAAATCTCTACATTTGGTTCACAAGGAATATCTATGCCTACACCCATTATTTCATAAGGGATATCATTGCAACGAAACAATCCATGTACCAGTTTTTTTTCTTCTTCCGTTAAAAATATAAACGCTTTTGGCAAATGAAATAATGTCTCATATGTTTTAAAATGAATATACGGTTCTTCATGTGCTGTCGGAATCAAAATAGATTTTTCAGCTACCTCCGGCATTCCCATAACTGTAAGATAATATAAATATGTTACAAATATAAAAACATCATAATTATCCCGATTATTTTTGATATATTCAATTGCCTTCGGACAATATGGTCCTTGTTTTTCAAACCAAATTTTTTCTTTTTCTATGTTGTAACCATACGTTTTTGCATAGTCCAAATATTTTCCATTATATGCACCAAAATCTTTTGCCCGTTGGCATGTAACAGGAAACCGTTTTACGCACACACCATGAATATACTCTTCATCTGCTGTATAATAGTTTTCCCATGTCGTATAGTCGAGCGCTTTCGTTGTGATAACCTCTACCTTAAACTGCTCTGTTAAACGCTCTGCTATTAATCGTGTATAATATTCTGAACCACCATTCACCTCAAGGCCATATCGTTGATTCACCAAAGCAATTTTTTTCATCTTCCGAAACCTCTGTTAATTCTTTGAAAAATTCTATATATTTTTTTGTAATAACATCCCAAGCAAAACACTGTAAAACATACTGTCTTCCATTCTTCCCCATAAGTTCTGTCTGCTGTTTATGTGTTAGAAAATAATTCACACAGCCCTCAAAATCTAAATAGTTTTTAAAATACAAACCGCCATTAGCCTCTATTACAAAATTTTTAGTCACCGCACAATCTTCGTGTACCAGTACTGGACTGTGACATAACCAACTTTCCATAATTACAAGTGAAAAACTTTCATTTTTAGATGGCTGGCATAACAACAAAGCTGCCGTATATGCATCATACTTATCCTGCATATCTATAAATCCTAAATCATGTACATTCGGTTTAATCTTTTCCGGTATATTTATCTTGCCACCACCAATTAAAACAAGTTGTAAATCATTCTGCACTGTCTTTTTATACTCTTCAAAATATTTTAAAAGCGTATAAATATTTTTCCCTTCATCTTTTCTCCCTGCATAAAGGATGAATGGCTTATCAATCTTATATTTTTCCCTAAACATATCAGCATTTCCTGATACATCCGTATCCAGTCCTATTCCCATAATAATCGTATTTATAGTATCAATGCCGTACAATTTATCTGCCAATTCTCTTTCCGGTTTCGAATTAAATATCATCCCTAATACTTGTGAAAAAACTTCTCTAAACCGTTGGAAATATGCATATGGTTCATCATGAAAGCAAGGAATCAATACAGCCTTTTCCATACATTCCTGCACACCAAAATAGGTCGTTCCAAACATATAAGGAATAAATAAAAGCACTTCATATCTTTCTTTATGTTCACGGATATAGCGATACAGTTCAGGACTGTTAATCATTTCTCTTAAAAAGAGATCTTCCTCTTCAAGTGTAATATCTTGCCCTTGCATTAATTTGGTGTTAACAGAGTCAAATGCTGCCGTATTCCTTTTCTGTACCTCAAATCTTTTTATCGGAATTCCATTTTCAGAATAATATTCACCTGATTTGTAATAATTATTGCTCCAATCGGAAGCAAACTCTTTTACGCAAGTTGTGAGAATCTCTATTTTTATTCCAGCTTCATGTAAATGGCTTGCTATTTCCCTTGCCTCCATTTCCGCACCACCTGGAATATTATCTCCATACCAGGGAACTACAAATCCAATGCTTTTCATACATGTCACCCTTGTTCTATAAAAGATTGCAAACAGGATTTAAGGCGTTGTCCGATTTTCTCATGTTCGAAATCTTTCAAACGATTTCTCTGCCCTTTCAATACCTGTTCACGCAGTATTCTATTTTCTACAATCTTATTTATCATTGATGCCACAAAAACTGGAGTATTATCCTCTAACAAAATCCCACTGTCTCCAAGCGTATCCCCTATAGCACTTGTATTATAAGCTACAATTGGCACATCAAAAAACATCGCCTCTACTAATGGAACACAAAAACCCTCATGTTCACTCATACACACAAATACATCTGCAAGGTGATAGTATGCCAATATTTCATCAAACTTTATATGTCCCGTAAAAATTACGTTGTCTTGAATTTCTAGTTTTTCAGTATAGTCTCGCAGCCTTTTGGCATAGATCTCCATACCATTCGAATTCCCTACCAAAAATAATCTGGATTTTTCATTATACAATTTCTGATATATATAAAAAGACCGTATCACATCCTCCTGCTTCTTATTTGGCGCAATACGCCCAACAAAAAGTAGATTTGTATATCCATCCTTTTCATACTGCTTTATGATTTTTTTGCTGGGGGCTTTCTCATAATCGGAAAACGGAATCAGAATTGGGCACACATCTATTGGGCAATTATAACCCATTTTCAGTAAATCTTTCTTATTATAGTCTGAGACGGCTATGCAATAATCAAATTGATCAGATAATTTATGAATTTGGGCAATACCTTCTTCCGTTCTACTAGCCGCTTCTAAAGAATACGGAGAAAAATAAAATCCTGGTGTTATATTATGATAAATCATAATCTTACGCCCGCCCAAAGACGGAATCAGTTCATTTAATTCCGTCCCAGTGGAACCATGATAAAGCAAAATATCTTCCGGTTGTAATTCAGGCATATTTGTTACATATTCTGCCGTACCGACTGGTAAACGTTTATCAATATTTTCAGCATAAATTTGCGTTTTGTATCCCATATCAAGCAAAAGCTCTTTGATTGCTCGGGCATCATTGCCCACTGCATCTCCAAAAGCAACAGTCGGTAATAATTGAATGATTTGCATAAAAATCCTCCATTTATTTTTTTGCAATTACTGCATAATCCTGACTGCCAAATAACATGTCCGATACTCTTTGAATTCCTGCATTCAATTCTTCAAGGTTATCAATTGCGTCACTTTTAATCATAGGTAACCCTTCCATCTTGCTTGCTTCCGTAAAGACTATCTGCACATCTGAAAAACCGATTTCTTTTAATAAATATTGCAACATTAACGGATGTACCGGCCGCTGATGGGTAGGATCCAGATAAAACGAATTTGTAAATACTGCTACACTCATGGGATTCGGCGTTTCAATTACGAGATATGCATTTTGCTGCAATTTTTCATAAGCTGCCTTACATAAAATTTGTAACTGTTCAAAACTGATATGCTCCACTACTTGTGAAACCATTATCCCGCTAAATTTCAAATCAGTATTTTGCAAAAATGCTATTCCATCACCTTGACGGATATCTAAATCATGTAGAGCGCCTTCTACCACATATTCTGAATATAAATCAATTCCAAAAGCCGGAATTTTATTTTCTTTTAAAAGCTGCAAAAACTCCCCTCTGCCACAGCCAATGTCCAGCACTGGTAAATCCTTTTCAGATTCAAAATATGGCAAATAAATAGATTGTCTCTGCTTTATCGTTGTTCGTGTTCCACGGAACGCATTTTGGAATGTAAAATAATCTATTGCAATATAACTGTCATTTTCATTTCTTGAGATTCCATAATTTATATTTTCTCCATTTGCCTGCTCACACTTAATGAATTTAGGAAATAGGTTATCCACTACAAGCTTTGCCATTCCTGCACTTATAGCATCAGTTTCTTGATCTATGGTAACAAATTTTTTCTGCACTTCATCATACACTCTTAAAAGTTCTTCTGTATGTGCGGATACTATTTTTTCTAAATTTTCTCCTTGCATCCGCAGTTTTAACAACTCCATTTTTAACTCTTTCGTCTGTTCCGCAAGCTTTCTGACTTCTTCCTTTTCTTTTTCATATTGCTGCTTCATATCTGCTATATCTTTTTCATTTTTTTGCTTTTTGTCCGACATATAATCGCGTACAGCGTTTAGGCATCGCACCACATGCTCATTAAAGGTTGTTTGCTGCTGTGTAATAGGGTAAAGCAGAAATTTCAATGTTTTTCGAATGACACGTTTCACAAATTTTTTAACCGGAGATGTACCCAATTCGAAATAATATGACATCTCCACATTTTGATTTAAGTAATTCAAATTCTCCATGTAGTGCTTATAATAATCTTCATCAAGAGTATCCATACTTACTTTTTGTTTTACATTGTTCGAGTTTTGAATTGGAATATCTTCAAAGGAAGGAATATTTTCTAGTATTTTTTTATTTTGAATGTCTGCACGAATTTCCTCCATAATTTTTTTTACATCAATCTCTATATTGTCAGCAGCCATAAATCTTATCTCCTTTATTCAAGTCCTCCACTCATGCACCAACCGCACTACCCCTGCGTCTGCAATATCTGAATACATCCGAAATGTCTTGCTGTTTTTCCAATAGTCATAGGCAAAACCATCTTCTTTGTGTATGGCCACATCCAGCCAATACTCCCCTTCCAGTAGCAGGTTTGCCTGCAACACACATTGAAATATGCCCTCTGGCTGTAATACAATATCTCCAAAACGGTCAATATTAGTATTTACACCATAGCATTGTAAGCCATCATTGCGAAAAATGCCGATACCAATCACAGCGTCTTCAATCTTACGATTACATTTGTACTGCAGCTGTATTGTCATGGGTTCGCCTGTTTTAAAAACCGCTTTTTCTTTTCCTGTAGCGTCTAGCAGCTTTACAGCTAAAATAATCGCTTCTTTGCTTCCCCAACGGAATTGAGTATCTTCTGGTACAGCCCCTACTTCTGTTGCAAGTTCTTCGGCATCATCAGTTTGTTCAACAGACGTTTCTTCTACCGTGATTTCTCTTTCCGGTTGATTTTTTCGCCCCATAAAGTCCAAATAGTAGGGATGCACATCGTAAGGGCTTCCTTCCCGTTCAATGAGGCCATCTTTAAACCAGATTGAACGGTCACAGATTTGCTCAATTTGTCCCAAGCTATGAGAAACTATCACTATGGTTGTTCCTGCCGCCTTAATTTCCCGCAATTTATGAAAGCATTTTGCCTGAAAGGCCGCATCCCCCACCGCCAGTATCTCATCAATCAATAAAATGTCGGCATCTACGTTAATGGCTACAGCAAAAGCCAAGCGCATATACATACCAGAAGAATAAGTTCTAACCGGATTATCGATAAATTTTTCCAGCTCAGAGAACGCTATGATGTCCTGTAATCTGGCATCAATTTCCTTACGGGTTAGACCAAAGATAGAAGCGTTCGTATAAATATTTTCCCGTCCGCTCATGTCAGGATGAAACCCTGCGCCAAGTTCGATTAGGCTGGATACACGCCCGCGCATGGTAATACTACCCTGGTCGGGATAAATGATACGGGTCATCAGTTTTAACATGGTGGATTTTCCGGCACCATTTTCACCGATCAGGCCGACAGCTTCACCTTTTTTTACTTTAAAATCAATGCCGCGCAATACCCAGCGTTCTTCACTGCGGTTTCGATTGCGAAACAACAACCGTTCCTTTAAGGTGCGCCCTTTATCATAATAAATTTTAAATTTTTTATGCACATTGTTTACTTCTATGGCGTACATAACATCCTGCGCTTTTGCCATACTATAATTCCTCCACAAAATGCCGCTGCAATCTTTGGAACAAGCCATACCCCACCACAATAAAAACAGCAGAGAATACAACAATGCTGCCCAAAGTACCAAAATCCGGCGCTTGATGATAATACAGAATCGCTCTGTAAGCGTCCATCATGTGCGTCATTGGATTCAACTGAAAAAATGTCAACCATTCTTCCGGTACCATCTCTACGGTATAAACAATCGGCGTTAAATAAAACCAAGCCATCGTTACAATCCCTAAAATATGTTCCAAATCACGAAAATACACGTTCAATGCCGAAAAAATAAATGCCATACCCAAAGCAAAAAAATATTCCAATACCATAATCACTGGCAAATAAATGATGTGCCAGCTTAAACCAATCCCACTGATCATAAGTGCAATAAACACAACGATCATGCTAAACACCATATTCATAAACGCTGCACTGGTCACTGCGATGGGAAGTACCAACCGTGGAAAATAGATTTTTTTGATCAAATCTGCACCTGACAAAATTGATGTCGCGCCGCCTTGGATCGACGAGGTAAAAAAAATCCACGGCACTAACGCTACAAATAAATAGATATAAAATTTATCCACATTCACCCGCATAATTGTAGAGAATACAATGGTATACACGATCAGTTGTAGCAAGGGATTGATAAATGTCCACAAAAAGCCCAGCACTGATCCTTTATAACGCGTGCGCAGGTCTTTGCGTACCAGACTGAAAATCATTTCCCTGTATGCATATAGTTCCTTCAAGCTGTTCATATCAGTTCCTCGTTTATATGTAAAATGAAGCAGGAACTAACGCTCCCGCCAATAATTTAAGGTTTCCAGCAATGTCTGCTGCAACGATTTTTGGGGCTGCCAGCCAGTGCAGGCAACCAACTTGCTGTTATCGCACACTACCAATGGAACATCTACTGGACGATATCTTTGTGAATCAATTTCTACTTTAATTTCTGCATTGGAAAGAGTCAGCAGCTGTTCCAGAATCGTTTGTATTTCCAAGGCTCTCCCTGAACCTACATTATAAATTTCACCTGACTGACCATACTGCATCAGCAATATATATGCTGAAACCACGTCTTCAACATCGGTAAAATCGCGAAAAGAATGTAGATTGCCCACTTTTAACACTGGCTCGCTTTTTCCCTGCTCAATGGCTGCAATCCGGCTGGCAAAATCAGCCACCACAAATCCAGTACTTTGTCCAGGACCAATATGATTAAAGGGACGTACCATAAGGAGTGACATACCGTAAGCGTTTGCATATAGCTGCGCTATTTTCTCCTGTGTCAGCTTGCTGATTCCATAAGGACTGACCGGATGCAATGGATGGCCTTCTTTTACTGGGCAATCCTGTTCCTGCACTGGCCCATATTCATCGCTGGAGCCTACTATTAATACTTTGCAGTCCGCATTATACTGTCGCACTGCTTCCAGCAGGTTCAGCGTACCATTTACATTAATCTCAATGGTTTTTGTCGGCAATTTCCAGGATAATGCCACCGAACCCTGCCCAGCCAGATGATAAATCTCATTGGGCTGCCAGATCTGTATCACTTCCTGAATTTGCTCTGGCTTCAGCAAGTCAACAGGATAATAATTGCTTGGCATTGCCTGCAGCTTTTCTGGCAAATAGGTTCCTGCTACCAGATAGCCCTGCTGCTCCAGTTTTTGTTTCAGATACTGTCCTACAAAGCCATTGATACCTGTAATCAGGGCTTTTTTCATAAAAGCGCCCCCCTTTACAGACTCTGTGTTTTTATTTCTTTTTCTACCAGCGCCAGGTCGGTTTTTACCATGCGTGCCACTAGCTCCTGAAAAGATATTTGCCGTACCCAGCCCAATTCTTTTTCTGCTTTCGCGGGATTTCCCAGCAGCAAATCCACTTCTGCTGGGCGATAAAATACCGGATTCACCTGCACCAATACTTTGCCAGTCGCAGAGTCTTTTCCGACTTCGTTCACACCGGTACCTTGCCACTGAATGGATATTCCAACTTCCTGAAAAGCCAGTTTCACAAATTCACGCACAGTATGGGTTTCGTGAGAGGCAATCACATAATCCTGCGGCGTTTCCTGCTGCAGCATTTTCCACATAGCCCATACATAATCGGCTGCATGACCCCAATCTCGTTTGGCATCCATGTTCCCCAGTTCCAGACGGTCCTGTACGCCTAATTTAATGCGAGCTACTGCATCGGTAATTTTTCGCGTTACAAATTCGTGGCCACGGCGCTCTGATTCGTGATTAAACAGGATACCGGAACAGGCAAACATATTGTAGCTTTCCCGATAATTACGGGTAATCCAGTAAGCATACAGCTTCGCCACGCCATAAGGACTGCGAGGATGAAAGCTGTTGGCTTCGGTATAGCCTGTAAAGTTCTCTCCTTGTTCATCCATGCAGCCCCCAAACATTTCCGAGGTACTAGCCTGATAAAATTTCGCATCTGGCTTCACAGTTTTAATCGCTTCCAAAATATTGGCCGCTGCCACGCCAGTAATATTGGCACTGGCAACCGGCTCTACAAAGGATTGGGCCACAAAAGACTGTGCCGCCAGATTATACACTTCGTCCGGCTGAGAAACCTTGATGGCATGAACCATGGCAGCCATGTCGGTGATATCACCAAAAATGAAGTGAATTTTATTTTTAATTGCCAACCCTTCCAGATTGCCAAAGTCTAATTTAGATTTACGGCGAACTAAGCCATAGACTTCATAACCTTTTTCCGACAACAATTCTGCTAAATAAGAACCATCTTGCCCCGTGATGCCTGTAATCAATGCCCGTTTCATAAACTAAAAAACTCCTTTATTCTGTTATTTGTTTCTCACAAACTTATAGATACTCTACGCGATTACAAATTCGTAAATTTTCCAATACTTTCTTGATTTCCCCCGCCCGCTCTTTTGCACATACCAATAAAGCATCCTCTGTATCTACAATTACAGTGTCCTCCACTCCTACTGTGGCAATAAGCTTATCGCTGCCTTCAACGATCGTATTGCGGGTGTTCACTGCCACTACGTTGCCTTTTATCACGTTGCCAAATTCATTGGTTTTGTTAATACGTTCAATGGCCAGCCAGCTGCCTACGTCATCCCAACCAAAGGTGCCAGGAATCACATAGATATCTTTGGCTTTTTCCATTACACCATAGTCGATGGATTCCGAAATGAAATTTTCAAATTCACTCTGCAGCACAGCTTCCGCCTGTTCTGTGCCGATTGCTGTTTTAATTTTTTGTAACCCATCATAAATATCGGGCATAAATCTTTGAAAGTTATTTAGAATAGATGAAACCTTCCAAATGAACATGCCGCTGTTCCATAAATATTGCTCTGTAGCCAAGTATTCTTTGGCTGTTTCCAAGCTGGGCTTTTCCACAAAGCTATCTACTGCAAATGCGCGGCCTGTCGCCGGGTCTCGCTGTGCAGGGATAAACTTAATGTAACCATAGCCTGTTTCTGGATAATCAGGCGTAATTCCCAAAGTAACTAAATTTTCGGCTTGTTCCGCAACAGCGCAGGCATCTTGCAATGTAGAAATAAACATACTATTATATTTCACTAAATGGTCGCTGGGAAGCACCAACATAATGGCGTCCTTTTCTTTACAAGCTATATGCATGGCGCCAAGACCAATGCAGGGCGCTGTATTTCGGCTCACCGGTTCGCAAATAATATTGTCATCTGGTATTGCAGGCAGCTGCTGCTTTACCAATGCTTTATAATTTTGATTCGTAGAAATATAAATGTCTTCCATTGCCACCAAAGGTAAAATTCGTTCTACCGTTAATTGAATCATGGTTTTACCGTCGCCAGTTAATGATAAAAATTGCTTCGGCATATTCTTGCGGCTTCTAGGCCAAAAACGTTCACCCCGTCCACCGGCCATAATGAGCGCTGTAATTTTCACGCCAATCCCCCTTTTCTATCTAGCATTTTTCTGCTTAAGTGTGAAATTATATTGTTGATAATAAGAACTCTATATTGCTGTCTGTTTTAATTTGATAAACTCCAGCAGCAGCCGGTATATAATAGCTATCGCCAGCCGCTAAGGAATACTGCTCGTCTTTATAAAATAGTTGGCCTGTCCCTGCAATCACTAAAATAGAATGAAACGACACATCGGTACAGCATAAGGATATTTCCGCAGAACACCGCACTCTTGCAACTTTAAAATAATCACAAGTAAAAATTTGCGCGTATTCATACGTGCTGGTATACATTTGATTATTTTCTCCTGCCTGGTCAGGAATGACAGGCTGATAATCTACCACTTCGGAAGCCCGTTTGATGTGCAATGGCCGTAAATTTCCCTGTGCATCTTTACGGCAGTAATCAAAAACCCGAAAAGTAGTGTTGGAGTTTTGCTGAATTTCTGCAATAATAACGCCTTTGCCTAATGCATGAATCGTACCCGGATGAATGAAAAAAATATCTCCTTCATGCACAGGCACTTTATTCAATATTTTGCAGATTGAGCCGTCCTCAGCCCGACGCATGAAACGCTCTTTGCTAACTTCCTGGTTCAATCCATAATAAATATAGGACTGAGGCTCACATTTCACCACATACCACATTTCTGCCTTACCTTGCTCACCATGTGATACATCAGCTGAGTCATCAGAGGGATGAACTTGAATAGACAAATCCTGTGCTGCATCTATAAATTTTATTAAGATCGGAAATACTCCTTGGTCAGAGAAATTCTTTGCCACATAACTTGGATACTCATGCAACACATTTATTAACTGTTGTCCCGCATAAGCGCCGTTTACAATAATTGAATTCCCATCAGGATGACAAGATAACTCCCAGCTTTCTGCTGTCACCGATAAGTTATTTTGTTTTCGATAAAGCTGCTTCATTTTATTGCCGCCCCAAAGATAATCTTTATAAGCTGGCTGCAATTTCATTGGGTACACATTTTCCGCATCCTTTTTTAATTTATAAACAATCCGTTTTTCTTCATTCAAAATTTATATTTTATAGATTTATATACTTCTTTTAGTTTATCATAAGTTTTCTATAATTCCAATATATTTTTGTATTTACAGAACTAATTTAAATATTGGAAATTTATCTTTTTGGATTTTTGCATAGAGAGAATAATTTTTTATTGCGGATAAATAGTCTAATATTTGTTACTAACTTTAGATGGATTATTGCTAAGAGGAAAAAATTTGTGAATAGAAACTTCAGCAATGTGGATAAATCAGTTGCCGTTCCCTGCTGCTTTTCTGTATGAGTCTTACGCTGTGTATTCTTTTCCGTGCAGGTTTACAGATATGTCAGACTGCATATTTGCAAGAAAAAATTGATACAAAAAAAGACTCCCCTTTCGGAGAGTCTAAAAAGTCAGAATACTTTTTTAATTTTTCTTAGGAATCTGGTTGCCTTCTTCGTCATAATCCCAATCTAAAGGCAGACCAACGGCTTTCATCTTCTGATGGAATTCGTGTTCATATTCCTGATAGCTATGAACTTCAACATCTGGGTTCCATGGGTTGATATGGCGAACCATACGGTTGTTGTTAGCCATGTTACGGGTTGGGCTCATGAAAATCCCACCGGCATGCATCAGTTTACTTGCTGGGAAGTAAATTAACAGCGTACATACCAAGGTCAGATGGAACCAGAACATAATACTGATGTTATCGGCTACAACGGGATGGAAGGTTACCAAGCCCATAGCCAGTTCTTTGATGGCGGTAATATCGGCATGGGTTAAATACCGCATGGTTAAACCGGTAATGGCGATACCCATAATCAGGAACAGTGGGAAAAAGTCGTTTACTAAGCTGATGTAACGAACTTTATCCAGATAAATACGACGAATGAACAAGCCGGTAATCCCTAACAGCAGGATGAAACCGGTTAAGTAAATCTGCTGCAAGTCTACCCAGAAAGCGCCGTCAATTTTTTCCCAAAGCTGTACAACGCCAGGAACTGGGTCGGTAAAAAATCTTAAATGACGGAATACGGTCAGGAAGAAGCCCCAGTGGAAGCACAGAGCAAACAGCCACAACCATTTTTCCCACTGGTACACGATGTCGCCTTTATCGGTAACTTCTGCTTTGGAGTTACGGAACAAAGAGCGGAACACCAGCACTTCCAGTGCCATACGAACGAACACGCCACCTTTGGAGGATGGGTTTTCGATTTTATTCTGTTTAATGAAATCCAAGGATTTCTGCTGGCCGGCCGTGGTCGGAATTCTAAATGGAACCGGTGATTGGGCCCATTTATAGATTCTGTAAATAAAGCCGACGATAAAGATTGCGATTGCTATATACGGTAAAATTCCGCCGAAGAAAAAGTCTAATGGCAAGATTTCTACGCCGATATAGACAACCACCAGGATTGCTAGCACAAAGGCCAATGCGATACCTGCATTTTTCATCTCCTTATCCCTCATTTCTTATTATAATTTAGGAAAAACAACAATCATTTCAACAATTTTGTTTTTTATTCTGCTTTTGTTTCTTCTTCTGCAGCGTCTTCTGTTGCTTTTGGCGCTTTTGGTTCTGCCACAATGCCGTTGGCAGCATTGTATTCTGCTACATATCTAGCAGCCAAACCAGCTCTGTCTTCCTGTGGGAAAGCTTCCAAATCCATATCTTTCTTCACGACAACAACCAGTTTGAACAGGATGCTGGCAATTAAAAATCCGATTGCAAAAACCCCTACGATTACCAAGAATTCTGGCAAGGTAACGTGGTAAGAAGCAATTTCGCCAAAAGGAGTTTCAGACAGACCGCCGATTACGAAGGTCAGACCTTTTTCAATATACATGGACAGGAATGCAGTTACGCAGCCAAAGCCCAGCAGCTTGTAATTGGTTCTTGTCTGCCGTGGAATCATAATCAGCAGCGTTACAACTGCCAGTACCACAAACAGCATCATCAATGGTACAAACTGGTTATGACCGTGCAGACCAGCGTACAGATACTGCAAAGCAGCTTTATGGCTTGGCACATTGCTGTAGAATGCGGTAAAGAATTCGCAGACTACCATGAAGATGGTTGCCGTATAAGCATAAGCAATGGTAGTAGCCAATCTGTCGATGGCTTTTTTCCTTGCATCGAAGCCTGTCAGCTTGTTCAGGATGAAACAAATCAGAATAATCAGAGATGGACCGGTAGCGAAGGCACCAGCCAGGAATTTTGCCGGCAGCATAGCAGTCAGGAAATAGTGACGGCTTGGCAGACCTGCATACAGCCACGCTGTAACGATATGAATACTGAAAGCGAATGGAATAGAAAATATGGCCAGTGCTTTGACAATCTTGCCATATTTTACGCCTTTGTTTTCAGCCTGCAGGACATTGTAGCCAACAATCAAATTTAAGAATAAATAAATTGGCAGTACCGTCGCATCCCAGCACAGCATGGAATGCGGCGTATAGTACAGATAAACGTTGAACAGTTTCATCGGAGAACCGATATCCACAACTACGAACAACAACGCCATAATAATGGCCGGAATTGCCAGGAATTCACCAACTACTGTGATACGGCCATATTCATGCACATCATGCAGATAATAGGGCAATACAATCATAACACCGCCGGCTGCTACCCCTACGAAGAAGGTCAGATGACCGATATACATCCCCCAGGAGATATCACGGCTCATACCGGTTACAGCAAACCCGTTTGTCATCTGGTAGATATAGGCTGCAAAGCCTACAGCAATGAGGGCCAGCAGGAATACAATCCACGCCCAATAAGACTTACTGGTTCTTTTTACTAACGCTTTTTCAATCATGATCTACCCCTCCTTACACGATGTAGTATACCTTTGGCTTGGTGCCAAGGTTGCTTCTACGCTGCAATGTGAAATTTTCTGCAATTTTCTTGCTGACTGCGGAGTTGGGGTCGCTGATATCACCAAAGGTGATGGCTCCGCCTGCTTCTTCTACGCACAGCGGCAGCAGACCTTGCGCCAGACGTTCGGAACAGAAATTGCATTTTTCCACAACGCCCTTCATCCGTGTTGGATAGGTTGGATTGATTTCGTCCAGATAATCCCGTGGATTCTTGAAGTTGAAGCTACGAGCGCCGTATGGGCAAGCGGCCATGCAGTTTCGGCAGCCGATGCAGCGGTGCATATCCATACCTACCACGCCCTGGGCGTTTTTGAAGGTAGCCTTGGTTGGGCATACACGTACGCAAACCGGTTCTTCGCAGTGGTTGCAGATGGTCATAAAGGTTTTATCTTTATATTTTTCGCCCATTTTTTCGTGAACTTCGTCCAAGAATAAATGTTCAAAGGTTTCCGGCCAAATCCATTTTACTTCATCTTTTTTTGTATCAATGTTGGGAACATTGTGATATTTGTGACAGACTTCGATGCATTTGTTCAGGGTTGCCTCGTCCATCTGGTTCATATCAATAACCATGCCCCAAGTTACGTTGCTTCTTTTGCCGGCAGCCTCTTTATAGGTGCCGTTTACGGCAGCGGCTACAGCAGGATTGGCAGCAGCGGCAGCTACGCCCAGACCAGCCACAGCAGCGGTACCCAGCTTTAAGAATTTTCTTCTGTTCATTTCCATCTTAGTTGGCACCTCCTACTACAGTTGGTTCTACGTGACATTCCCAACAGGTTGGATTTACGTTGGAATAAGTATGACATTTCAGGCAGAAATCTTCATAGTTGGAATGGCATTCAAAGCAGGTGTTCTGCAGACTGGCCAGATATTCTGTGCCATCTTCGGAAACATAAACGCGATTGCCGTCCCGCACAACCTGAACTTTCCAATCGTTCAGCAAATCCATGTGATGGGCGCGCATCCATTCTACATCTTCTACACATTTGTAATCATCGCCGGAGAGCTGATTGATGACAGGCGTATCAAAGCTTACTTCCGGTGCAGCGCCGCTGGCAGGAGACAGGATAGCAGACCAGAATGGGACAGTGACTAATACTGCAAAGATTACAATCCCAATGATGATATTTGTCTTTTTCATCTTATGCTTCCTCCTCGTCATCTAAATTCTGTAAAGGTTCAAAACGCAGATTTTCTTCACGCTTCTTTTCGCCTTTCATAACCAGAGCGTTCCCTACTAATTCATGCACACCGCAGACATCTACGCCAGGATTCCAGTAATTCATCAATGGCGGCAGAGCTGCACGGTCGATGGCGCAGATACAAGCCAGCATATTGACGCCATGGCGTTCTTTTACGAATTTTACCGCATTGGCTCTCGGGAAACCGCCGCGCATACGCATTTCCATGTTTTCGTCGTTGCCTAAGCCGGCGCCGGAACCGCAGCAGAAGGTTTTTTCACGAATGGTGTCTTCCGGCATTTCGTACCATTCTACAACATGGTCCAGAATATAGCGCGGTTCATCCAGCAAGCCCATTGCGCGAGCTGGGTTGCAGGAATCGTGATAAGTAGCAATAATGCCTTTATTTCTGGAAGGATCCAATTTTACTTTGTTGTGACGCATCAGGTCGGCAGTAAATTCGGTAATGTGAATCATCTTGGTAGATTTGGCATTTTCAAATACGGTGCCAGTTACCGGACTCTTTGGTACTTCCAAGTTGGCTGGAGCAGGGCCGTTCATGGTATCCATGTACTGATTCAGCACGCGCCACATGTGACCGCATTCGCCGCCGATGATGAATTTAACGCCCAAACGCTGTGCTTCTGCATAGATTTTGGCGTTCAAACGTTTCATCATTTCATTGGAAGTAAACAGACCGAAGTTCCCACCTTCTGAGTTATAGGTACTCAGGGTGTAGTCCAGTCCCATTTCATGCATCAGCATGAGCTGCCCCATCAGGCTATAGGTACCTGGTGTTGCAAATACGTCGCCGGATGGCGGAACGTATAAAATTTCTGCGCCTTTACGGTTGTAGGACAAATCCAAACGTACGCCTGTGATATCTTCGATATCATCAACGGCCATATCGAAGGAGTCCACAATCCCATGAGGCTGAATGCCTAAGTGGTTCCCAGTTCTGTAGCAAGCAGATACAGGACCCATAACCCAGTTGATGTTCAAACCAACCAAATTCAGCAGTTCACGGGCCAGCATTGTAATTTCCGCTGTATCGATGCCGTATGGACAGTACAACGAACACCGCCGGCATTCGGTACACTGGAAGAAATAGTAGAACCATTCTTTCAGTACAGGCAGCGTTAATTCTCTTGCCCCTACCATTTTTGCCATCAGTTTACCTGCCAGCGTATATTCTTTCCGGTAAACAGAGCGCAGCAATTCAGCACGCAGAACAGGCATATTTTTTGGGTCGCCGGAACCCAGGAAGAAGTGACACTTGTCGGCACAAGCGCCGCATCTTACGCAGATGTCCATAAACACCTTCAGTGAACGGAATCTGTGCAGACGGTCTCTCAGGCCATCTAAAATAATTTCCTGCCAGTTTTCAGGCAGCTTCCAGTCTTCGTCGGTTGGAGACCAGATACGTGGATTTGGGAACCCGATAATCTCTAAGCTTTCTGGTTTACCAGGGTAGCTGTAGGTACCCGGTTTAAAATCTACCGGTGTATCCATCCAACTGGTTTCAGGCGGCTTAAAGTCAATCTTGGTGAGCTCCTGTGGTTTTGGAAGTTTTGCCATGTTAACACCCCTTTATTGTATTTCCTATTCTTCCTCTATATAGTTACTGCACCGCATAAAAGTGCTAGTATCCACCGATTCGTTAAGCAGATTGGCCCGCTGCAGAATATCATTGGTTTCTTTAATTTGGGCAATCCGCAGATTATAAAGCAGTTCCTTGCTTTCACTGTACAAATCAAAGGCAATCAGCATCAGTGTATCAAGGTCGGTAAACAAATCCTCCAGTTCTGCTTTTGTAACCGTCCCTGCGCTGATTTCGTCAGCAAGGATGGTCTGAATTAAACTTTTTAAGCTAGGCAAAAACGCCAGCGCTTTCGAAGGCTTCATATCCTGCACAGCACGGATTTTCAAAATCATCTCCAAATGCTGATACAGTTTATCGGCATCCCGTTGGCCGGCTAATTCCTCTAACAGGTGGCCCAGGCTGCGATAAATATTACTGCCCACAGGGTTGGTAAATTCATTTTTTACCTTCACAAAATATTTGTGCGACTCTGCCGGATAGGCGGCAATGGCCTGTTCAAACCATTGTTTTAAGATTTCATCATGCTTTTCCTGCATGAGTTGGTTTAAACGGTTGCTCATCCTCTCACCTCCCATCAAGGATAATCCCTACAGTTCTATTGCATTGTTCTATCGGCAGTCACTCAGGTCAGATAGCTATGCATACCGGGCAGCAGATAGCTTACGCCAAAGAAAGTGAAAATAACTGCTGCAAAACCCAGCACAGACAGCCATGCCGCCCGCCGGCCTTTAAAACCTTTCAAGAAACGGGTATGCAAATAAGCCGCATACACCAGCCAGGTGATTAACGCCCACGTTTCCTTGGGGTCCCAGCTCCAAAAGGCGCCCCAGGCATATTCGGCCCATACAGCGCCGGTGACCAGCATAATGGTCAAAAAGGGCAGCCCGATAAAAATTAATTTATAAGAAATCTCATCCAATACTTTTAAGGCAGGCAGTTCCTGACTAAACCGGCTCTGAAAATCCACTTCTTTTTTATCTTTCAGCAAATATGCCACCGACACCGCAAAAGATAACGCAAAGGAGCCATACGCCACCACCGCCGCAGACACATGTACAGCCAGCCAATAGCTGCGCAGCGCTGGCATAACCGGCTGAATAGTTAAATCGACGCTGACCAGCCAAATGGAAATCACAACCACGACCGGCATAATAAAAATGCCGATTGCACTGAGATGAAAGCGCTTTTCTACAATCACATAAGCAACTACAACTGCAAAAACAAAGCTCAAACCAAATTCAAAGCCGTTATTTAACGGCAAACCGCCGATTAAAGCAGTGCGGATTACTAGCCCCAGCGTGTTCAGCGCTAACCCGACATAAACAATTTTGGTGGCCAGCGTCCGCATTTTTTGATTGCGGGACCAGAAACTAAACGCATAAACCACCAGCGCCCCCACATAAGCAGCCAGCATAAACCATAATAACGGCAACTGTAATTTTTCCATTGTTTATTGAACCTCCTGTTGCTGTGTCCATTGCTCTGACAGCGCTTCTTGCAATTCTTCTATCACCATGTTGCTTTTACTATAGCACCAAATTTTGCTTTCCGCCTGATTTGTTCCAGTAAGGATGCGCAGCTCCCGATACCGGCCGCTGAAAAACAGGAACGACGCTAAAGTCGCCAGTAAAAAACCGGCAAAAACCACATAAGTACCTTGGCGAATTTTTAATTCCAGCACTGTATAAACCGTTGTATCTAAATAGGTAATGGTAGCGCCGCTGTCATTGAGCGCCAACACATCGCCCGGCTCCACATACTGTCCGCGGGGTGGATTTTCATGGTCGCTGATCTGCACATAAGGCTTGCCATTTACAGTAGCGGCCACCACAGTCTGTCCGGCAATCTGACTAGGCTGATTATCCGGCAGGCCATAGGTAGTATTATCTTCTTCACTTTCTAACCCGTCAACCTCCAGCAAATACCGATAGTCATAGGAATTTTGATAAATCATCAAGTTACCATACCGGTAAGGCGTATTGACTTTGGTCTCCACATTTTGGGCCACTAGCTGACCATCTACATACAAATTAAACTGGGTAATCCAGTTATCCACCTCTTGCTTTTCATCATAGGCTGTCTGGAAGTCTAAAATTTCAACGGTGCTGTCGCTTCCATAGGCCTTCTGCAATTCATCGGGGAAGGGGCGTGTCTGTCCCACCTGCCCCATCAGATAGCCCTGCGTGTTAAAAGTGGAAATGAAAGCGCCAATCAGAATAATCAGCAACGAAATGTGCAGCAAATGGGGCGCTGCCAAGCCGGCCCGGCCTTTATGCGCCAAAATTTTTATCTGAGTTCCTTGCTCCTGACGGCTAATTTTATAACGGTTTTCCTCCAGCCACGCCAGCACAGCGTCCTGGTCGGCGGCATAAACCTGATAGTTTCCTGTTTCGGGCACATCGGCAGCGGTACGATGCAGTTGCTTCCAAAGCCCGGGTAAAAGCTTGATTGTACACAGACTTAAATTCAAGAAAAATGCTATTACAAGGATACGGAACGACCACGAATTAAATGCATCCGCTTCTGGATAAATTGTAGCTAAAACAGAAATCACTGCAATGGCTGCAATTAGGATGACTGCCAACTTCAATGATGATAAAAATTTAAGCATAGACACCTCCTCCAGCTTATCTGTATAAAATCTTAACTTCAATATTATATCTGAAAAAATCGCAAAACACTACACATTTTGTGAAAAAAACAACATTTTCAAATAAAAAACTACATTGTAAAATTTATTTTGTACCATAGATTTCTTTTATCAGAATGCCATACGGCTTTTTATCTTTTCCAGCGCGCTCTTTTCCAAACGGGAAATTTGCATCTGCGAAACCCCCAGCATTTTGGCGATTTTGCTCTGGGTCAAATCCTCAAAATAACGGTAATAAATGACTTGCTTCTGCTGCTCGCTCAATCCTTCCATAGCGACCTTCAGGTCCTTTTTCAGCTCCACCTGATCCAGATTGCTGTCTGTTACGCCCAAATACAGCTCCGGCATATTATTTTCGTTTTCATTGAGCTGTTCTGACAGCGATGTGGTTTGGCTGGCCTGTTTGGCCTCCAACGCCTCCTTCAGCGCATTTGTATCCATCTGCAGCAAATCAGCTAATTGCTCCGTGGTAGGCGCATTCCCATATTTTTGATAATATTCACCTTCCGCTCTGGTAATGCGGGCGCTCAATTCCCGATATTTGCGGGGGATCACCACACGCCAGGTATTATCCCGATAATAATTCATAATTTTGCCGGATACTGTACGATATGCAAAGGTTTTAAACCGAATTTCTTTTTCCGGATCAAACCGCTCCAACGCGCCGACAACCGCAATGCGGGCCACTTGCTGCAAATCCTCCCGTTCCCAGGGCAAATAGCATTGGGATTGACACCAATATTTAATCAACGGTTCCATAGCCTTTAATAATTCTTCCATGCCTTCAGGAGTCGGATTTTTTTTATAGTCAAGTGCCATTTGTTCTACGTCTTTTTTCAAACTTTTTCCTCCTCCTTGCCCTTACCAGTTGATACGCCCGGTAATACAATTACCGGCTTCGTTAAATTGCACCTCGTCTAAGATGGCCTGCAGCAGCAAAATACCTCGACCATGCTCCTCAAGCGGCAGCGTATCCCAACTGCGGCAACGCAGATACTCTGGTACGCCCGGACCATTATCCGCTACCGTAAAAACAAAACCCTGTTTACTGCAGCGCCAACTGATTTGCACCTCGGCAGGCTGTCCATCCGCAGGACAACCATACAGCAGCGCATTTTGCACCGCTTCCATCAAACACAGCCGGATATCCATTTGTTTTTCTTCACTAATCTGCCACCAGCCCAACTGCTCCAATAAATACTCGGTCACATCGGCCAATTGTTCCAGAGCAGATATCTGCATGTGTACTTGCATCTGTCCGCGCTCCACGTTATTCTACCCCAGCTTCCCGCAATCTGTTTTTAATAATTTCTGCCAGCAACGGGTCTACGCCCAAATGCCGGGTAAGCTCAATTTGAATATGGCTGTAGCGCTGCCGCATTGCTTCCAAAATGCGGGGAATGCCATTGGAAAGATGGTTGCCTCTTGTAAGAAACATGGGTACAATCACAATACGCTCTACACCCTGCTCCGCCAACCGTCCAATTTCTTGCTCCAGCGTGGGCTCTGCCACTTCTACAAAAGAGCCGCTAATCTGCAAATCGGGCAGCTGTTCCGCCAGCATTTTCCACATACTGCGCACCTCTGCATTGGCTTGCTCCCGAATACTGCCATGACCCAATAAAATAACCGCCTGTTTCATTGTTTTCCTCCATTTGCGCCGCCTTTATACATCGATATAGTCCTTTTCTTCTGGAATAACATAGCCCAGTACAATATAGGCGGCAATGGCAGCTAACGTACTGACCGGCGGGAATAAACATACCAGTACCCAAATCATCCGCACAAATATGACATCAATACCAAAAAAGTTGGCTAAGCCTGCGCACACGCCTAATAGTTTTTTGCCTCTTTGCGGCCGTCTCAACTTCTGGATTTTCTTTTTCATGATGGTTCACTCACTTTCTCGTCGATTTCAGTTTATTGGCAATTCTGAAAAAATATTAGTGGTTCCCTTGTGAAATTGCCATCTATCCTGTAAAATAAACGGTAATATTATTTCTATCATGTTAGGAGTCTTGGCAATGAGAATTTTTTTATTACTGCTGGCCGTTCTGCTCAGCCTGGGCATTTTCATTTTGGCCATTTTATTTTTCGCGAACAAAATAAATAAAATCCGTTATACCGTTCTTTCCTCCGGTATCTCTATTTTGGCCATCTTTGTCCTGTTCCATTTTCTTTATCTTTATTTGTCCAAGCGCCGCCAAAATTAATCAGCGTCGCCCGCAAGCCTTGGCTGCCGCATTTCAATCAGGCCCAAAGAAAACAACTGCAAACTGGAATACAGGTTGGTCCAAAAGAGCTTGCTGCGCTGCCAATGGCTGCGCAAAAACAAACGCTGATCCTCATTGGCGCCGCCACCGGCACAAGCCTGTTCAATCTGATCCAGCTCTGCACTGTCGGCCAACACCTGATTTAAGAACTGATAGGTTTCCTCTATTTCTTCCGAACCCAACACCTGCTGCCATTCCAGCTCAATCAGCTTATAATTGAGCCAGTAAGCAGTAAAGCCTTTGCTGATACCCAGACTGTGCCGTTCCTGAAATACCATGGTTTGGCGGTTCCAGCCATCAATCAGCTTCAAATTATCCATGCTCCACTGCCGCGCCTGCGCCAGCTCCTGAGCTGAAATATCGTTATCGCGAATACATTGGTTAAACAATTCTATGATTTGCATGGTGTCAATGGCTTGCGGTGTATTTGCGCAAAATCGCTCCATTTCTTCTGCCGCCAATCCGGTTGCCACTGCAGTGGTCAGCCAGAAAAAGCCCTCCGATTGGAATAAAGATTCTACTGCATTTATATTTATGGTATCAAAAGACAGCATACCGCCGCCTGTCGCCTTACTCATAATGACTCCACCTTTATTTTAAGCTATGTCTTATTATACCCTTTTCTGCGCTTGCGGGCAATGGAAATAACTTGCCCAAAATCGTTTGATTGCTGATAAAAATATTTATACAAAATCCTTAAACAAAATTCATTTTTTCTTTACGGAAATCTGCTATAATAAATCTGATTTTCAATAACGATGAAGAATGTGCCATTGTCGGCTGAAAAAGCCCCGAATGCTATGGCGGAAGAAAGAAGGAACTTTTTATGAAAGGATTTATTTTTGACTTGGACGGTACTCTGCTGGATTCTATGCCCTCCTGGCAGAAACAAATTGACGATATGCTGATTGCCAGAGGTATCACGCCGCCGGAGGATTTACTGGACCGCACCAAAACACTGGGACTGGAAAACGCTACTGGTATGATTTTGCAAGAATTTCACCTGCCTGATGACCCTGCGGTTGTCTATCAGCAATTTCAAAATAACATGGAACAGCTCTATTGCACCACCATCCCTTTAAAACCTGGCGTGCGCGCTTTATTAGAGTATCTGCAAAGGGCCGGCGCCTCTATGGCGGTCGCCACCGCCACCGCCCGTCCTCTGGTAGAGAAGGTATTGCAGCATCATCAACTGCAGGATTATTTTCAAAGCATCACCACGGTAGCAGAAGTGGGGATTGGCAAACACGACCCGCGTATTTATTTGGTTGCAGCCGATAAATTGGGCCTGCCTCCACAAGACTGCATCGTTTTTGAGGATTCCCTGAAAGGGATTCGCAGCGCGAACCAGGCAGGCTTCCAAACCGTAGCCATTTATGAAGAAACCAATCCAACCGAACAACAGGCTTTACAGCAGGAAGCCACCCGCTATATTCACGACTTCCGCAATTTTGCTGTTCTGCATGACGACATTTACGAATAAAAGCGAGCCTGGCAGCGAACCGACTGCAGACTGCGCGATGCCGCGCATATAAAAAAGGAGTTGTACCCCGTCTATCATGGGTACAACTCCTTTTTGTCATGCTGTCAACTTGTCACCGGCGCTCACGTTTTGATTTCTGCGTCAGATCGTTATCTGCTTAACAAATGCTTTCCTCCAACAGTTGCTTTTTATCTTTCTGCCACAAGTCGGGCAATAAACCCAGCGCATAATCACACAGAAACAAATCCCGAAAGCAAACGGACAACCAGCTTTTATCAATGCTGTAGGTTTCTCTGCCTTCCTCCGTTTCATACCGCAGGCTGCACAGCGCAGGATTGTGCTTGCCAAACCGCCGCAGCGCCAGCTTGATCGCTGTGTTGTAGGTGGCAATATAAGCAACATGATCGCCCTCGGTAAAGGTTATGATGGTTTCTTTTTCATTGTCGGTCAGATACAATTAGCCTCTTCTCCTTTATCGTTAGTTTCCGTCCTTCGCCCGTCTTATACGCAATCCATTTCATAGCCGTTCCTCCAGCTTCGCATATTGCTCTAACCGGCCCGTTTCTTCTTCATAGCCGTATTCATCAAAGCTATAGCCGCTTAAATCAGCCTGCGGCGCTTCCTGAATAGAGATACCTGCCAGTAACCGCTCCGCCTCGGTAGGAAAATCGCTGAGTTTCAGCAGTCCGCTCTGAAAATCGCTGGGCGCAAAATAGTCCGTTGGATACACAATCGGCGTTTTGGTTTCCTCCTGATAAGATACGCCCCGGCCAAACAACTGCGAAAAAATCCGCAGATTGACATAATTGCTGCCCTCCTGCAAAATGGCCGGACATACAAACTCTTTGGCCGTTTCCAAATCTTCATTGACAATCCGCATCCGCAGCGGATACACCTTATTACTGCGGTAGGCAATGCCGAAATACTCCAAAATCCCATGAGCATAAGCCTTGCTCAGCGCTGCCAGTTGAACCGGCTGGCTGTACCAATCAGCCTGCGGCCCGTCTATAAAAAAGTTTTCCACCAGAATACAAGGCGCTTTCACCTGCTTCAGCCAGCCCAGATTGGCGTTGGTCTTTAGTCCCCTTGTTTTTACATTGAGATAGCGCTTCACCTGCTTGTCAACCAATTGGGCCATCCGCATGGACAATTTGCTGTTTTCCCAGGGCGCTGTCTGATAATAGACCTCAAAGCCGCTGCCGCCGCCGGCATTGGTGTGAATTTCAATAGCTGCATCGGGCGCAAAGGCATTGCATTCGGCAATTTCCTCCTGAAGCCGATCCTCCTCGTCCCGCTCCCGCGACAGCTTCACCATCAGGCCATGCCGCTGTAATTCTTCTTTTAACAACAACGCAATACTCAAATTATAATCTGCTTCGCGGCGGCTTCCCCGCACTGCGCCGGCGTCCGGTCCACCGTGGCCTACGCCGATAAATACACGATATGATTGTTTGGGCATAGGTGCCTCCTTCTTTTTAAAAAGAATACAAAATTTTTTCATTTGCTTTATTTTTTGATTTTTGCTATTCATTATTTTTTTCTTTTTGCTACTCTTCGCCTATCCCTCCGTGGCTTCGGACATTTCTCTCGGTTGTCCGCTTTTGTCAAACTGCGTTTGCCACAGCTAGGACAACCATCGTCAATGTCCGCCCCAAGTCGGAATTTTGGCGAAGGTAGCAGGGAGTTTTAAACCCATAAGGCAGTAGCGAGTGCCTTAATTTTTCTGTATTCTGCGCGGCAGATACGTTGTAGGGTGCGATGCCCACATCGCACCGCTGACCGTTAGGTCAGTAAATTTGAACAACGGCAGCAGAGATTTCAAACCTATAAGACGGTAGCAAGTGCCTTATCCCTTCTGTCTTCTATCCGGCAGATACGTTGTAGGGACAGCTGCCCACAGCTGTCCTGTCGGATGCTTTGCCTGTTTTAACGGACGGGCCGGGAGACGGTACTGGAAATGCATACCGTCTCACAAATTCCTGCTCATCCTTTATCTGCCTGCTGGCGCTTGTCCCAGCGACTAGTTCCAGCTGTTGTTTTTCCACCAGGTCCACATTGCTGCGGCGGTTGTAAATAAGGCGGTGAACAGTTCTCCGAAGGCCTCCTCAGAAATAGGCAATACGCTGTAGCCAAATACCATCAGCAACTGATTGAGCAAGGCGATAAACAACACCGCTGTCCGCACCAACATGGCAATCTGTTCTTTTTGCATGGGCGTCATCCTTTCTGGTACCGATTGTTCCGACGTTGTTTCTCTTAAAACAATGTGGTTTGGGTAACTGTTCGGATATAAGCGCCTACTGCCACTGTCAGCGGCAATCCATTCTTCCCCAGCAGTACGCCGTTTTCGATGGCGGTGTTCATGGCGTTGAGTACCGTTTCCCCTTCCAGATTTTCAAGCGGATCCGGCACCGATACACTGGCGGTATTGTTTTCATCATCGGCATAGTTCATATACAAGGTTTCACTCATTAACTGTTCTGGCATCGTTCATTCCTCCAATTCGTTTTTACAAAAACTGCGATACATGCTAACAGGATATCCCGTTACTAACTGATTACTTTGGTATCCACCACCCGCAATTCCTCAATGGTATGCTTCTGCAATCCGCCGATGGCGTTCAAGGCCGCTGCTGTATTGGCGTCGGTAGCTGTCGCATCCATATTTCCCACGGTAATGGTTTTCTTTTTTTCCTCGGCAGTGGCACAAATCAACTGCCCCTTTCTGGATATGGTTGTCATAAACATCTCTCCCTTTTTCATTTCTGATCATTGTTTTTCATTCGGTTATTGCAATACCGTTTTACTGTTCAGGCAGGCCCTTACCTTGCCTTTATTATACAATGACTCTGCAGCGGCACGCCAACCGGTTAAAACGACAGAACTGGTTAAAACAACGTCGTTTTAACCGGTTTTTTGTTGTTTTAACTGGTTCTGTGTCGTTTTAACAAGTTACAAAAAATTTTTTTCTGTCAACCAATAGGGATACGGCAAATGGGGAAAAAGATTTTGTCCTTTATTTTACCCCCATTCAACTTTTGCGGCCCTTGTCTATACCTGACCATTGGCGCATCTGCACAAAAACAGCCCTGAGGAAGTCCTCAGGGCTGTTTTGTATCTTTTCAATGTTTACTTTTACCAGCTTCTGCACCAATGAACCAGCTTGTGGATTATTTTTCAATGATAATCTGCTGGGTATTGGCAATCCATTCTACGTTAGCGCCTAATTTTTCGGCCACGTAACGGATTGGCACGTAGGTGCGATCGTTGAGAATCACTGGCGCTGCGTCAAAGCCGGCAATGGTTTGACCGATGGTCATACGCAGCACGCTGCCGTCGATGGTTAAGGTGACGGTCTGGGTTGCTGCATTCCAGTCGGCTCTGCCACCCAAGGCTTCGGTAATCACCCGAATTGGCACCATGGTGCGGTTGTCCACAATAACAGGCGCCACATCATTGGTAAAGGTGGTGTTATTGATTAACACGTTGCGGTTATTAATCTGCAGCACAATCCGTTTATCATAGGCAGCGGCTTTGGTGGTTACAGCTACCTTCACCTGCCC
>CABUKW010000006.1 GCA_902492275.1 uncultured Peptococcaceae bacterium
CCTCTAGATAAACAGTTTTATTTTTTCAACTGTCTACCTAAAGGGGAGCATATCAGATCGCTGCAGCCCATTTTATTTTTGTTGCATTTGACATAAAAACCTCATCCTTTCCTGTAAAATCATCCAAAATAAGCGAAACTAAGAGCTGTAAATAAGAAAAGGATTTGCGCAAATCGTAATTATTTACTATAATCAATTATAATGCATAAGATATTTTTTGCATAATGCCCCTTGGATATGAGTTGTTATAGCAAAAGGGTATAACAAGCTCTTCATAAATCAATATTTGTATCCAGATTTACATAAAAAAGCATCTTTGCGTTTTCCCTGCTAAGAAAACACAAAGATGCTTTTGCCAAATTATATTTTTCCTCAAAATAAATCGCTATGGGTACCTGTTCTGGTGAGCTACAGCTCCAACATATCATTACGTATCGCGTAAATTAATAGCCAATCTGATGTAACATGACATTCCCGACAGCCCGCATACTCGCCTTTTAAAGCATGGTCCCGATTTTTCTCCGGCAATGGCTTTCCTGCTGCCAACATCGTTACAATCTCATCCAACAGCGTCATATCATAACCGCGCTTTATGGCTATTTTTAAGTCTCGTTTGAATTTACCAGAAGAAACGATTTTATAATTCACGTTTTACCTCCTCTAATAACTCCGCGAAACTAGAATAATATTTTTTGTCTGGGGATGCCTGTAATTCACGTACCTCTTCTATGGCTTCCAGGGTTTCTTCATTTGGAATCTCTGCCTTCAGCTCAAATGGAATGCTCTGGGTGCGAATGACCTGCCGCAAAAACAAATTGACTGCCGTTGTAACATCTAACCCCAGCTCCGCAAACACCTGCTGCGCTTTGCGTTTTACCTCACTGTCCATCCGAATATTCATACTGGTTGTTGCCATAATCGTCTGCCTCCTCCTGTTCAACGGTTTCATGCTTTTTGAATCTATCTATAGTATAGCACAAAATGTACCTATTATAAACCTAACAGGCATATTTTGCATTCATTTCTGCTCTGATACAACCAAGCCAACGCAGGTCAACAGTGTGCCTGCTATCATCAGCGGAGAAACCGGCTCCTGCAAGACGATGGCGGAGGTGACCACGGTAATCACCGGCACCAGATAAATATATATGCTGGTTTTCACTGCGCCCAGCACTTTCACAGCAAAATTCCAGGTGACAAAGCACAAGGCGGAAGCACCCAGACCTAAGAATAACAGATTTCCGGCATTTATCGGGCTGACCATCCGGCTCCACTGCCACTGAAAATGAAAGGTATACAATGCCGGCAACATAAAGACTAAGCCATAGGCAAACACCCGGCGCGTTGTCTGAATGGTGGAAAACCCATAGCTGCTGATTTTTCTAGTCAAAATGGAATAACAAGCCCACACCAAAGCAGCCAGCACAGCCAAGAAATCGCCCAACGGATTGAGCGCCAATTTGGCGCCGTTAAAGCTAATCATGCAAATGCCCAGCATCGCGATTGCAAAGCCGACAAAAAACTTAGCCTGTGGCTTTTCCTGCTGCCGCAAACACAGACCGCTCAGGATCGCCGTAAAGCACGGCGCAATAGAAATAATCACTCCTACGTTGGAGGCCATCGTATAGGTGAGCGCAATATTTTCCAACAGATAATACAGACAAATGCCGCATAGTCCTGCCAGCGCAAAAATCAGTTCCTGCACTTTGGTCGTTTTGGGCATAGGGCGGGGACAAATCAACAACAATGCCAAAAAGCCCAGTACAAAACGGAAAAATAAAATTTCTACCGGCTGAAATTCCTGCAATAATAGTTTAGTGGAAATAAAGGTGGTTCCCCAAATAACAATAGTCAGTAAGGCCGCCAAATGGCCTTCGCGAT
This sequence comes from uncultured Peptococcaceae bacterium, assembly GCA_902492275.1. Taxonomy (GTDB): domain Bacteria; phylum Bacillota; class Peptococcia; order Peptococcales; family Peptococcaceae; genus UBA7185. The sequence goes on from CABUKW010000006.1 coordinate 1,882, forward strand.
TTGCTTGCTCCATATCTGTTACTCCCTGCTTCGTTTTTTCGTGAACATCTCTCGATAAGCGCCGGGCGTCAAGCCAATCATCTGCTGAAAATAATTGGTGAAATGGCTCTGGTCAGAAAAACCGGTCTGCAGCGCCACATCAACGGGCGCCCAACCCTGCTGCAGCAATTTTTGCGCCGCATCGACGCGAATGGCCTGCAAATACCGATAGGGCGTAACGCCTTTGGATTTGGTGAAGGCTCGCAGCAGCGTCGATTTGCTCAGCCCGACAAGTTGGCAGACCTGCTCCAAGCTAATGGTCTGCGCGTAATGCTGCTGTAAAAACCGACAGGCTTGCTCCACTTCGATACGGCAATCGGGAATGCTGTAGGCAAAGGGCTGACTGTAACGCTGTATCAATTCAGACAACAAAAACAATAATGCTTCTTCCTTTGCAAATTCCGCTGCCTGGTGCAGTATCATTTCGCACAGTAATCGCAAATGCCGGGCAAGTTCTTCATCCTCAAATACAGGTTGCCTAAAGACTGGCAGCTCGGTTCGGTCAGCAAGTTCCGCAACAAGCCGCAGCATTACAGCACTGTCAATATTCACCGTCCGATACTCCAATGGCTCGCTGCCACACTGTAAACACCCATGGTTATCGCCGGGATTAAACACAAAGAAATGGCCCCGCTTTAGATAAAATTCCCGCTCGCGGCAGGACATCGCTGTGCAGCCCGCTTCAATCAGTCCAAAAACATAATATCCGTGAAAATGATTTACAAACCCTTTGGGCAACCGTCTAAAATAATAAGCGCTGATTTGTAACGTTTCATCGTAACAAACCTGCCGCATCGTTTCTTCCATTTTGCAGCCCTCCTCATCATTGTTTTATTGTAACGCAGCGCCATAAAAAAAGGCTTGTAAAATATCGTCAATTTGCTGCAGCCCATATCTAAATGACATCTGACGCAAAAATGCTGTCATATCCGAAATAAATTCCGGATATGACAGCATTTTTCTGTATCATACAATTTATTTTCTGCACTGCTGTCGGCCAGCGCAATGATTACAGCCGCCTTGGCAGCCATTGCCGCTTTTCCACTGCCGATAGGTTTTGCGCAGCACCCAGCCTGCATATAGCACGATGGCTGCGCCTAACAAAATTGTTGCCAGCATAAGGCCTCCTTATACAAACAACAGCCCAATATGGTAGATGACAAAGGTAACAACCCATGCCACCACGAACTGAAACACCATGGCCTGTCCAGTCCATTTCCAACTGCCCGATTCCCGCTTGATAGTAGCCAGCGTCGCGGTGCAGGGCGTATAAAGCAGGCAGAAGGTCATCAACGCATAGGCATTGACCGCGCCAAAGCCCATAACAGCCAGCATACCCACCAAATCATCCATACCAGCCTGCGAGTTGATATTGTTAATGCCAAACAAGACGCTGCAGCTAGATACCACCACTTCTTTGGCAGCAATACCGGAAATCAGCGCCACCACAATCTGCCAATAGCCTAGGCCAATAGGCGTAAAGATTGGCACCAACACTTTCCCCATAATGGCGCCAAAGCTCTGTCCCATGTCTTCGGCCAAACCATGAGGTCCACAGTTGAGCAGCACCCACATGATGATGGACGCTACAAAGATAATGGTACCGGCTCTGGTGATATAATCTTTCACCTTTTCCCACACATAGATGGCAATACTGTAGGCATTGGGCGCTTTATATTCGGGCAGTTCAATCAATAAATTATTTTTGCTCTCTTTTTTATCAATCAGTTTCAGCGCCAGCGCTGTGGCCAATGCCACCACAATGCCCAGGATATACATAGAATAAGCCACCACCATGGCATGCTCGGCAAAAAACATCTGCGAGAACACCACATAAATCGGCAAACGGGCGCTGCAGGACATAAACGGCGTAATCAAAATTGTTTTTCTGCGGTCCCGCGGGTCCTCCAACGCTCTGGAAGCCATAATAGCCGGCACCGTACAGCCAAAGCCCAGCAGCATAGGAATAAAGGCGCGGCCCGACAAGCCCAGCCTTCCCATAAGGCTGTCCATTACATAGGCCACTCTTGCCATATAGCCGCTGTCCTCCAAAAAGGCCAAGGCCAAAAATAGGATAAAAATGTTGGGCAAAAAGGTTAAGATACCGCCCACACCGGCCACAATCCCATCAATGACCAAGGAAATCAAAACTTCGTTCACCTGAAAATAGGTCAGGCAGTTAAGAATACCTACGGAACACCACGCGATGGCAGCCTCTACAAAAGTCTCCTTCAGCCAATCGCCAACGGTAAAGGTCAGGCCAAATACCAGCGCCATGATGCCTAAAAAAACGGGCACGCCCCAGATTGGATGGGTCAGCAGCCCATCTATCTTATCGGTTCGCTCTGCCTTCTGTTCTTTGTTCATCAGTACTTCGTCGATAATTTCTTCAATGAAATCATATTTCTGATTGATAATATCCTTTTCATAGCTGCGGTCCATTACCTGCGGCAAATCCACCGGATATCGGGCCATAATATCGGCGTCCTGTTCCAGCAGCTTCAAAGCGTGCCAGCGGTAATTTTTCATATCAGGATAGCGCTGCTTCAGCACCTCGGTGATGGCGTCGATTTTGTCCTCAATCAAGTCGCTGTACACCATGGCATATTCGGCGTGATGATCGTGCTGATGCCGACTGGCTTCCTCCATTGCGTCATGCTCATGAATTAACACCACTGGCTCGTCTTTGTCCATGTGATGGGCTACCGCATGCATCAAAATATCCAGTCCCCGTTTTTTTCGGGCCGATACGGGCACCACAGGAATGCCCAGCATTTCCGGCAAACGGTGCATATCGATTTCCATGCCCCGTTCCTCTACGATATCCATCATATTTAAAGCCAGCACCACCGGCTTACCCAATTCAATCAGCTGCAAGGTCAAGTACAGATTACGCTCCAATGCAGAAGCGTCGGCAATATCTACAATCACATCCACATCATCGCTGAGAATAAATTCCCGAGACACCTTTTCTTCCATCGTATAGGAGGTGAGACTGTAAATACCGGGCAAGTCCACCAATTTAAAGGTATGCCCGTGATATTGCATGGAGCCTTCTTTTTTCTCTACTGTAACGCCTGGCCAGTTAGCAACTTTCAGCTTCGCGCCGGTGTACGCATTAAACAGTGTCGTTTTGCCGCAGTTGGGATTGCCAATAAATCCGATACTGACTGTATCCTTCATCGCCCAGCCTCCTTAATGTGAATTCCGGCCGCAATTTGCATACCTACTGCAAAACGGGTTCCCCGCACCTTTACAATCACAGCGCCATCTTTTTTCTTGTTCAAAACAGTAATGTCAGTCCCTGCCGTCAGCCCTAACGCCTCCAACCGGCGTTCTACCGGCAGTTCCAAACCAGACACCTCCACTACCTGATAGGTCTTTTGTATCAAGCTGTCGTTTAAATTCAATCTTATGGCCCCCTCTGCCTAATTACGACATATCTTTTCACATAAATTCTATCACGTTACATAGTGCTTTTCAATGTTCAGTATTTTTAAAATAGTTGTAATTTTAATATTTTTGAGCAGCTTTGCCACGATAATTATTTTTTAACATGAAAATACTGCCAGCAATCAAAAAAATCACTGGCAGCATTGTTTTATAATAATCTAACAATCTTTGATTTTATTTTCCTATTTGCTCGATTTCCTGCAATTCCATTCCCTCATCATAGTAATAATAACGGGCAGTTTCCGGCGCATCGGCAAACACAACCTTCACCATATATTTATTGCGGGCATGCCTGTCATAGACACTGTCCAATTCCGCCAAATCCTCCTGCTGATACCCCAACTGCTGCAAATAATCAGCCACCTGCCGTTCTAATTGATAGCGGGTAAGCGGCGAGCCAAAATAATTCAGCAACAAAATCACAGCCAATAGAACAACAGATAGGATGGTACATACTTTTCTCCAGCTATGCATGCCGTATCCTCCTTTTACAATGCTGTCCCGCCATAGCCCTTGCTGCGCAGCTCGTCGGCCAATTCCTCCAGCTTGCGCATACGATGATTAATGCCTGACTTGCCAATGGGCGGCTCCATCAATGCGCCTAATTCTTTCAGACTAACTTCCGGATAATTCAGCCGCGCCTCTGCCACAGCCCGCAAACCGTCGTTTAGCTTTTCCAGTCCATAGTATTTCTGCACAAACTCGATATTATTCTTTTGCCGTACCGCAGCGTCAATGGTTTTATTCATATTGGCGCTCTCGCAATTTACCAAACGGTTTACCTGGTTGCGCATTCCTTTTTGAATGCGAATATTCTCTAATTCCAACAACGCCTGATGAGCGCCGATAATATTGAGAAAATCGGCAATCTGCTCGCTTTCTTTTAAGTACACCAGCAGCACATTTTTTCGCCCGCTGATTTTGGGATGCAGGCCAAAGGTTTCAATCAGCTTAGCCAGAGAATCGGCATACTCCTCACTGTTGGCCACAATCTCCAAATGATAGCTGTTCATCGGGTCGCTCAAAGAACCGGCGCCTAAAAACACGCCGCGCAGATAGCTGCGTTTACAGCATTCCTTTCTTACCAAACTGGCGCTGATTTCCGGATTATACATCAAACCGTCCTTCATGAGGCCCAGGGTATCCAGCACTTCCATCACTTTCGGCTGCCCTGGCACCCGCACCAAATACACATTATTTTTCTTCAGCCGGTTGCGCCGCTGCACTGTAATCTCGGTTTCCACCTGAAACAATTTTTTTAAACCCTTAAAGGCTTTCCGGGCGACTGCCGCATTCTCCGTCACCAACTCCAGCCCAATCCCGTTCCGGTTGCCAATTAGGATGGTGCCGTCCATGCGCACCAAACCGGCTAACTCGGCAATCTCACAGCATTTTTTATCATGCTCTAAATGGGCCAGCTCATTTTTTATTTCATTGGAAAAGGACATTGCCACTCACCTGAACTTTCTATCTTTGCTTTCTCTTGTCTCTGGCACGGCGATTACGTTTTTTTACCGTTTTATACGTATGCCGCCAGCCCAGTGTGCTCCAGAAGCCGCTCTTGCTGTAAAGCTGATCCATAATCGTTTCTGCCAGTCTTGCCGAATCATGACGCAGCACCTGCTGCTCATTCAGCAGATTGGCCTCTACCACGTTGACCTGCAATTCTTCTAATTTATTTTTATGATATTTGACCGGAACAGCGCCTTCTTCTGCATATCGCCGCAAAATCTCCTGATCCATGGTCTCATGATTATTTACGATAACCGAATCCACAATTCCTTTGCGGCCATGCTCCAACAAAGAAAATAAATGGTCCTCTGCCGTAAAATTGTCCGTTTCACCGGCCTGAGTCATCACATTGCACACATAAAATTTCATAGCCTTGCTCTTTAAAATAGCGTCCACAATGCCGTCCACCAGCAAATTAGGAATAATGCTGGTAAACAAGCTGCCTGGCCCCAGCACAATGACTTCCGCCTGCCCAATCGCCTCCAGCGCTTCTTCCAACGGCTGCACATCCTCCGGTTCGATGGTCAGCCGCACAATAGGCCGGGTGGCCTGGGACACGCAGCTTTCGCCAACAATCTCCGTATCGTCATCCAAGATGGCCTTCAGCGTAATCGGCTCATCGGTAACAGGCAACACCCGTCCCCGAATTTGCAGCACCTCGTTGATATCGGAAACAGCGTCGTGAAAGCTGCCGGTCAAATAGGCCATAGCTACCAGCAATAAATTACCCAAGCTGTGCCCGTCTAAGCCCTCGCCCCGTTCAAAACGATAATCAAAAAGCTGCTCCATCAAATCTTCTCTGTCCGACAGCGCCACAATACAGTTGCGCACATCGCCTACCGGCACCATGCCGAATTGCTCCCGAATACGGCCGGAGCTGCCGCCGTCATCGCCCACTGAAACGATGGCTGTAATGTTACTGCTGTATTCTTTCAGGCCGCGCAGCAAAACCGATAATCCGGTACCGCCGCCCACGACGACAATATTAGGGCCCTGCTGCAGTCTGCGCCATTTATTATATTCCTTCCGACTGTTTTTTTCTTTCCATTGCTTATATTCGCCGAATTCGATTGTAGCTCCCTCCCAGCGTAACCTAGTTATCCCGATGCTTCACGTTGACCGGATAGCCTTCCTGCTCTAAAATCTGACCAATTTTTATCCCCAACGCAATCGAACGGTGCTGACCGCCAGTGCAGCCAATGCCGATGGTGAGATGGGTTTTGCCTTCTTTGATATAATTGGGCAGCAGAAATTTTAATAAATCGGTATACTTTTGCAAAAATTCCTGACATTCCTTCGAGCGGAATACATATTCCTGCACAGCCGGATCCCGACCAGTCAACGGCCGCAGCTCCGGTATATAGAACGGATTGGGAATGAACCGCACATCCATCAGCAAATCGGTATCAATGGGAATGCCGTGCTTATAGCCAAAGGTTATGATGCTGACAGAAAGCTTATCGCTGAATTCGGCCCACTGGGCGCGCAGTTCGCTGCGCAGCTCGCTGGCCTTTAACCGGGAGGTGTCAATAATTTTATCAGCCCGGCCCCGCAATTCGCTCAGCTTCTGCCGTTCCAGACGAATGCCCTCACTGATGGTACCCTGCGGGCTTAGCGGATGATTGCGGCGCGTTTCTTTAAAGCGCTGAATGAGAATATCGTCGGAAGCTTCCAAAAAAAGTATCTGATAAGAAATATCCATATTGTGCAGCTCATCCAGATTATGATTCAATTCATCTAAAAACAAATCGCCGCGAATGTCAATCACCAACGCAATTTTGCTGACCTTGCCGTCAGATTGCAGACACAGCTCCGCAAATTTGGGAATTAACGGTGCAGGTAAATTATCCACGCAAAAATACCCCATATCCTCAAAAACCTTCACCGCATTACTTTTTCCTGCGCCGGACAAACCGGTAATAATGACAAAATTTGAATTGTTCATGGCTGTCACATCCTCCCAAAAACTCTTTTGCTTTCTCATCTAATGATAACAAAGTTCAAACGTAGAAACAAGCGGAGATTCTTTTTTATTTCAGGATTTCCAGCAATATTTTCACAGCAAAAAATTCCAATACCAATCCAGCAGTTGCTCGCCCCACAAGAGAACCAGCCAGGCGGCAGCTGCAATCGACGGCCCAAAGGGAAACAGCGTCCCTCGCCGCAAGGATTGCCGCAGCAGTTGCCAGAATAAGCCTATCAGACAGGATAGAAATAAAATTAAGAAAACCCGGGAAGGTCCCATATAAACGCCCAGCAGAAAAAATAATTTGATATCGCCGCCGCCCATGGTTTCCTGCTGCAAAAGCGTATCGGCAGCTAAAATGAACGCTAACAACGGCAACGCCCCTGCACAGCCGCCCAATAGTCCCTGCAACAATAAATCCGGCATAGCTTGTCCGTTCACCAGTGATAGCGGCACATACAGCAGCAATCCCAAGAGCAGCAAGCTATCAGGAATAAGAAAACTATAATAATCAATCACACCAATCACCAATAGCAAAAAGCTCAGCACCATAAATTTGCCTAGCTGCCAATTCCAATCAAACCGCAGCAGCAAAGAAAACAAAAGCAGGATACTTATCAGCTGAACCAATCTGCAATGAGGCATCATGCCAGCTGTACCGTCTTTCCATGCTGCTTCCCGTTTCACATATACGCTAGAGTACAAACAACAAAGCCAACCAAGGCCAATGCCGCCAATGACAATCAGCCCGCCGTATAGCCAGAAATAATTCTGCAACACAGTATATCCTCCTCCTATTTTATCTGTACGATTGTTCCTTTTATATAATAATTATCCATATTTTAGAAATTTCCTCTTTCTGACAACAAAAAAACTGTTGTCAAAACAATCTTCTGCTTTAACAACAGTTCTCTTTATGCACATTTCGCTCTATTTTACATTTTAATATATTGAATGGCAATGCACTGGGGACCGCCCTGTGTCACAAAAACCGGCGACAGCTCCAAAATTTCTACCTTGGCTTTGGCAAAGGCATCCTTCATGATATGGGCAATCTCCAAAGCGTCTTTCGCCGCCCGGGCATGAGAAATAGAAATCAGATATCCTTCCCCCACATGTTTTTTCTGAAAATGGTGCATAATCTTCTTGGCAGCGCCCTTGATAGTACGACTGATGCCATAGGCATCCAAACGGGTGCCGTCAGGCGTCTGCTGCATAATAGGCTTTACCTGCAGCGCCGAACCAAATTTAGCGGCTAACGGCGTCAGCCGACCGCCTCTGCGCAAAAATTCAAAATCCTGCGCAATCAAAAAGGATTCGCAATGGCGGGTGCAGTCATCCAACGCCAGCACAATATCAGCCAGCGATTTTCCCTGCTGCGCCATCTGCGCCGCCTTCCACACCAAATGCCGGTGGGGGCCGCACAAGGTACGGCTGTTGTACACCACAATATCCTCTTTATTTTCTGCCATTTCTTTGGCGCCGCAGGCACTGAGATAGGTGCCCGACAGCCCATCGGCCATGGCAATATTCAAAATTTTCTTTCCTGCGTGCCGCCGATAAGCCTCCACATAATCTCCTATCGGCGGCTGCGAGCTTCTGGGAATCCCGCCCTTGGCAATTTGACCATAAAAATGATCCATATCGACCTGTAAATCACGGTACTCTTCATCCAAAATACTAACACACAGCGGAATAACATCAATCCCCAGTGTTTCTCCTTCCGCCGGCGTAGTCAATGCTGACGAATCTGTTATAACTTGAACCATACACTTACCCTCGCTCATTTCTACCCTTTTATAGTTTTTCCAACATGCGTAAATATCATTTTCAAAATTAGATAACATGATATCCACCATTCCTTAATTCTATAATACCATATCAGATAGAAAAATAAAATATATTTTTCATTATAATAAATGTATAGTTCATTCTTTTTAAATATTTTTACGTTATTCTGTAATGGAATGCTGCAAACTCCACTCTTTCAAAATCCGGCCATCCCGCAAAAGTCCCCGCAAAGTCTCTGCGTCGTTGTCTGCTAAGGCCGCCCGATACTCCTGCAAAGCATGAATGATAGTATCCACCTCATACAGCAAGGCCGATTGATTCATCAAAAATAGCTCGGTCCACATATCCTCATTCAGCTTCGCCACACGGGTCAAATCCTTAAAGCTGCCTGCACTGAAGCCGCTTTCATTTTTGACCGTCGGACTTTTGATATAAGCGCTGGATACCACATGGGCTAATTGCGAGGTAAAGGCTATGGTTTTATCATGCTCCTGCGGCGTGGTATAAACAATACGGCCAAATTTTAAATCCCGAGCCAGCTGCTCGACAGTTTTTCTGGCTTCCTCCGGAACGCTTGCCAACGGCGTTAAAATCATGCTGGCGCCCTTATATAAATCGGGCAGAGAATAAGCAAAGCCAGAAAATTCTCGACCGGCCATCGGATGGCAGCCGATAAAAATAACGCCCCGTTCTGTCAGAACATCATGCACAGCGCGCACGATACTTTCCTTCACACCGCCAGCGTCGATGACAATGCTGCCAGGCCGGAAATATTGCTGATTGTCTAAGATAAAATCAATAATCCCCTGTGGGTGCAGGCAGATGATACTCAAATCAGCTTCTCCCAGTTGCTCTGGAATGATGGCCTTATCAATGGCGTCCTCCTGCAGCGCCATTTGCACCGATTTACTGTTTAAATCTCTACCGACGCCCAGACAAGTATGCTGGGTATACGCTTTGATTGCTTTACAAAAGGAACCGCCAATTAAACCTAAACCGACAACTGCTATGTTCACTGTAATCACCTCATAAAAATTATCTCGCTTGCCTAAAGCAATTGTTTCCTTTTTATAGTTTAGTCATTCTGCCGTCGCTTGACAAGCTATTTTCTAACACCCAATCAAACATCTGCTGTTTTTTCTGAAATACAAGGAACAAAAAACAGACCTCGGATAAGCTATCCTATCCAAGATCTGTCCATTTTTAGGATAACGCTCCCACATCATAGGGCAGCCATTGATTTAACACCTTACAGAGCTGCTTCAAATCCAACGGCTTGGCCAAATGAGTATTCATGCCCGCTTGCTTGGCAGCGTAGATATCATCGGCAAAGGCATTGGCCGTTAAAGCAATAATGGGGATTTCGGCTGCATCCTTTCGTTCTAACTGCCGAATCGCTTTTGCAGCATCATAACCATTCATCACCGGCATTTGAATATCCATCAAAATTACATCATAATAATACTCCGGCTTGCGACTGAACACTGTTACGCCTTCTTGTCCATTTTCTGCAGTTTCTACCAGGAATGCCTCCATCTCCAATAATTCCTTGGCAATCTCCCGATTTAAATCGTTATCTTCCACTAACAAAATGCGGCGCATATATTCCGTTTGGTTCACTTTCTGCACGACTTCTTCCGGTTCCGGCTGCACTTCGCCCTTATCAGCGATTTCCAGATAAATCGTTACCGTGATACAGGTTCCCTTATTTAAAACCGACGCTATGTCAATGTTTCCATTCATCATCTGCACCAAATTCAGCGTAATAGGCATACCTAAGCCTGTACCATGAATTTTACTGACGCGGGAATCCTCCGCCCGTTCAAAAGGCTGAAAAATACGCTGTACGTACTCCTCTGACATCCCAATGCCATCGTCCCGCACCACAAACTGATAGCAGCCCACATTGCCAGCCGACGTCAGCAGTTCCCGCAGCTGCACTTCTATGTGTCCGCCCTCCGGCGTATATTTAATGGCATTTGAAATCAAATTCAATAAAATTCGCTGTACCCGTACGCGGTCCCCTCGCACATTGGCATGTTCCGGCGCTTCCACAGTCAACGTAAATTGCTGCTGTTTCTCTTGACTCTCCTGCCGCATCATCTCTACAGTTTGCCTTACCAACGTGGGAATATGAAACGGTTTGTCCTGTAATTCCAGATTGCCGCTCTCTATTTTAGACATATCTAAAACTTCATTAATCAGCTGCAGCAAATGCTCGCTGGACAGCCGAATTTTGGCCAGACAATCCTGCAGGCGGTCCGGATTCTGCAGATTTCTCTCTGCCAGCGTTGTCATGCCAAGAATCGCATTCATCGGCGTGCGAATATCGTGCGACATTTTGGACAGGAAATCGGTTTTGGCCAGGCTTCCCTGCTGGGCAGCTTCATACGCCTCTACCAGAGCTTTTTTCGCCCGTTCTTCCTCCGCCCGAATTTCCAGCTCCTTTGTTCTTTCTTCTGTCACATTGCGAAAGGTCAGCACTCCATTGCGCACCATACCGTCTTCTTTTGAAATCATATAGACATCCATACGCAGCCAGCGCTTTTCACCCTCACGCTGTACACAATATTCAACCCCTATACATTCATTGACATGATGCAGCGTTGCCGCCAAATTCCGTCCATCTAAAAAACGATACAATTTTCTTCTGTCATAAGCAACAACTTCGCTTTCAATATACGTGCGTAGCTGCTTATAAAGACCGTCTCTGCGCACATATTGAACATTAAAATCCATACCAGGCAGCCACATTCCATAGAAACAATCCTGCTGAAAGTCCACATAATAAATGCTGAGATAGGAGCCATTGATAGCCTGCAGCACAGCCTGGTTCATGCGCAGCTCCACCCGTTTGGCATCCAAATCCTGTTTTTCCTGATGAATATTACGCAGCGTTCCCACCACACGCTGCAGCCGGCCTGCATACGCGATGGCTCTACCTGTTATGCGATACCACTGATACCCGCTCTGCCCATGTTCGCCTAATCGCAAACGTACTTCCAAGGTTGCTGCAGTCTCCTGACAGAAGCAATCTTTTATCTTCGATTGGTCATCAGGGTGGATCATCTGGTCTTGCTGCATGGATTGTGCCTGTCGAGACAGCTCCACCTTATTGACATAGCTGCATCCCTTTTCATCCATGCGAGGTTCATAAATAACCAGCATATTGGAGTCTACCATATACTCGTACATCATATCGGAGCTGCTTTCCATAGCCAAACGGTACATTTCCCGTTCCCGCCGTAATTGCTCCTGTAACTCTTTACTTTCTGTTACATCAATAAACATCCGTTGTATAATCCATGCATCCTTGTTTCCAGAAATAACTGCATTGCTTCCCCGCAGCCAATGAATGCTGCCATCCTGCCAGCACACCCGATATTCTACATGCAGTCTGTCTCCTTGCTGCTTCAAATTTTGATAAGAATTTAACAAAATTTGATAATCTTCCTCAACAACGGTATCCGCGATACCACTGCTCCAATCCAGTGCAGAGAGATCGGTATCCCCATAGCCCAATAACCGAATGGCCGCTGGATTGATAGAAACCAGCCTATAACTGTCCTGCTTCTTTTCCAAACGCAGGATCCCACAAGGTACTGTATCAAAAATACTGGACAGTAATTCTTTTTGCTGCAATAGGTCTGCTAACTGCTGCGTTTCGACTTGCGCAGAATTCGTTATCTGATGTACGGTTTCTTCAGAGTTTTCTCTAACTATTCGCTCTGTTCTTCTCATTCCATCATCTGCCTCCATTCAACCACCCCAGCGGTTTCTTTCATTGAATAAAACCAGCGTCAAACATTGCTCCATACCAGAGTCCACCTACTTGGCTAAATATTTTTGCAGCACCTGTCCTAACTGCGCACAATCTATCGGCTTGGGAATATGTTCATTCATACCGGCTGCCTGCGCATGATGAACGTCCTCTACAAACGCATCAGCGGTCATGGCCACGATGGGCAGCGTTTTCACATCCTGCCGATCCAGATTGCGAATGGCAATCGTTGCTTTATAGCCATCCAATACCGGCATTTGAATATCCATAAAAATCATATCATAATGACCTTCTGCGGCCGCTTCCATCCATTTCACAGCAATCTCGCCATTTTCCACCCATTCTACCTGTACACCGAACATCTCCAAAAGCTCCTTGGCGATCTCCGCATTCAGTTCGTTATCCTCTACCAGAAGCACCCGCTTGCCAGAAAAAGCATCCGTATGGGCAGCCAACATTTCACCGACAGCAGCTTGCTCCGCGTGCAGCAGTTCTCTGCATACGCCAACCAACCGGCTTTTAAAAAGCGGCTTTGTAATAAACTTATCGATTCCTACCGTATGCGCATCCAGCGAAAGATCAGACAAATCGTAAGCAGAAACAAGAATCAGCTTTACCGCATGGCCTGCAGTCTGCCGAATGGCCTGGGCTGTTTGAATACCGTCCATGCCGGGCATCTTCCAGTCAATCAGAACCGCAAAATAATCCTGTCCCTCCTCATGGCGGCGTGTAACCATCCGCACTGCCTCCTGACCAGATAAGCACCATTCGGCGTTCATCTGCAATTCCTGCAGCATAACAGCAGTGCCCTCACCAATAATGAAATCATCATCTACCACTAAAACTGATAATCCACGCAACTCTTCCGTATCATCAACATAATTCTTCAGCTTCAAATAAAGCGTTATGGTAAACTGGGTCCCCTGATCCACCGTAGAGGTCACATGGATATTGCCATGCATCATTCGAATTAAATTTCGGGTAATGCTCATTCCTAAGCCGGTTCCTGTGACACGGCTGATCCGGCTGTCTTCCGCACGGGTAAACGGTTCAAACAATATCTGCAGAAATTCTTCGGTCATGCCGATACCATTATCGCTGAAAACGAATTCATATTCTCCATACTGGGGATTATTGGCTGGCCGTTCCTGAACAGATACAGAAATTTCGCCGCCATCCGGCGTATATTTCACCGCATTGGTGAGCAAATTCATGAACGCCTGCTGAATCCGTAAACTGTCTCCAAGCACCCATTCATGCTGCAGCCCTGTCACATTCACCTGAAAATGATGTCCATGCTCTTGAATCTGCGGCAGTGCCATCGTAACCATATTATCAATCAACGCCGCAATATTAAATTCTTCTTCCCGCAATTCCAGTTTTCCAGACTCAATTTTGCTCATATCCAATACTTCATTAATTAACGACAGCAAATGCTTGGAAGAAATCGTAATTTTCTGCAGACACTCCCGCACCCGTTCATGATTTTCAATTTGTGTGCTGGCAATGGCCGTCATGCCAATAATCGCATTCATCGGTGTGCGAATATCATGGCTCATACGAGATAAAAATTCGGTTTTCGCAATATTGGCCGCCTCCGCATAAGTATACGCTTCCTGTACAGCCTGCTGCTGCACCAGCTTATCGGTTTTCAGACGGTCAATATCCATATAATACATAACAGCCTTTACAGGCTTGCCATCTTGATACTCAATCGCCTGATACATGCTGCGTCGCCAGATGTTGGTTTGCAATACAGTTTTATACTCTATCTCTACCCGTTTTTCCTGAGCCAGCACCTGACGCAAATAGTCCAATCCACAAAAATTCAGAAACAGTTCTCTGTCATCCGGCGCCACCAACAAAGGGGCAATCTGCAGCAATGTCTGACTATAGCAGCCGCTTTCCGGAAAATATCGGACAATGCGTTCTGTCGTATCGATATAAGAAATTGTAGTATAATAATCTTTTTCCAAATCAATTTCAAAAATACCGATATATTCATCTTTTAAACAGTGCAGCACCTGCTCCAGCTTGCGACACGACTGTTCCTGCGCTTTAAAATCACTGATATCCGCAATTGTGCCAAAAACATGGCGAGCCGTACCCTCCTGCACCACCAAACCAGTAAGCGCACACCAGTGCGCTTCTCCAGTACGGCTGCTGAACATCTGAATTTGCACAGGTTTCTTCGCACCGTGCTGCAGCAGCTCATACAAAATTGGGATATCGCTTTCCGGACATACCTCTCCCCGCTGTATACGCAGCAAATAATTCGTCAAACGATACTCTTTTTGCTCATATGCCACGTCTGTCATAACGGACGCATAAAACATCATCAAATCCTGCTGCGCATCATATTGAAAGGTAAACCGTTCGGAGGAATGTACAATCTGCTGATACCGCTCCATCTCCAAGTCCTTCAGATAACGATCCGTAATATTACGATAGATTCCGACAGCCATGCCATTAGGATCTCCCTGTTCATTCAGAATAGCCCGAAATTTCAAATCGTATATCACTTCTATTCCATCAGCCGGAATCAGCTTTACAATACCTGTCGCTTCTTTCGCCCCTTGTATCATCGCTTCATGGACGCGAAGATATTCCTGCTGGCTATCCGGCGCTACAATTCCACGCTTTACCATTTCATAGGGTACGCCGGTTTGCACCGTTTCCACCTGAAACGCTTGGGCTGTTTTCTCGTCCACCAAAATCATTTGTTTTTTGGTATCATAGGTAAACACCAAACTGCCGCTTTCCTCGGCGGCAATCTGAAAGGCTTTTATGCTATTATATAATTTTTCGTTAGCTTCCTGCAGCAATGCATAGGCAGCCTGCAGCTCTTGTAAGCTTTGTTGTTCCATACAGCAACCACCTTCACCATTTTCCAATTAACAGTAAAGTTTCCTCCTCTTTTCGGTTCCTTCTATAAAATAGCCCGCTTAACGCTATCCATTCTGCGCAGCCTGCAAAACACGCAAAGCAGCAATCGTCTGCTCATAGTCTTGCTTAATCTGCTCCAACAATTCAGACACATCTTCGGGATGACCATCCCGCAAGTTTTCCGCCATTTCATGGCTGGAATTATATAACTGGGTGAAGCCTAAATTTTGCGTAACGCCCTTTAAGGTATGCGCAGCGCGAAACGCCTCTGTATAGTTCTGTGCCTCCAAAAACTGGCACAAATCATGAAAGCTGGAGTCGGTTAAAAATTTTAAGGCAAATCGCTGAATACGCTCTTCACTGCGAAAACGCCCTAATACTCCATCATAATCCCCGCCAATACTGACATAACAATCCTTCACTGTCATAACTCGCCCGCTCCTCTCTATCTCTTAAAAAGCTTTCCCAGTCAGTATAACGCTTTCTGCTGAAACGCTTATCAATTCTTTTCCACACCGGCTTCATAAACACAATAGCTACCCCGCTTGTTCCGTTTTACAGCGCGTAAAGCAATCTCTGCACAATGGATTAACCTTTCGTAAGAACGCCCCACCGCATCCGTACAGGCTGCTCCCATGCTAATGGAAAGCGGAAACCCTTCATATTGACAGGTCAGAGCTTTCATAATCTGTTGCAGCTTATGCTCTACTTCTGCCGAATACTCCAGGAAAAGTAAAAATTCATCGCCACCGACGCGAGCAGCAAAATCTTTGCCATCTAAACTGCTTTGTAACCGCTCTGCAGCATATTGCAAGACACGATCGCCAAAACGATGGCCAAACTTATCATTGGCCGATTTTAAAAAGTCCAAATCAAAAATGCATAAAACAAATTGTTTTCTTCTATTTTGCAGCTGTTTCGTTACATACTGCTCCGCGCAGACAGCATTATACAAGCCTGTTAAATTATCATGGGTCGCCTGATATTCCAAATCAAGCATCCGCTGGCGTTCCTCATGAATATCCGTCGCCTTCCCTAACGCGCCCATATAACGAGGCGGCTCCTCTGCCGACCAGTTTGCCTGACAAACCATGCGGAACCAGCGCATTTCGCCGTGCAGCTTCAGCCGGCAATCATACTGTATAACCGGCTGTTCCCGTGTTGTGCTTTGCAGCACAGCCGTAAACTTTTTCAAATTCTCTGCACCGAAAATCTCTTGCACAGCCTTATCCCGACAAGGATCTAAAATAATTTCCGGCAAATCGAGCTGCATAGCACCCCATTCTGAGATGGTCAGCATAGCTGGATTCACTGTATATTCAAATTGGATTTCTTTCGACATGGAGGCAAAGAAACGATATTTGCTGCGTTCATGCTCCAAAAGCCGCAAGGTGCGTTCTGAAGCGGAAAGCTCCTCATAACGCAGCATTTCTGCCGTTACCTTACGCATATCTGCCTGATGATCAACTGCATAGGAGTCGCCGCTTAACTCGATCTGAATCTGATCTGCCACCGCACACAGACATTCCATCAGCAACGGATTAAACGTACCGCATTCGCCGTTTAAAATCATATGCAGCGCCGTTTCATGAGAGAATGCTTTTTTATAAACACGTTCACTGGTCAACGCATCATACACATCGGCGAGCGCTACAATCTGCGCGGCAATCGGAATTGCTTCCCCCTGCAGCTTATCTGGATACCCCCGGCCATCATACCGCTCATGGTGCCAGCGGCAAATTTGATACGCTACCTTTACCAGCGGTTCATTCTCACGCAAAGGCAACTGTTCCAGCATGGAAGCCCCGACAGTGGAATGGGTCTTCATAATCTCAAATTCCTCATCGGTTAAACGCCCTGGTTTATTCAACACTTCGCTGGGAATGGAAATTTTCCCGATATCATGCAACGCTGCCGCCGTGCTGATTAGCGCAATATCCTCACTGCTAAGCTGATACTGGTCTGTCATTTGCACCAATTGCCGCAGCAGCAGCTGGGTAATGCTTTGGATATGGAGTACATGCAAGCCGCTCTCTCCATTACGAAATTCTACAATATGACTGAGAATACTGATTAACAGCCGGTTGCTTTTCTCCTTCTCATAAATCTGATCGGCCACCATGCCCACCAGCTTCTTCTGCTTGGCATAAAGCATAATGGTATTTACCACACGGCGATGCACCACCAGCGCGTCAAAGGGCCGACTGATGTAATCTGTTACACCAAGCTCATAGGCTTTTTCCACATAAACTGATGTATTTTCTGAGGATATCATAATGACAGGAACATCCTCCAGCCAGCCTTGTTGATTCATAATGGTCAACACCGCAAAACCGTCCATCTGCGGCATCACAATATCCAGCAGCACCAGAGAAATTTCACTCTGCAGCCGCTGCAGCAAAGCAATGGCCTGCACGCCGTCAACCGCCTCAATCATTTCGAATTCATCGCCCAGCATATCAGCTAAAATAGAACGATTCATCTCTGAGTCATCAACAATTAGAATTTTGGGTCTACTTCCACTCCATCGCATTCCGCCGCTTCGCGTTTCTTCTTCCATACATAACAACTCCTTCACAGGCCGAATCGCAAACTATAGTTCCCCTAATATAATAGTTTCATTTTATAAATAAAATGTGAATCTTCATAAATATTGTAACCCATAATATTATACCATTGACATCCTATAAAAGTCCATAACTTTCTCTACAGCCCCTTCTTTCGTACATTTTCTTTGGTACGATTCTTTTTTTCCTGCAAAACGTCAAAGAAAAACAGGGCTGCTGCAAATACTTTATGCAACAGCCCTGTAACCTTCCACTCTATTTACGCCACATAAAAGAAAATCATCAAAAAATGAAACAAACTGCCCAGCAGCACAAAAATATGAAACAGCTCATGAAACCCAAACACAGCGGAGATATTGGGCTTTTTCAGCATATAAATCACGCCGCCCACCGTATAACTCAGACCGCCGGCAGCCAGCAAACCTACCGCTGCACCGCTCATGGACTGGAAAATGGAGATATCAAATAAAATTGCCCAGCCCATAGCAATATATAAAACAGTCTGCAGCCAACGGGGCGCGGAAAACCAGCACAATTTTATCACAATGCCCAGCAAGGCGCAAACCCAGATGGCTATGGTGAAAATCCAGCTTTCCAGCCCCGACAGATATTTTAACAAAACCGGCGTATAGGTTCCCGCAATCAGCACATAAATCATGGCGTGATCCAGCTTCCGCAAAACCAACAGCTTGCGGCCAGACCCATTGAAAAAGTGATAAATCGAACTGGCTGCATACAACGCCACCAAAGAGCAGCCAAATAAAATAACGCCTACCAAAATTTTTACCGACCAATCTGGCAGCGTCAACGTTTTTCCAATTAACAATACCGTTGCAACGGCAGAAAAGACTGCGCCCAGCATATGGGTAAAGCTGCTGATTGGCTCTCTGGCCTTCATCCAATATTGTGACATAAAAAACGCCTCCATACTTTGATTATATCATCTAGTTTTCAAAACCAGGTGATACAATTATATTAGCACGGTCATCATAAAAATACAATAGTTATCATTTAGATTCCCGCAAAAGAACATTTTTTATGAAAAAATTTTGTTTTTTCTTCGTCGCAAAATTTATTGGATAAATTCTAAAAAGACCAAATTGCCCAAGACCCGCCCTTCTTCGGTCAGATAATAGGCATCGGCGGTTTCCTCCAGCCAGCCTTGCTCAATACAGCGCTGCAAAGCAGAAGCAAATACAGCCTCTATCGGTTTTCCAAAGCGCTGTAAAAACAACGCCTTAGACAGCCCACAATGCATCCGCAATGCCATGAACACTGTTTCTTCCATCTGCTCCAATTGGGTTAAATGCTCTGGCTCCTGCTGCGGCAGCTTACCGGCAGCAAGCTGCGTCACATAGATTTTCATATCAAAGGTATTGTTCCAGCGCAGCGGCCGCACCCAGCTGCAAGCGCCCAGCCCCACGCCCAAATAATTTTCGGTACGCCAATACACCTGATTATGGACGCTGGCAAAGCCTCGCCGGGCATAATTGGAAATCTCATACTGGAGATAGCCCTGCTCGGCCAGCATTTTTTGCGCCATGCGATACATCTGCAGTGCCAGTTCATCATCAAATTCACTGATTTTTCCCTGCTCCAGCCATACCTCCAAATCGGTGCCTGCCTCAATTTTCAGCTGATAAAGCGACAAATGCTGCGGCTCCATAGCCAACGCTTGCGTTAAAGTATGCTGCCATTGCGCTAAAGTTTGCCCAGGCAGTCCATACATAAAATCTAAATTCACATTGGTAAAGCCTGCCTGTCTGGCCAACCGCACCGCCTCCTCAGCCTGGGCAAAACTGTGTATGCGGCCCAGCAATTGCAGCTGCTCCGCGTTGTCGCTCTGCACACCTAAGGATAACCGATTTACGCCATATTGTTTTAAAAGCTGCAGCTTTTCCGCCGATAAAGTTCCCGGATTGGCCTCCAGCGTATACTCCTGTAAAGCCGGTGTTACAAAATACTGCTGCACCGCCTGCAGTACCTGCGCCAACAACGGCTCCGGCAGGCAGGACGGTGTGCCGCCGCCGATAAAAATCGTTTTGGCCTGCACTGCATAACGCTGCGTCGTTAATGCCATCTCGGCAAGTAATGCCGACACGTATTGCTCCATTTGCTCCGGTCGGGCAAAACTAAGAAAATCACAATAATGACATTTTTTCAAACAAAACGGAATATGGATATACACTGCATTGATCGGTTCTGGCATGACAACGCCCTCCATCGCTTTTATTTCCTCTTTATTATAACAGCTTCCGTTGCCGAAAGCGACTGATTGTGGATAACATGTTGATAAATCTATTTTTTTAATAAAAATCTGTGCATAACTTTGTTTATATCTTTCAATATTTGTGGACAACTTTTCATTTTTCTAAGCTTTTATCCACGTTTCCGCCAAGGTAAGCTGCTTTTTATCACTCTTTATCCACAAAAAATTTTACATGACGCTTGGTTTTCCACATACAATCAAGCATTCCAACGTCCACAGATTCTTCACAGCGTTACAGCGCTTCGCCGCAAAATTACTGCATACTTGCATTCCACCCAGCATATTTATTAGCAGAAGAATGATTTTGCAAAGGAGGACTTATCATGTTTCTGCTCTTTCGCCGGCGCAGTTTTTATACAGTTGTTGCAATCTGCACACTGATTGTAGTTGGCGGCACGCTTTTAATTCTGCATAAACAACCCGCGACCTCTCCCACCCTATCCTGGATGATGGCGGAAAAAACCTTTTTAATCGACCCCGGCCATGGCGGCACCTTTCCCGGCCGCGTCAATGAAAGCAACGTTTTAGAAAAAGACATCAACCTGGATATCGCCTTAAAGCTGGATCAGTTTTTAGAAGAAACCGGCGCTCTTGTGGTGATGACACGCCGCACCGATACCGATTTAATTCCCCAGGAAAACAAAGAAGAAAAACTCTTGCTGCAGCAGCGGGCGGATTTAGAGCAACGCATCCAGATTGGCGTTCAATCCAACGCCGACTATTTTATTTCTATTCACTGCAACAGCATTCCCAACGAAAAATGGAGCGGCGCTCAAACCTTTTACAATCCCGACGATTCGGAAAGTCAGGCGCTGGCCCAAGCCATTCAGCAAATGCTGACAGAACAGCTGGGCGACCATGACCGGGAAGCACTGCCGCGGGAGGACACCTATTTATTTAAAAACGCCACCATGCCTACCGTTATCGTAGAATGCGGCTTTCTCTCCAACGCCGAAGAAGCCGCTAAGCTGCAGGATCCTGCATATCAGCAGCAATTAGCATGGGCCATCTATCTGGGAATCAATCAATACTTAGCCGCGCAAAATCCGCAATAAGCTTGTATAAAATATGCCATAGCAGAACGGCCCAGCCGCCGCGCT
The DNA here is from genome assembly GCA_902492275.1 of uncultured Peptococcaceae bacterium. Taxonomy (GTDB): domain Bacteria; phylum Bacillota; class Peptococcia; order Peptococcales; family Peptococcaceae; genus UBA7185. The sequence goes on from CABUKW010000006.1 coordinate 23,246, forward strand.
ATGGCATATTTTTATTCTCCATCTGCTGTTGTTTCTTCTGTATGCGCTGTTCCGTCAAAGAAGGGCCGCGAGGCTGTCCAGCTCCAATAATTTTTCATGACGTTCTTTTGGGTTAGCAGCAGGATTTCCTCCTTATCGTTCATCCAAAAATAACCGTCGGCTACCTGATCCACCAACCGCCACCGACTCTGACTTAAATATTCAAACAGATTCTGTTTGCTTTTCTCCGATGTTTTTGTCAGAAAAATTTCCGGACGCTTTTGAATCACCATCCACCCCTCTGGATACCGCCGCAGCTGAGCCATAGCCTTCAGCACATCCTTTTTCTGCCAAAGCATGGTTCCGGCAACGCCAGCCACCGATAAAACCGCCGCTCCAGCGGTAAGCGTTTTCTCTTTTTTTCTATCCATCAAGACCGCCTCCTGTTCCAACCAAAGATTTCTCCGCAAAGTTCTTGCGAAAAACCAACGATTTTGCTATAGTTTGTATCAGATCCATCATAAAACAAAGGAGTGTTTTTCAATGGCAGGCAGAACTGCACAAGAATTGCAGGGAATTACCCAGCTAGGCAATCAAAAAACCAAATATCCCAACGATTATGCGCCGGAAGTATTAGAAACCTTTCCCAACAAACATCCCGACCGTGATTATTTTGTTAAATTTAACTGTCCTGAATTCACCAGCCTCTGCCCGATGACCGGACAGCCTGATTTTGCCACCATCTATATCTCCTATGTGCCTGGAGAACGAATGGTGGAAAGCAAATCGTTAAAGCTCTATCTGTTCAGCTTCCGCAACCACGGTGATTTTCACGAGGACTGTGTAAATATTATTATGAACGATTTAATCCAACTCATGGATCCTAAATATATTGAAGTCTGGGGAAAATTTACGCCCCGCGGCGGTATTTCCATAGACCCCTACTGCAACTACGGCAAAGCAGGCACCCCATGGGCAGAAGTGGCTTTTCACCGGCTGACCAACCATGACCTGTATCCAGAAAAAGTGGATAATCGTTAAACCCAACAGCTCATAAAACGGAAATACTATTTTTGCGCTTTAGATTGCTTCATGGTCATATTTTGGGCGGTTTTATTCCCGTTCCGCCAGACAGTGATATTCTTTTTCTTCCCCGATGCTGCGATAAGCTGGACGGATAATTTTATCCACATTGGTCAATTCCTCTAAGCGATGCGCGCTCCATCCTACAATCCGCGCCATAGCAAAAATAGGCGTATAGAGTTCCTCTGGAATATCGAGCAAATTATAGACAAAACCGCTATAAAAATCTACATTGGCACTGACGCCCTTGTAGATTTTTCGTTTTTCTGCAATGACCTGCGGCGCCAGTTCTTCCACCATAGCATACAGGGCATAATCGGCATGGCGGCCCTTAGCGTCGGCCAATTGCTCTACAAAGCCCTTAAAGATCTGCGCCCGCGGATCCGAAATACTATAGACAGCATGGCCCATGCCATAAATCAAGCCCTTCTTGTCAAAAGCCTCTTTATCCACTACCTTTTCCAGATAAGCTCGCACCTGTTCCTTATCGGCAGTATCTGACACATGCTGCTTCAAATCATTCATCATTTCTACCACTTTAATATTCGCACCGCCATGCTTTGGTCCTTTTAAAGAAGACAAGGCCGCCGCAATCACCGAATAGGAGTCCGAACCAGACGAAGTAACCACATGAGTCGTAAAAGAAGAATTGTTGCCGCCGCCGTGCTCCATATGCAGTACCAACGCAATATCCAACACATGCGCCTCTAAATCAGTATATTTTTTGTCAGGCCGCAGCATCCGCAAAATATTCTGCGCCGTTCCCAGCTTAGGGTCTGGCCGGTGAATATATAGGCTCTCGTTGCATTCATAGTGGTTGTAGGCGTGATAGCCGTACACAGCCAGCAGCGGAAACACGCTGATCATCATCAGGCATTGGCTCATCACATTGTCAATGGCCAAATCAGAGGCATTATCATCGTAGGAAGCCAGCGTTAAAATACTGCGGGACAGCGTATTCATAATATCCTTACTGGGCGCTTTCATAATCACATCGCGGGTAAAATTAGTAGGCAGCGTTCGCATTTGCGCCAGCACCTTGGTAAACTGCTGCAATTCTTTTTGATTGGGCAATTGACCAAACAACAGCAAATAGGTAACTTCCTCAAACCCAAAGCGCTGCTCCCGCATAAAGCCACGCACCAAGTCTATGATGTCATAGCCGCGATACAGCAGTTTGCCGTCGCAGGGAACCCGGTTGCCCGTCTCGTCAAGCTGATAGGCCTGAATATGAGAAATTTTCGTCAATCCGGCCAGTACGCCGATGCCGTTTTTATCTCGCAGGCCCTTTTTTACACCGTACTCATCATATAAATTATAATCAATCTGGCAATTTTTCTGGCAAATCTCCGCTTTTCCCGCCACATAAGTTTTCAAATCGTTCTTTTTGGTCATACCCGATTACCTCCTGCATAAGATGTTCGCCCAGTTATTTGTCGCAATTATTATTCTATATCAATTATTGATTTCTGTCAACTGTTGACTTTTGTTAGTATAAAAGCTATACTAAGAGCAACAAAACAGAAGAGGTGATCCAGTTGGATACGCATTCCGTCGATACATCCATCTCCGCCTTGCTGGAAATGATGCCGATGTATCACAGACTTGTCCTGAACAAACTTGAAAAAAAACCGCCCCATGTCACCAAAAGCCAGTTTTTTATTCTGCTGGCGCTCATGGGAAACGACACCTTGAACATGACGCAGATTTCCGCCTATATCGCATCGTCTAAGGAGCAGGCAACACGGGCAGTTGCCCCCTTAGTAGAAGCCGGCTATGTAGACCGGTTTCATGACGATACGAACCGCAAGCTGGTGCTGATTCGTCTGACGCCTGCCGGCAGAGCCTTTCTGCGGGAAACCCAAGAACAGCTCCATCAGGCGCTGGAAAATAAATTTGCCACACTGCCGGAGGCAGAGCAACAGGAACTGCTGCAATCCCTGCACAGCATCCTGCGTATCTTAAAGAAAATGCAATAACATTTATCAGAGCGTGCCGCCTATCAAGTACAGCACGCTCTCCATTTCACTATAAATCAAATAATTTCTTCAAATCTTCGGCCCCTACTCAATCACCCGCAGCACATTGCCACGGGCGTCTGTAATCTTTGTCGGCAATAAGCGAATTTCCAGCGGCGCTGTTTTTAACGGATACGTACCGGCATGGGGCGCCAGCACCGCATCCAGTTCAGCCAGTGTTTCCGCTGTCAGGGACAAAACCAGCATTTCATCCTCTTTCTGTACAGCCGCCGCTTTAGCCGCTTGTACAAGAACCCTCTGCTGCGGCCCTTGCAAATACAATTCACGGCCCTTTCCAACCCGCGCATGAAGCATATTCAAAACCGTTTCCACATGTCCGGCCCCTAACTGCAGCCAAGCCTTATTCGCCTCCATGCCGCCCGCCAATTCATCTAAATATAAAAACGCGGTGGACGAACCATCCTGCGCCACGCCTTGCTGCCAAGCTGCGCGAAACTCTGCAGCATCCATCAGGGAAGCACGGGATAAATCGGCAACGCAAAGCGGTATATACTGGGCCATCAGCTCCAAAAACCGCGAGCCAGACCAGCACATCAGCCCATTCATCTCATCATGGGTGATAGCCACCGCCTGCAAAAAGGTCACATGGCCGTTGGGCGTGTCCATCTCTCCCAACTCAGGATCCCTACGGAAACCTAATGCCGTCAGTTCTGTATCGCTTTCCAGCGCCACCGGCCCATTGCAGTTCATGTGATGGCCATCGGCAAACACATTACCGGAAGAAAACACATAGCGGGCCAGATTTTGCAGCAAATTGACTGGCCATACCGGCGGTTCCGTTTCTCCAGCTTCTCGCTTTAACCGAAACGTCAGCTCAAACCCATAGCCGCTTTCTTCTAAATATTCGGATTCTTTTTCATATAATTCACTAAAACCATACGTTACATAATGCCAATGGGGAAGCCCCTGCTCGCTCTGCCAAATCTCCACACCGTCCAACGGGTCATTGCCGCCCAGCATATAGGGAATCAGGACGCCGTAGTATTTGCCCTTCTGCCCAGGATAAAGACGACGCAGCTTCTCGGCAATGGCGTCAAATCCCGCTGTATTGGCTTCGTATTTCTCTGTATCAATTTTTTCATGCTCCATCAAACATCCTCCTGCCTTTTTATCAATGGTTACAGTTAGTTTCTCCTAAGGACGACGGGAATTTTTCGCAGAGCCAGGCGGCTTTGCAAACGGCGATGCGAGTCTCACCCAACCAGAAACGTTGGCGCATAAAGTATGCGAACAAGCTGTTTGCAAAACAACATACCAGCTCTTTTCCCGGACGTTAGATTTTTTGCGTCTAGCTAGGCGGCTTTTGATTTTTCGAACGACGTTAGTTTCTCCTGAGGACGACGGGAATTTTTCGCAGAGCCAGGCGGCTTTGCAAACGGCGACGCGAGTCTATACATGCAAGTATGCGAGCGAGCCGTTTGCAAAACAACGCAGCTCTGCGGAAAATTAACAAGTCCGTCCTATAAGGAGAAGGTGTTGCTGCAATCCGCCGCATACACCAACCCATACGCCTCCTCACCAGCCCCGCGGATGGCTATTTTCATACGGGAGCAATCCAACTGCTTTTCCAACGCCTGAATGATAATGCCCACACTGCCCTCTGCATCTACCACGCAGCCATACAGATTGAGCACATAGGTTTCCCTGCCATCAGCGCTGTCCACACTGCGGCCCATTTCCCAGCCGTCCACATGGCCTAACCCATACCAGCCCAACGTTTCATTCAAAATATGATAGGCAGCGTCCCGCAATTCTAAATCCTCCTGCGCCGGATTAAAATCGCTCATATCCACCGGCCCAACCGGAAACTGCACCACCACCCACTGCATCGCTTCCTCAGGCCGAAGTTCATAGCCCAGTGAAGCAAAATCCTGATAAAATTCTGCCGCAATCTGCTGATATTCTTCCAAAGAAGCACAGTCCAGTTTCTGATGCATACCCAAATCGCCTACATCACCCTTATGCAGATGCACCTTGTACGTCTCTTCATACTCCTCGTCCTCCTGACTTAACCAGCATTCTGCATAATGCAGACCATCGTCATCCTGCAAATAGAGCGTAAACATGGTCGGATACTGACCGCTGTCTGCTTCCATGTCAGCCGCCTGCTCCTCTGCCCGTTTTCTGCTCCAGGACATACTGACATGTTCGTCCGTTTCCGGATTGTAATAAAGCAGCTGTATGCTTTCATCCCAATGGAAGCTCATGGTAGACAATTCAGTGGTTCCGTAACCATCGGCAGCCAGACGAAGGCGCAGTCCCTCATCCTCTTTGCTGACCAGTTCCAGCATTTCTGCCACCCAATCGGGCTTCAACTTGGATACCGCCGCTTCATTCATAAAGAAAACGCCCTCTACACTGCGGCCCAACAGTGGAAAACGGAACGTGCAATAGGGCGCATCGGCCTCCCATTGACTAGCTTGCAGCAGCTGTTGAATCTCCGCCAGATTTTCCCGATTACATACCATACCGGCAATGGATTGCTGCTTATTGCAGATTTCCATAATATCGCCTTCGCCTGCCTGCAATTCTCTATCGTTTTCTTCATGAATATAATGATATTCCATCTGTTCCAGCGAGCAGCCCTGCTCAATTTCCCGCTTCAGCGTTGTAAATTCATAGTCACCAGGCTCCAGCTCCAATCCCTTTGCTACAGCAGCCAAAGCGCCGTCGATATCGCCAAAATGACTGCGCAGCTTGGCCACAGGCAGCCAAATCCACGGATAGGCGGGTTCTTCCTTGGCTCCCTTTTCGGCATATTCCAGCGCCAGCTCCAGCTTACCGCAATACATCAGCGCCGCCGCATAACGATAATACCAGGTACCGCAGCCAGCCGCATTTTTTTCAGCGCCAGCCATGCGCTGTACCGATGTATAATATGACTCATAGGTGTCCAGATTGTTGCAGGCATAGCCGTACCACAAAGCCAGCTCCAAATCGGTGTCGGCCTCCTCCTGGGTAAACCGTCCGGCTTCCACACCGGCTTGTACAAATTCATCCAGATAAGCTTTCATTTTGCCAAAGTAGCTGGCATGTTCCCCTTCAAAGGCTTCCAGCGCCGCAATATTCTCAGCACTGAGTAACGAACGTTGTTCTTGTGTCATAGTACACTCTCCTTTTCTGCGATGCTTTACGCATCCTCGTCACTGTAAAAGGTCACCGGCTGAAATAGCCCCGCTTCATCCCGCACAAAAGCCGAGCCATAGGACGCGTCCAGCAGCGGTACAATATCGGCGTCATAATTGCAGATGGTGTTTAAGTCATAAATCCCCGAATTTTCCGCGTTGTTCATATAATCGTCCCCTTCATCGCCGGCCACAAACCGCCAGCCGCTGTCCCAGGTTTCGCAGCCCTCATCAGGCGTCTGCCGATAGCAATAGCCCACCTTACAGCCATCTACCGTAATGCGGTCGGTGGCAATGCAGCCGCCTGGCATGATATCCAGCGCAAAATCCCGCATATCTGCGGCAGAAAGACGGAACTGCTTTTTACGGGCAGCACAAACATTTTTGCGCTGTAAATTCAGCGGCGTTAAATCCTCTGGCGCCACCTCCTGCTGCAATAATTCTAACAAAGCGTCGGCGTTGTTTTGACACTTATAATCCATTTCCTCCCGATAAAGCGGCATCATGGCATAAAAATTCACTTCGCTGCCGTCAGGCATAACGCAAACCGACGCTTCCGGCGGAAAACCGCCGGGCGACAGCAGGATCACGCCGCTAAAGCCGGTATTATCGGCAAAGGGCACCTCGCCAGGATTGGCAATGGTATGCCCCCAGCCCAGCCAGGAGTTTTCCATAATCGGCAGCCGCGCCAGAATTTTCAGCCAGCGGATGGGCCAATAATCGGCTTCGTCCCCACTTTCCAGCCGCCAATCAGGCGGCAGACAAATCATCATTTCAGCCCGTTCCAGCTTATACTCCTGCAATTCCTCCGGCACCTGCATGCGGTGGGCGCCCATGCCGCCGGTAATCAGCGTATAATAATTGCGCTCCGGCGTAGGCTTTACCACATAAATATCCACATGGATATCCGGCGATGCAATCTCATGCATCACCGTATCAATCTCTCCAAAATAATCATGGATGTGCTGCTCCAACGCCTCCATTTCCGCTTCCTCATACAGTTCCAGATAAACTGGGCTGGTCCATTGCCGGCATTGCTCCAACATCTCAGCGGCATCAGCCCAAAAGGCTTGCGTTTCCGCATCATCTGCAATCAACGTAAAAATTCGTTCAAAATAAGGAATGGCCTTGTCGTACTGGTCCAGCCAATATAGCGCAAAGCCTACGCGGAAGTTCCAATCCGGGTCTGTTTCATCCACCTCGCTCTGTAATAACTCCAGCGAACGCTCATGATATGCAGGACGCTCATCGCCATTGGCTGCATTCTGATAGGCCCGCGCCAACAGCCCCGTTAAGCGATAGCCTCTGTCCTCCGCCGGCATGGCTTCCAATGTTTCAATAATCCTTTCATATTCACCGGCATCATGCCATGCCTGCAACTGCTCCAACAACTCCATATCGGTTCCTCCTCTACTGGTCTATGCTCGCAGTAAGCCCCAGAACTACAAGCTCTATCAAATTTATGCGCACAGCAAGAAAAACAAGTTGCCTAACAGAAAAAGTCAGTTCTAGTAACATTGCAGGATTACCCACACTCTGGAAAAATCCCGCTTTGCCAAATCCTCTCTGCGAATATAAAAATATAACAGGCCGCAATCGCCAAACATCAGCTCAAAATCGCCGCTGGTGACCGTATCTAACTGAAACAGCAACAGCCATTCGTCTAATGAATTTTTGGTTGCTTCTTCTATATCCTGCTGAGGAATCTTTTCCCACAGACCGCCTAAATAATGACCGCGGCTGACCAACTCGCACTCTCTGGTCATATTATTTTGAATGACAAAGGGCCAGCCCAGCAGTTGAGAACCACCGTCGGCGCCTTCATGGCCAAGCAGCACTTTTTCTTCGGCCAATCCATCATAATCCAGCTCTATCTCTCTTTTGCCGCCCCGTTGCTCCCTAGCATCTGCTTCAAGATTACCATATTGCAATTCAAAATCCTGCCAACCGGGCAAAGAGATCTCTGCTTTTGCTGCAACATTCAGGCAGGGAAACCGATAGTCCTCCGGCAAATCGGCAGGATAGGCCGCCGCTTTCAAATTATCTGCCTGTGCAAACCAATATACCCGCCCACAGCCAGCGTCGGCAGGGTCATACCCCCAACGGTCGGAATCCAACGCATAAAAGAAAGATAACAGTCCCGTTTTTGGCAATACTTGCTCTGCATCCAACGCTGCCAGTTCCGCACAGTTGAACTGGGCCAAAAAAGCCAGCGGATGGGGCTTTACCTGATCGTCATCATAGGAATCGGTCTCAAATACCGGCCAAATAAAATCCTCCGGCACATCCGGCGTGCCGCCAAAACGACTGCTGCCAAGCTGCTGCGCCGTCGGCGTCTCTATGGTTAAACGAATGCAATTGCGTTTCATACTTTCTAACAGTTCTCTTAACTCCATACTCGTTCTTCTCCTTTTTTGTGATTTGCTGTCTGATTCATTATAGCATGGTTCTTATTTCACGACAATCTGAAAAAAATAGCGCCATCACCCCATTGCGTTTTGTAGGATTTCGTTGTATCCATCTTCTGATTGTGCAGAAAAGGTTCAACGATGTCGGTTTCTTGAAAAAAGGCGGCGCTTCCTTTGCAGCCCATTTGTCTGTATAGTAAATATTGAAAGGAGGACATGAATTTTATAAAAATTATAAATAATCATCGAGGAGGTTCCCATCTATGCCAACCCAACAACCAAAGGTGTGGTTTATCACCGGCGCAGGCAAAGGTCTTGGACGGGCCATTGCAGAAGCAGCATTGGCCCACGGCGATTTTGTGGCAGCCACTACCAGAAACGCCGCCGGTCTGGCTTATACAACAGCCTATCCGAAGCAAGCGTTAGCCTTGCAGTTGGATGTGTCCTGCACCGATGAAGCCGTTTTCACCGCCGCCATCCAGCAAACAATCGCAGCCTTCGGCCGCATTGACGTACTGGTCAACAACGCAGGCTTTGGCAGTATCACCAATTTCGGGGAAACCAGCGAAGAAACCATTCGCCGCACATTTGAAACAAATTTATTCGGCCTTATGCGTGTAACCAGAGCGGTGTTGCCCATTATGCGGACCCAACACAGCGGCCATATTTTCAATATTGCGTCGGCAGCTGGTTATGGCGCCGGTCCGGTATGCTATCACACCTCCAAATTTGCGGTTACAGGCTTTTCCGTCACGCTGGCAAACTGCATTCGTCGAAGACGCCCGCAAGCATCAACAGCCCGGCGATCCAGCCAAGCTGGCCAGCCTGCTGCTGGAAGCAACAAACACGGAAAATCCGCCCTTGCACTTGCCAGTAGGCGAAGACGCCGTAGCTACACTGGACGCCTATTGTCAAAAAGTGCAGGCCGATACCGACCTTTGGCGGGAAAAAACCTCCCGGACCAGCTTTTAGATTCCGAATTTATACAGGAGCCGGTCTTGTCATACTTGCGCTATCCAAATGTACCAATATCATTTTCAGAGGGAGTTGAATTTTTATGTCAAAAGAAGCTGCGCAGCCTGCCAAAAAAGTAGACCCGAAACGTCTGCATATGCTGGTAGTGCTGGCTATCATCGCAATTTCTCACTTTTTACCGCCGGTTGGTCAAATGACCGTTCCTGGCATGCAGCTGTTCGGCATATTTATTGCCGGAATTTACGGCTGGATTTTTGTCGATTTGCTGCTGCCCAGCCTTGTTTGTCTGCTGGCGATCGCTACCACCGATGCCATCACCCTAACGGAATTTATCCAAAACGGCTTAGGCAGTCAGACCTTCGTATTGATTTTCGGCATTTTGTTTTTAACCGTTTATATCGGGCAGACCAATCTTTCCAACGTGATCGTCGGCTGGATGATGAGCCGCAAAATTTCCATTGGGCGGCCTTATGTATGTATGTGGTTTTATCTGATGGCCTGCTTTTTAGTCGCCACCGTATCCACAGCCCTGACCGCAATTTTATTGTTTATTCCGTTGTTCCGCTCTGTAGCAAAACAGGCCAATATTCCGCCTTACAGCAGAATGACCGTAGCTTATTTTGCCGGACTGGGGCTGGCCGGCTGCATGGGGGAAATCTGCCTGCCCTTCAAAAGCTTTATCCTGATTACGCTGGGCATGCTCGGCAGCCTGGAGGTAGACATTGCCTCCATCACCATGTTTCTGTTTCCGACCACCATTTTTCTTATTACCATCTACGTGCTGTTCTGCAAATTCATTCTGCGGATTGACGCGTCCCAATATGCTGTCCACGATTTAAGTACTTTCACGGTGGAAGCCAGCAAAAAGCAAATTCTGGCCTTGATCTTTATCGGCATTTTGCTGGTAGCACTGCTGCTGCCCAGCTTTTTACCGCCCGAATTTTACCTGAACCGGTTTGGCACAGGCGGTATTGTACTGCTCATTTTAGCTGTCATGATGCTGATCCATGTGGACGGCGAACCGTTGCTGGACTTGCGCGCCGCAGGCCGTGATCTGAGCTGGGATATCTTTTTCAACTGTGTTTATTTTGTCCCGATGGGTTCTCTGTTAGTTTCTGACGTAACTGGTGTTAAGCCAACCATTTCCACCATTTTCGAACCGATTCTGTCCACCCTGCCGCCTATCGTATTTATCATTGCAATTACGGCTGTGGTAATCTTACTGACCAACTTCCTGAACAACGGTCCTGTAGCTATGATTTTCATTTCCCTGGCGCTTGTACTGGGCGACTCTATGGTAGGCGTGAATCAGCTGGCGCTGATCATGCTGGTTGTGGTGGCGTCCTTCTTCTCGCTGGCTACGCCGGCCGCCAACGCTGCCATTGCCTTTTTGTTCACGCAAAAGGATCTGATTCATCCCAAAGACTACATCGTACACGCGCTTATCACTTTGGCGTTCATGGGCTTTTTGACCGTAACCGTTGTATACGGCTATGCAAACATTATCTTTTAACCTGATTTGTTCACCTACATTTTATATCTTACTTAGGAGGAGTTTTTTATGACAAACATCATTGACTGGCGCGGCAGACCGCCCTATGCAGGCTTTTTAGGAGGCCCGAACTTTCCCAACGGCGGCGAATTTACCATGGACAACGTAATTTCCATGATGGATGAAAAACAGATTGCCATCGGCGTAGCGCCCTTCCGCAAAGGTATGGACAATGCCGACGGTGAAAAACTAATGGCCGAATATGGCAGCCGTTTCCGCTATTTAGCCCATATCGATCCCTATGACGGTATGGAATTCAACCGGGCTGAAATTGAAAAATATGTGCAGAACGGCCATGCGGCCGGAATTATTGTAGAGCCATCCATGAAATTTTTGCAGGCGCCGCTTTTCGCCGACGACCAGGAAATGCTCTATCCCATTTACGAATACTGCCAGGCCCACGAAATTTTGGTGACCATCACCTACGGCGGCCTGTGGACCTCCAGCGTGGATAACTATCAGCCCGTTCACGCAGATAATCTGGCCAAAGATTTCCCCAAGCTGCGCATTGTATTAGCCCACGGCGGCTGGCCTTACACTGCAGGAATCTGCCACGTGGCTTATCAGCGCGGCAATCTCTACCTGTCTCCGGAATTGTACGCCGTGCCGGGATTCCAGCCCGGCGCTGACGATTACATGGCCGCGGCCAACAATTGGCTGCAGGATCGCATCCTGTTCGGCAGCGGTGTAGCCTACCCAAGTCCGGAAGGCATGCTGCAAATGGCCATTGACAGCTACAAACAGCATGTAAAGGAAGCCGTACAGGACAAAATTTTCTACCATAATGCGGCTGCCCTTTTAGGCTTAGAACCCAAACCGCCTATCGTGAACGTTTTGGGAGATAAAGCATAAGCTGCACGTATTGACGAAACCGGAATGCGGCATACATTCTGGTTTCGTTTTGTCATTCCCGTTCCCACTTTTCAGTTATCACACACCGGAGGTTTTTCTATGCTTCTTTTCGAGCATCCTGGCAACCAAAATACTGCCCAGGCTTTACAAATCGCCCTTCAATGCGCTATGCGGCAGCATACCGATCTGCTTGTGGCCTCTACCACAGGCGCTACGGCGCTGGCTTTAGAAGAAATGGCCGGTCACCGGCAATTTCACGGCAATCTTATTTGTGTAACGCATGCCAACGGCTGGGTTGAAAAAGGCGTCAGTGAAATTTCTGCGCAAACAGTGCAGACGCTGACAGCGAAACAAGTAACCGTACTTACCGCCACCCATGCTTTAAGCGGCGCAGAACGCAGCCTTAGCACTGTTTTTCGGGGAATTTATCCAGCTGAAATTATGGCCGCAACGCTGCGCATGTTTGGTCAGGGCGTCAAGGTATGCGTGGAAATCGCCGCTATGGCGGCGGACAGCGGCAAACTTGCTTACGGACAGCCGGTAGTTTGCGTCGCAGGCTCCGCCCGTGGCGCCGACACCGTTTGTCTGCTCACGCCGGCCCATACGGCGGCAATTTTAGAAACAAAAATTCACGAAATCTTATGCAAACCGGCGTTGGATCTCCCCACGCGCCAGCCTTAGCGTCACCCGCCGTTTGGCCTCCCTTTTGCTTAAATGGACAATTCATGCTATAATAAGTTGTCTTGATGTATCGCAAAGGGGGGCTTTTTTATGCGCTTAGAACAACTAAAATACATCCTAACCGTAGCCGAATGTCAGTCCATCAATAAAGCCAGCAGCAGTCTGTTTCTCACGCCGCAGGCCTTAAACCGCTCGATTGCCGCTATCGAAAAAGAAATAGGCGTTACGATTTTTGAACGCTTTACCACCGGCGTGCAGCTCACCAAAGAAGGCGAGCAGGTCGTCGCCCTGGCCAACCGGATGCTGACCGATTATGACAGCGTGATGGCCAGCCTGCACCGGCAGGCAGCAACGCCTGTCGCAGTTCAGCCAATCCGCTTATATGCAGGCTCAGTGTATACCGACTCCTATCTGAATAACCTGGTGATTGACTTTAACGCCGTTCACAGCGATATCCAGGTCATTATGGACGACTACAGCCATCACACTGTCACCCGCATTTTTGAACAGCTGCATAAAAACAAAGATCCCAACTGGATGCTTTTTACCAATATTGCCGCCGATGAGACCTCCCGTCCGCAGCCTATTCAGCAGCTGCTGCAGGAAACTGTCGTTTTGCCAACAGCGCTGGACGGCTCCTGCATTGCCTGCGTCAGCAAAGACAGCCTCCTGGCGCGGCAAAAAGAGGTATCGCTAAAGGTGCTGGCCCAATATCCCCTGGTGCGCTTTATTACAGGCAGCGAAAAAGACAGCGATAATACGGAAGGCTATTTCAACACCTATACCACCAGTGCCAGCGTGCATTTAGCCAGCGGACTGTTTTCCTGGATTAACGCTATCGCCGAAAACGTGGGCGTCGGGCTGGTATTGGACGTGGCGTGCCGCCATAGCGCCAAAACCCGCGATCTCTTCGATAAGGTAAAAGTCTTAACCATCAAAGAAGACACCAGCTTTCAGTCCTGTTTTATTTTGCCGCCCAATTATTCCGACGCTGTAGCCCGGTTTGTAGAATTTACTTGTAACGAGCTGCGCAAAATTATTTAACAAGACCTGTCTATCGTCGGTGCGCGGCTGTCTTTCAATAAAACCTGCAAGCAAAGCTTAGCTTAAAAATTTGCAGACAGCAGAACGTACCGTTTTCCGAAAAAAACCGCCAGCTTAAACAGCCGGCGGTTTCTCCCTGATTTATCGTTTTATCGTCTGGCCTTCATCCCAAAGAACAAACTTTTTTACTGCGTCATAGGCTCCGATTACTCCGTTCGTTTTGGCAGGGACACATTTAAAATCACAATGCCTGCCAGAATTAAAATAATGCCGCTGCATTTGCCCACAGTCATCACGTCGCCAAACACAGCCACACCAATGATGGTAGCTACTACCGGCTCCACAGTGGCCATCACAGAAGCGTGACTGGCTGCCACGCCGGTAAGCCCCCGAGTATACAGCAAATAGGGAAACATGCAGGCCAAAATCCCCAGTCCCGCGCCATAAAGCAGCACCGCAGGATTTTGCAGCATCGGCGCCAGTTCAGACACATGACTCAGCGGCAGCGTGCCCAAAGCCGCCAGCACAAAGGTGTAAAAGGTAATGGTAATGCTGTGATATTTTTTCAAAGCATAGGTGCTGAAAATACTGTACAGCGCATAGCCGAAGGCCGAAGCCAGACCGACCAAAATACCCGCCGCCCCGATAGACCCGCCGCCCGTTAAGCCAGTCACCAACACACAGCCGGCAAAGGTCATCAGCACCACGACGCCTTTTTTCACCGTAAATTTTTCATGAAACAAGATAATGGACATCAGCATTACCATCATCGGCGCGGTATACAAAAGCACCGCCGCCACCGAAACCGACACCATAGCGATACAGGTGAAATAACAATAATTGAAAAACATCAGGCTGCAAATGCCGGTGCCAAAAAACATCCACCAATCCCGCAGCTCAATTTTGAACAGCTGCCGATTGGTGCAGCAAATATAAATGCCCAGGCAGACCGCCGCAATGCCAATACGCAGCAGCATAATCTGAAACCGATCCAGCCCCAAATCGGACAGATAATTGAAAAACAGCCCAATGGAACCCCACAAAACCCCCGCTGCCAATATGTAAATGTAAAAAATATTTTGAATCCATCTTCTGTTCATCATGATACGTCTCTCCAGTTTTACACAATTCTTTTTCGATCCATCTCCGCTTCGCACCGCCATATACAAAGCGAAGGAATTCAAATACAATGATGCCAAACACAAAAAAGTACGCCCCCATAGGGCATAAGGAAATTCGCGCAGAGCAAGGCATCTCTTGCAACCATCTTACCCAGGGCGCTGGTTTTTTTTCGTTTCACTAGGCGGTTTTTGGAATCGTCTTATCTAGGGCGTTAGATTTTTTTCTTTTGGGAAGGCGGCTTTCAAATTTGCGCAGTGACGCGTACTTTTGGTACGCGAGCAAGCGAATTTGAAAACAACGCACCCAAAAGTAAAAAAGACGCGCCCTTCATAGGGCATAGGAAAATTTGTGTAGAGCAAGGCGGCTCTTGAAACGGCGACGCGAGACTATACATCAGGTATGCGAGCTAGCCGTTTCAAGAACAACGCAGCTATACGCAAATTTAGCATGCCCCACCTAGTAGCCTAGGAGATAAAGCCGCCCCACCGCCACCCCCTCTCGCAAAAAATAATTCAACCGCAGGACAGGCAGCGTTGTCTTAGCTGGCACGCCCAACGGCTCCAAGTCAGCCTGCCGCGCCAAATATTTTGCCCGATAGAGATGATACTCGCTGCTGAGAACCGCCACCTTTTCCGGTAGTTTTCCGCCATTCAACTGCCGCAACAGCTCTGCCGAATACTGAAAATTCTCTCTGGTGGTAGCGGAGGTTTCCTCTTTATAAAGCCGCTGGGCGGCAATTCCATGCGCCGTCAGCCATTGATACATGGCCTCGGCCTCGCTGATGTCCTCGCCGTTTCCTCGTCCGCCGCTTAAAATAGCCTTACCGTCAGGATTGGCCTGCAGCCAGGCCTCCGCTGCCGTCAGACGGTTCAGCAGCGATAGCGACGGCGTGCGCCCATTGACGCCAGCCCCTAACACAACCAAATAATCGGCGTCGTTGGGGAAATCCCCCTGCGCAGCCGCTACGATGGGCACTTCGACAGCGCCCAAAACCAGCACACCGGCAACGGTCAGCCCCAGCAGCAGCCGCCGCATCCAGCGTGCCGGAGCATAGCCCAGCAGCAAGGTCAGCACTGCCAGTCCCAGACAAACCAGCACAGTGGTCTGATAGCCAACCAAGGCAAACTGAAAAAAGCAGGCCAGCAGAGCAAAGACGGCTGCCAGCCGCAATATTTTTTTCTTTGTCCTTGTCTGTGATGTCATCAACGTCCCCCCTGCCTATCGGTCAGCCTCTGTTACGCCAAATTCCTCCCGATGCTGTTCAAAAAAATCAAAATAAGTGCGCACATGCCTCAGCTCCGTCCAGGGCTTCACCATCACCGGCGCCCCATCCAAATCGTAGATGCGGCAATGGGGCATCGCCAACAAAAACGGCGAGTGGGTGGCAATGATAAACTGACAATGATAAAAACGGGCCGTATCAGCAATAAATTGACCTAACTGTAACTGCAAATCGGCGGCCAGACTGTTTTCCGGTTCGTCCAGCAAATACAGCGCGTCTTCTTTGATATGCTCCGTAAAAAAGCGAAAGGCGCTCTCGCCGTTGGATTGCTCCCGCACATTCTGCATCACATGCTTTTTCACATACTTAGAGCCTGTCAAACGTTTGGCCGCATTATTTCGTTTTAGCTTTTCATAGTCCTCCAGCGAAGACATCCGAAAGGCCGCATGCCGTTCTTCGGCATATTCGGCCAGCAAATCCTCCCGCCGCAAATCCACCTGCTCATTCAGGCAGCGCAAATCCAACAGATAATCAAATACGTCGTCGCTGGTAATCATCCGGCTGGCATCGGCAATGGCGATCAGAAATTTGGGCGCTTCATAGCTGCACTGCGCCACATAATCGGCAAAAAAATTGCTGCGGTTAAAATAGGTGCCCCGTCTGATGCGCAGCCGCTCCGCAATCAAATTCAGCAGCGTCGTCTTGCCGGAGCCGTTTCCGCCATACAAGAACGTCACCGGCGCAAAACGCAGCTCGGTCAGTTGCTTCTCCGGGAAAATCCCAAAAGGATAATAGGACGTATAACAAGTGCGTTTCATTTCCCAATTTGTCTCGGGACTGCAGTAGTGTTCCTCCCAACCAGGAGAAGGCAGCGTAAAAGACTCTAAGTACATAGGCTCCACCTTTCTTCTTCAACGGCGGTTATGTTTCAGCAGCCCAAAAGCCAACGGCGGCAAACAAGACAGCGCCAGGGCAATCCAATAGCCGGGATACACTGTAGAGAGACCAATCTCCCAACTGATTTTGCCAGTGATAAAGGCGGTATGCCAGGTAGGCAGCCAAGCCAGATAGACCATCGGCGCCGTCAGCAACAAACAAAGCACCAACGCCCAAATCCAGCGGGATTGCTTCTGCCAAAATTCCAGGCACAGCCATCCTGCCGCCAATAGCTGCAAGCCCGTATACCCAGCCAGAGAAACGCCCCACCGATAACCGGTCATCTGCGGATTAAACGAAAAACAAGGCATACACCAGGCTAGCAGTGAAACCGCCAGCACCATGAGAAATTGATTGCGTTTTTGTATGGTAGTAAACATAAGCGGCTCCTTTCAGGATAACAAAATTTCCAGAATTCAATGCGCTCATTCCACAATATCATTATAAAAAGAACCATGCAAAAAGGCAAGGTGCTTTTTACAGCTGCGGCGCTTTCTGCCTGAACAAAAGAGCCATCTATTTGGCTCATGATATCCATTGAGAATTGGTACGGCTGTATAACCGGTTATAAATTGTTTCAATATTGCCACTGCTTTTCTGATATGGTACGCTGATTGCAGAGAATTTAATTTTTGAAATGAGGCGATTTTTATGCAACGCAATTTTCCCCATCTCTGCAGTCCGCTGACTGTAGGCAATGTAACCTTTCGCAACCGCATGTGTTCTGCGCCCATGAGCGGCGCGGAAATCACCGCCGATTGCTGTATTGGCCGCAGTTCCCGTGCTTTTTATGAGTTACGGGCCAAAGGCGGCGCTGCCAACGTAACCGTATCGGAAGTGATGGTGCATCCCGATACCGACGGCTCCCACGCCTATCATCTGAATACCACGGTGCCCGGCTCCATTCCCAGCTTTACCCTCACCGCCGACGCCATTCGCCGTCATGGCGCCATTCCCAGTGTGGAATTATCCCATTCCGGTCAGTATGCCGGAACCTACATGCAGGATAAAAATAAAAAATCCTCCATCTGTCAATGGGGCCCCTCAGAAGGTACCCGTCCCGACGGCCGTCCAGTAAAGGCGCTCACCGTCGACATGCTGCAGGAAATTATACAGGCTTATGCTGACGTAGCCGCATTGGCCAAGCGCTGCGGCTTTGAAATGATTATGGTACACGGCGGTCACGGCTGGCTCTTAAATCAGTTTTTGTCGCCCTACTTTAACCACCGCACCGATGCTTACGGCGGCAGCCTGGAAAACCGCGTCCGCCTGGCGCAGGAGGTGCTGACTGCTGTGCGCAAAGCAGTTGGCCCGGGCTTTCCCATCGAATTTCGGATGAGCGGCGACGAATTTTTTAACGGCGGCTATACCTTGGAAGAAGGCATTCAGATTGCCAAGCTGCTGGAGCCTTATGTGGATATTCTGCATATTTCCGCCGGCACCTATCAGCAGGGCTTTGGCCGCACCCATCCGTCTATGTTTCTGCCCCATGGCGTCAATGTGTATCTGGCTGCCGAAATCAAAAAGCATGTATCGGTGCCGGTTGCCACGCTGGGCGGCTTAAACGACCCGGCCCAAATGGAAGCAATCATCGCCTCCGGTCAGGCCGATTTGATTTACATGGGCCGCGCTTTGTTGGCTGACCATGAACTGCCCCGCAAGGTAATGGCCAATCGGGAAGACGATATTGTCCGCTGTCTGCGCTGCTTCACCTGTATGGCCGAACGGGGCATGACCTCCACCCGCCGCTGCGCCGTCAATCCGCTCATCGGACGGGAACTAGACGGCACCGAAGTCCTGCCGGCTGCGCAAAAGAAAAAAGTGCTGATTGCCGGCGGCGGTCCCGGCGGCTTAAAGGCTGCACAAACAGCGGCACAGCGCGGACATGACGTACTGCTCTGCGAAAAATCAGACACCATCGGCGGCATCTTAAAAGAAGAACAGGCCATTCCCTTTAAATATGAAATGTACCAGCTAGGCAACACGCTGGCCAAACTGGCCCAGGACGCCGGCGCGGAAATCCGTCTGAACACAGAAGTAACGCCCGAATTGGTAGCTGCAATCCAGCCCGACGCCCTGATTATCGCTGTCGGTTCTCTGCCTGTGCAGCCGCCGATCCCCGGTTTGCAAGGCGACAATGTGATTTTGGTGAACAATTATTATCAGCAGCAAGACCAGGTCGGCGATACAGTTGTTGTGCTAGGCGGCGGGTTGGCCGGCTGCGAAACAGCCATTCATCTGGCTCGGGAAGGCAAGCAGGTTAGCCTCATCGAAATGCGCGGCGAGCTGGCCCCCGACGCCAACATTCGGCACCGCCCGCTGCTGTTAAAAGAAATTGCAGCGCAAAACATTCAGGTCTACACCCAGCATACTGGCAGACAAATTACCGCCGACGGCGTGCATTGCGTCGATGCCGACGGAAAAAACGTTTTCGTGGCAGGCTCCACCGTTATCTGCGCCCTGGGACAAAAGCCAAATAAGGCTGCGGTCGACGCTTTACGGAACAGCGCGCCCTATGTGGCCGTTATCGGCGATTGCGGCAAAGTCGCCAATATCACCGCCGCCGTTTATCAGGGCTACCATGCTGCGTTAGATATTTAAGTTTTTTGCTACACTTTGCCCGATCCCTCCGTGGACCCAACCATTCGCGCATTCGCACAAAAAAGCGTGCTTTAAACGCGCTTCAAACGTCGGGCATCGGACAGTTCCTTGCTTGTGCAGCTTTATTGAACTGGCGTTCAGCACGCTTTGCACAAGCTGCGTCACAGTCCGCCCCACCAGAAAGGCGTGGGACGCAAGTCGGAATTTGGGCAAAGGTAGCGGGGAGTTTAAAACCATAGGACGGCAGCAAGTGCCCTTTTGGTCATCCAGCGCCCCTTTTTGTCATCCTGAGCGAAGCGAAGGATCTTCCCTCCGGTATTAGGCTTTGGAAGACCCTTCGACAAGCTCAGGGTGACAAAGCGGTTCTATCCCTTGGAAGATGCTTCGACAGGCTCAGCATGACAAAACAACGACGCCAGAGGCGAAAAAGGCCAGCAAGTTTTGCGCCGAAATCGCACCGCTGACCGTAAGTCAGGGATGTTTTTCGGCTCAACATGCTTTAGTCTGGCACAAAATATCATAAAAACATTGTCAGATTATTATCACCCATAATTTTGCATAAAGAACAAACAGCGCTTTCCTTTACCTCTTGGAAAGCGCTGTCTGTTTCTTTTTCTTCTTGATTTTTATATCTTCACTTGCGGTTAATCTAAGGCTTGTCCGATTTCTTGTCGGGCTGCTTTAAAGATTACTAATTTCTTTTTCTTCTGGTAATTGCGAAACCGCCTGCCGCTGCCAACAACAATACTGCAAAAACTGCGGTTGGCGCTGTGTCGCCGGTTTTTGGCGCTCCGTCAGATGTTGTGCCATCCTCCGGTGCCTCTGCTCCGCCTTTCGGAACGTCTGGATCATCCAGCCCGTATTCGGGATCATCTGGATTCCCCGGCTCACTCGGTAAATTGGGTTCCTCTGGCGTGCCTGGTTCACTCGGTACAGTTGGCTCATCCGGCATATCAGGTTCTTCCGGTGTAGTTGGCTCTTCCGGCGTATCAGTTGGCACATCATCATTGGTGATGGTCCACACCGTACCGCTGCCCGATACGGTAGAGATAAAGCCTGCCGGTACGGCTGCTTCCTTTACGGTCCATGTATCAGAATCGCCCAGGTTATACCACGTATAGCTCCAGTTGTTGCGTGCATTCAGCGTCACCGTGTCATAAACGCTGCCGTTCTGCAAAAGCTGGACCTTCACCGAATCGGCCGCTGTACCGCCGTCATCGGTTACCCAAACCTTGCGGACGGTCAAACTGGTATTATCAGAACTGCCGCCTCCGCCGCCGGAGCTTCCTTTATCGTTGTTGAATAGGACTTCGGAAGCAGCATTGGCCGGAATGGTTCCTTCCGCTTCTTCTTTGACCGTGCCGTCAACATTCATTGTGACAGTATAACCGCTGTTATTGCTCTCGGTTACCGTGTAGTTCACACCTGCTGGAAGTCCTGCTGCCGTTTTGCTTTCCCCATGCTTCAGCGTAAAGTTTGCAACACCGTTTTCAAACGTCATATCTCCATAGGTTTTGTTTATAGCCTTGTCCGAAAGGATTACTGTAAAGGTAAACGCTTTCGATTTGTCTGCCCCGCTGCCGGACACTGTTTTGGAAACAGTCAAATCGCCCGTTGCCCATGTATTGGTTATGGCAAAGCTAATCTTGTTGCTTTCTCTTTTCGGTTCCCCAACTTTTGCTGTAAAGCCGCTCATATCATCTTCTTTGACAGAATAGGTCACATCTTTAGGATCATCAGTCAAGCCTGTAAAGTCGGCTTTCCAGCCATTGCTTGCATTCAGCTTTGCCGAGCCGATTTCCTGATCATTGACTAACAGCCATACCGTTACCTCTGTTTTTTTGTCTGCAGGCGTAGTATCGCTCCATTCTTTTTGAATGCTTACCGTATATAGCTGATTTTCCGGCGTTCCGATAATCAGATTGCCGTTGGTGCCGATACCGCCTCCGCGAGAAGCGCTGTTGCCGGAAATAATCACTTTTGCTTGAGTCATAGCTGCTTCCTTTGCTTCCGCCGACACAACGTTTTTCAGCGTAACCCGTTCATTTTTGTCGATAGTATCTGTGTAAGGATCCTGATAGGTTTCGCTGTAGCGCTTGGCTTTTGGGTCTGGAGCGCCTGTTCCCGCTCCTCTGTCTTCACCTTTATCAGGCGCAGGATTTCCAAGATACAACGTCACACCGCCGTCTTTGTAATACTGGTTCAGGCCGCCGCCCAGCATGCGCTTATACAGCGTCAGATGACCGTTCATACCTTCTGTTAGGCTACCCAATGGATCACTTGGCAGATAATTAAAATGAGAAATATCATCACCGGCTTGCTCGCTGCTTTTTCCGTCAGCCGCTGCAGCGTTGTTGTCATAGACTGCGCCGCCGTCTGTGATATAGATTTTGATATCACCCGTGTTGCAGGTCCACAGACCGCCGCCTAAGGCAGACGCAGTGTTTTCCTTGATGACGGCATTGTAAAGCTGGAGTTCTGCTTCCTTATGGATATAGATACCGCCGCCAAAACCCACATTGCATTCAGATTTATTTCCAGTGATAGCGCCTGCCGATATTTCAGCATTTGCCTTGCTGTCCATATAGATGCCTGCACCGCAGCCGTGAGCTGTATTGTTGAAAATTTCGCCGCCATCCATGCTAAAGGTGGTACCTTCTCCTAAACAGATCCCAGCGCCCCCGCCGCTGCCAGATTTATTCTCAGCAATAGCTCCGTCATGCATGGAAAACTTATTTGCCTCCACATAAACACCGCCGCCTTGATAAGTGGCTGTATTTTTTTCAATCTTTCCCTCGTTCATGGCAAGTTCGCCTTGTTTGGCTACATAAATACCGCCGCCGCGAGAAGCTTCATTCCCTGAAATAGTTCCGTTGTTCATGGTAAATGTGTTGTTGGCTGCATAATACACGCCTCCCCCATCTTGCTGGGCTGTGCAATCTTCTATCACGCCGCCATCCATAGTGATTTGACAATCAGAATCCTGTGCTACATAAATTCCGCCGCCTTGATATGCAGCACAATCCTTTATGCTTGCACTGCCGCTGATCGCAACGGAAGAAGCGCCGCCTACGTATAGGCCGCCACCGTTTACAGCAGAGCAATTTTGGATCGTACCGCCTGTTATCTCGGCAGTCGTGTTTACAACACCGACGCCGCCTCTAAAACCATTTTGATCATCAATTTCATTTTTGTTGTTCTGTATCGTTCCGCCATGTATTTCAAAATCTGCATAGGATAGCCCTACAATCACTTTTGCAGTTGCACCAGCACCCATTTCCAAGGTTCCGCTGTTTAAAACGAACCTTGACCGATTCTCCGCTGCAGTATCCGCTGTACTCCACACAGAAACAACGCCGCTGTTACAAGATTTCTTGTTTTTGATTGTCAAAACATTTTCGGTATCGTCCAGTGCGCCAATGGTCAGAGAGCTTCCGCCTGCGTTTTGCCAGCTTCCAACGTTGAAGCATTTTTGGTCGCCCTCGGCAATGTTCGTGTAGTCGACATCGAATGTGATGGTATGGGCTCCTTCTGAGAGCAAGGTTACATCTCTTCCATGGTCGATGTTGATTACCCGATCTACCATTATATTCTGCACAATCGTAATAGTAGCCTCACTGTCTGCAGGAATTGCCTCAACTGCTTTTGTGAAAGAAGCGTATCCGACACCCTTATCTCCCGTTGTGAGCACAGCGACTGTGTCAGATTCCCTAATTGTGCCGCCATTGTGATGGATTACAGCATTAGTATCTCCCCAGACGCTTTTCCCTGCATCTTGCGCTATATTGTCCGCTATCACGCCGCCGTTCATGGTAAATGTGCAGTCGTTATTCACATAAACGGCGCTGCCTGTTTTTGCCTGGCAATCTGTGATTGCACCGTCATTCATTTCAAAGGTAGAATTTCCTGTGAGAAGAACGCCACCGCCGCCTTCAGTTGTAACACAGTTTGTTATGGTTCCGCCGTCCATAACGGCGTTTGAAGACCACGCAACATACAATCCGCGACCATCTGCATGATTTTCCAATACGCCGCCATGCATTTCAAAAATTGCTTGCGACATCCCTACAATCGCCGTTGCAGTTGCACCAGCAGCCATTTTCAAGGTTCCGCTGTTTAAAACAAACCTTGACCGATTCTCCGCTGCAGTAGTATCTGTACTCCATACAGAAACAATGCTTTTACAAGCTTTCTTGCTTGTGATTGTCAAAACATTTTCGGTATCGTCCAGTGCGCCAATGGTCAGAGAGCTTCCGCCTGCTGATGCTGTGCTTCCAACATTGAAGCATTTTTGTTCACCTTCGGCAATGCCCGTGTAGTCGACATCGAATGTGATGGTATGGGCTCCTTCTGAGAGCAATGTTACATCTCTCCCATTGTAGATGTTGATTACCTGATTGATCTCTATATCCTTTACAATTTTAATCGTACCAGAACCATTTGCAGGAATTGCATTGATTGCCAGCTGCAAGGAACTATACGTGGTAGAATCCATCACCGCAACGGTGTCGTCTGACCACTGCAGCGCAGAAGGACTGCTCACCGTCGTACTTCCGCCGCCTGTCATCGTATCCCCCGTATTGGCCCACGCCAGCGGCATAAAGGACAGCACCATCGCAATCACCAGGAAAACGGCTATCTTCTTTTGCCATATTTTATTATGCATCTTATCCCTCTCCTAAATAAAATTTGTTTCCCCCTCATTAAACTTCTGCCTATTTTTCATCCAGCGCCGAATACAGCAAATGCAGCAGCTCCAGCACACTGCGAAAGGCTACTTTCTTTTTACCCCGTTTCCAGGATACCTCTCCCTGCCAGCTGCTATGCTGCCGAAACCGCACATGAATGTAAAAGGTTTCCCCTGTGTATGGAATTTCTTCTTCCAACGATTGGGCCCGCCAATACTGCTGCACCACCTTGGTTCCTCCCTGCAGCCACTGATCATAGACGGCCCGTTGTGCCGCCGTATCATTTTTCAGTTCCCGATTTGGCGCCTGAAAACTCCTATGCTCCGCAGAGGTCTGCGGACAATCCCAAGCGTCCATCATAGCGTCCATCTGTAAAATAGCTTCCGCTAACCCACAAAAAGGCTGCGCCTGCTCCAAATATAAATTATGAATACTGCCGCCCATCTGCCCATCCGATTGCTTCTGCACCCGCAGCATAAAAGTGCGGCTGTTTTCCGGCAAATCGGCTGTGACAAACGAAGGCCGCTCCTTCTCTGGAATCCAATTTTCCGACTGCATCACGCTCCCTCCTTTCTCCCCCCTGCGGTAAAAAATCGACCTGAAACTCCCAGAAACAATCATTTTTGCACCTTTTTACATCTTAAATGTCATAGGTTTCTGGCATAAAAAATACAT
>CABUKW010000007.1 GCA_902492275.1 uncultured Peptococcaceae bacterium
TCGGCGCCGTAGATTTTCTGGTGCAGGGCACTATTTATCCAGATGTGATTGAAAGCGGTTTGGGAAAATCGGCAGTCATCAAGTCTCATCACAATGTGGGCGGGCTGCCCGATTATGTTGATTTTAAAGAAATTATCGAGCCATTGCGGTTATTGTTTAAAGATGAAGTGCGCAAAGCCGGTTTGGAATTGGGCATTCCTGAATATCTGGTGTATCGTCAGCCATTCCCTGGTCCAGGACTGGCTATCCGTATTATCGGCGAAGTGACCGAAGAAAAAATAAAAATTCTGCAGGACGCCGATGCCATCTATCGGGAAGAAGTGGACAAAGCCGGATTGTCCCGTGGAATTGGTCAATATTTTGCAGCGCTGACCAATATGCGCTCCGTAGGCGTTATGGGCGATTTCCGCACCTATGATTACGCCGTGGCCCTGCGGGCAGTAGAAACCTCCGATTTTATGACCGCCGACTCCTTTGAAATGCCATGGGAAGTGTTGAAGAAAGTAACAAATAGAATTGTAAACGAAGTCAAAGGCGTAAACCGCGTTCTGTACGACTGCACCGGCAAACCGCCAGCTACGATAGAGTTTGAATAGTGATGTAAACAGCTCAAACCATATTGGTTGAGCGAAAAATTAATCTTGCAAACAGAGCTTTGACATTAAAATGACATTATAAAAGGGGGAGCGTTATGCAACCCCTTTTATTTTGCGTGTTTTCATGTATTTTCTGTGTATATATTATTTGTGCTGTTTTCTTTATTTGTTTTATCTTCTTGGTACTTTTGTGCAATTTCTTTAATTGTATCTTTTTCTCGGCCTGGATATAGGTGGCCATATACATTCCAAGTAATAGATGGATTGGAGTGGCCAAGACGTTTAGATATGACCATGATATTTACGTCCTGGTCAATTAGATAGGCTGCGTGAGAATGACGAAGATCATGCACCCTAATAGGCTTTACTCCTGCTTTTTCGGCATAAGTCTTCAATTTTTTGTTTACTCTGGATTTGCTAATCATAAAAATTCTATCGTCGTTACCGATTCCGTAAATACTATTAACATAATTTTTTATGTCGTTATAAACAAAATCCGGAAGCATGATGCAACGCTTATCCCCGCTTTTAGGAACATCGAAAATTTCTTCATTATCTATGACATTATACCCCTGGTCAATTCTGATTATATCTTTTTGCTCCAAGTCATCTGGTTTCAAAGCTAGCAATTCCTCAATCCGGCAGCCGGACCAGAATAGTGTTTGCAAAATCAATTTAAACCGATAATCATTTTCAGGTATAGCAGCCAATACTTTTTCATATTCTTCCAGAGTCCAAAAGAGCATTTCAGCCGAAGGTTTTGATTTTCCCATGGGCGACACGGCCTTGCAAGGGTTATCTTTCAGCCCATAATAGCGTTCTGCGTAGTGGAATAATGCTTTTAATTGGCTGTTGATTGTGCGTAAATAGGTTTGCGAGTAGCCTTTCCCTTTAATTTCTCGCTGCCAGCGGGCAATATGTGCCGGCGTAATTTCATCCATCTGCAGGTTCCGAAAATAAGGTAAAATTTGTGCATTCAGTATTGTTTCCTTATTTTTTTTAGTAGTTTTGCGAACTGATACTTCATCAAAGTATATTTGGACGAAGGATGAGAACGGCATGTTGCTGCATTGTTGAATTTTTTTCTTATCAGAAAAATCGTATTGTGTTTTAAAATCTGCTTCCCACTGCTCGGCCTCGCGTTTCTTTGCAAATCCTCGTTTCCGTTTTTGCTTTCGTTCGCCAGTCCAGTCCTTATAATAAAATTGACAATACCATGTGTTATTTTTTTCATCCTTGTATGCTGGCATGATTATCACCTGCTTTATTCGAGATAATTTAACTTTCTTCTGATTTTTACAAAAATCTATGTATAATAGTACCTAACGCGCGCGTGTAGATTAGAGGAAAGGGGAGCTACACGATGAAAGACGCTTATACGAGAATTGTTGAGATATGTAGGGAACTGGGCATTATCCAGAACGATTATCTAACAGAAGCTGAATTGGCAATTTTGTTGTCTGAGCTGCTGCATTATTTAGCCGCTTTGGAAACAGATAAAAACTGAATTAATTTGAGTTAGAAAAGGGCGGCGTTTCCTGCAAAAAAGGGAGAAGCCGCCTATTTATTAAGATAAAAAGCTAAAATAAAATTGAATATCAAATAATACTTAGCAGGTCCTGCAGGAAAAGCAGGTTCTGCATTTTTACTTGTAGAGCTTTTTCAAAGCTTCCTGTAGCCCATCATTAATAGTTTACTTCTCCTCCTGTTTCGATAATTGCAACATAATTTTTAATGTATCGGCGTTGTCACGTAGAAATTTGGCTATTACTCTTCCTCCTTCCTCTGATAGTTCCCCGTTCTGTTCTAGCAGACCAGTATCTTTTAATGTTTGTCTAATTAATTTATTACCTTCATTAGCCGACAGGGACTTTTGTGCATTACGTCCAAGCAAAGAGTCCGTGGAAGTATCAAAAAAATCAGCTATGCGAACGAGCGTTGAAATATCCGGTTGTCGTTTATTAGTTTCCCACATAGCAACAGCACCGCTGCTGACGTTTAAAATATCAGCCAAATTTCTCTGACTTAACCCTAACGTACCTCGTAATTTTGCAATATTATTGCCAAGTTTCATCTGTTTTTGTTCAGGGAAAGAATCACTTATTTCATTGCCTAGCAAAAAATCAGCTGAAACGCCAAAATAATCGGCTATTTTTGTCAAGGTTGCTCCTCGAGGAGTACAACCATTATTTTTCCAATTTGTTACGTTGGATTTATTAATGCCGAGTTCCTGAGCAACGGCACTTGGCTTCTTTCCTATATCTTTACAAAGCAAAACATAAATATTGTAGAACATAAACAATACCAACTTTCAGAAAAGTCTATAATAGTTTTTTGCATTGAATGTTAGTATAAGTAGCTTTAACTCTCCTGTTTCGATAATTGCAGCATAATTTTTAATGTATCGGCGTTGTCACGTAGAAATTTAGCGATTATTTTGTCTCCTTTCTCTGATAATGCCCCGTTTTGGTCCAGTAGTCCAGTATCTTTTAGTGCTTGCTTAATTAACTCATCACCTTCATTTGGCAGCAAAGGTTCTTCTTTTTGCCTATCTTCCCTACCTAATAGATAATCAATACTCACGTCAAAAAAATCAGCAATATTGATAAGGGTAAGAAAATCCGGCTGTCGTTTTCCATTTTCGTAGAGAGAAATTGTGCTTTCTGAAACACCAATAAGAGAACCCAATTCTTTCATTGATATTTTTTTATTATTGCGTAGCTTACGTAGATTTTTCATGAGCAACACCTCATTTAGAAAAAAGTGAAAAAAGACTTAGACGTAAATAACGCAGAAAAATCGGGATTTCGATTGGAATAAACTTTATGAAACAAAAGATTTAGAAAAAGCCCTGGGCTGATTCAATCGGAAGACGTAGTTTATTTTTCATCCTGTTTTGATAATTGCAGCATATTTTTTAACATATCTGCATTGCCACGAATGAGTTGTGCAACAATACGTTCATTTTCTTCCGGCAATTCTCCATTTTTTTCAATCAAACCGGTGTCTTTAAGAGTAGACAAAATTAAATCGTCTTTATCTTTTTTTGTAGATAGTAAAAGATTTTTCAACATAGTAGCATTATTACGGATAAAATCTGCAATAATCTTCCCCCCATCGTCAGATAGCGAGCCATCCGTATCTAATAGACCAGTATCTTTTAAGGCTTGTTGAATGATTGCGTTTCCATCTTCAATTATAAGAGGTATTTGAGTGTTTTCTGTATTGTGCTCCAATAGATAATCGGTGGTGACATTGAAATAGTTGGCTATTTTTATCAATGTCTCATAATCAGGATTTCGCATACCCCGTTCATATTGTGATAAGGAAGCACTACTAATGTTTAGGAGTTTACCTAGTTCTGCTTGTGATAAGTCTTTTTCTTCTCGTAATCTTCGTATTCGTTTCCCAAGATTTGTAGCAGCGCCTGGAACAAATGTATTAGTTGATTTATTATTCTTCATTTGCTTTCATCTTTCTTTTTGATTGGATTTTTGTAGCATTGCTTTTAGCAAAGATGCATTGTTGCGAATAAAATCTGCAATTAATTTACCGCCTTCCTCTGATAATTCTCCGTTTTGGTCTAGCAGGCCGGTATCTTTTAATGCTTGTCTAATAATTGAATTTCCGTCTTTGGCAGAAAGAGAAAATTGAACATTTACAGTATTATGTCCCAGTAAATAATCTGTAGAAACATTAAATATATCAGCTAATTTTTCTAGTGTATATGCATCTGGTACAGTTTTCTCTTGTTCGTAATATCCATATGCACTTTTTGTTATACCAATTTTTTTGGCTATATCTTCTTGAGTGTAATTAAATTCTTTTCTCAATTCTTTTAAACGGATGCTTAACATTAAAAGCCCTCCTATTGCGTATTAAGGTTCTGTTAGGTTGTTAGGGAAAAAAGTCATGAAAGCCCTTTATATCAAAGCTTTGCAGTCTTGGCCTTTATCTCCCTAAATGAATCTTACTCCCACGCTATTCATGGTTATTTTCTTTCATACCTTCTTTACAGAACCCGTATTAACCATAATATACAATTAATGATTGTTAAAGTAAATGCAAAACAAGAAATAATCGGATTTTTAACAATTTTTCCTTGACAAACAATTAATAATTGTCTATCATATAAACAAGTAATACTTGTTTATCAAAAAGCGAAAGGATGTGAAAGAATGAATATCTTAAAAGAATTAAGGGAAAGTAAATCTCTGACACAAACTCAAGTGGCAAATGCGGTTGGTATAAGCCAGCAAGCATATAGTTTGATAGAAAATGGACAAAATAGTCCCAGTTTAGAAACGGCATTGAAATTTTCTGCATTTTTTGAAATGCCGGTAAATAAAATTTTTTTATCTGAAAAACAATTATAGATTGTCTTTCGCAATTTAAAATTACAAGTGGCCCCAATTTTATGAAACAAAAGATTCAGAAAAAGCTCTGGACTGATTTAATCGGGAGAAATGTGTCATGAAAATTGTTTTACTTATAGCGCTGCTTTATTTTCTATTATTACAGATTAATTTGAATCATAGTCAAATAGAAATGCAGTGCTATCATCTGATTGCTAAAGAGAAACGTGCTCTACTGAATTTGCAGGATAAAGTGAAATTGTTAAAGTCGAATATTTTCATTTTTTAGTCCTTTAGCGATTTTTATTAAGAGTTCAATTCTATCCCCTGATAATGTAGAGGCACAACGTACCAGTTCAGCAAGATTAGGTGGTAGAGTGCCATCTACTGCTTGATTATCAAGTAAGTAAGAAACGGGCAAATCTAAAGCTTTAGCGATGACCGAAACGGTTTCTATATTAGGGCGTTTGTTCCCTGATTCAATATAGCTAATTGAAGATTGAGCAAGGCCACATTCTTTAGCTAGTTGTCCTTGACTGTATCCCATTGATTCGCGTGCATGTTTTATTTTTTCAGCGATAGACATATCGTCCCAATTATTCATAATGAAAATACCTCCTAAAATCAATCGATTTAATGATATTATATAACAAAAGAGACTTGACTAATAAAGCAATTAGAGATATAGTAATCGAAAGGGTGATTAAATGGACATTGGAATGAGAGTAAAACAGCTTCGAGAAGAACAGCGACTTTCTCAATATGATTTATCGAAGCTGGCGGGAGTACAACAATCGACAATATCTTATATCGAAATTGGAGAAAAGAATCCATCTGTAGATACAGCTATAAAGTTGGCAAATGCGTTAGGTGTGGATTTGAATACTTTGGTTGGGATAGGAACGATTCAAAGAATGAGCAATGAAGATATGGTAATAAGAATCGCCAAAGCCTTGGATGTAGATATTTTAGTTAATGCAAAGGAAGTGAGTGAAGTTGGAAAACAAGCAGAAAATTTGTGAATTGCTTTTGCCTACATTACAAGCAACACGGGCCGCAGATGGATTGGTTTCGCTGGAGTACAAGCCCGTTAGAGAAGTTGTAGTTGCCACTTTTTTAGGCGGCGGTACGAAAGAGCGTAGTGTATGGGGCGATTCAGGCGTAATGATGATTCAGGATATTTTGAAGATGTTTCTGTATTAGATTGTAGCCGGAAACTCGAAAGAGGTGATTTTAGATGAAACTGGACCAGCAGCAGGAAAAAATTCTAGCTGATTTATTGCAGCAGCAGGGCGCAGGTGTTTTTACGCACTGTCCTCGGTGCGGTGAATTATTAGCTAAAGGCACAAGAGCAAAGGAGTTGTGCTTATCCCGCCGAGCAGATGTTTATGTGTGTCAAGCCTGCGGCGCTATTGAAGCGGTAGAAGATGCCGGTATTATCCAGAAGGTCAATATAGATAGCTGGTGGATTTTTAGGGATAGAAAGGAGAGCAAGGATGGCTATTAACCAAAATCATTTTATGTTGGGAGATACGGAATTTATTAGGTATGAAAAAACGGGCCGCTGCTATCGGGTAGATGAGAACGGCAAGAAAGTCCGTATCAGCAATTTGGACTATGAAGAATACTTAGAAGAAGCCGAGCGGCGAGAATGCGAAGAGGAGGAAAAAGCAGTTCCAGAGACAATAGCATTGCCGGCTGATGAATGCAAAGGTGCAGATTCTACAGAAAATGCAGAGAATGCAGAAAATTTCAAATTCTACACAGACATTGCAGTTAAAGCAGATGATAATCCTGTATTGCTGGCGCAACGAATCATTGCAGCTTTGAAAAATAATCAGGGAGTAACGCTTTCCAGCGTAGGGATTAGAGCGGTTGCGAATGTTGCAAAAGCAGTTAGCTATACAGAAAATTGCCTGAAATGCACAATTCCTTGCATAATAAGCCACAAGAAATTTTTCGCGCGGGATGGTCGGGAATTAGATTCTTTATCCTTCATCATCTATCCGGAGTTCACGATTTTTGGGCAGCAAAATTTATTAAGCACGGTAACGATCAATAAAATAATGGCATTATGCAAGTCCTATCAAGCGCAAGTAAGAGAGTCGGCTCCGCTTGAGGGGGAGAGTAATGGCGAAGCCGACGAAAACCAGCTAGTTTTTCCGTGGGTAAATGGGGAGTAAATCTTACCTAAATAGTATCGCATTTTGAATAACAAATAAATAGCAAATGGCTGGATAAATGAGGTGGTAATTATGGGAGCAAATCCAACAAAAGCGGCGGACAATATTTACTATTGCTGCAGGAAAGAAGCTGCGAACTGGAACGGACGACTGTCAAGCAGGGAAGGTGCAGCGGAATTGTTAGGATTATCGGTATCAACGTTATCAGATTACGAGCTAGGGGTTACGAAAATGGTGCCTGTCGCCAATGTGATTAAGATGGCCGACTTATATAATGCGCCTGAGCTGCTCAATGATTATTGCGTAAACCAATGTCCTATTGGTTGTAGAAATACACCTAAATTAGACGTTGCGGACCTAGACCGGCTGACGGTTAAGGTTTTGGCAGCATTAAACAAAGGAGCAACAATCAAAGACGTTTTGTTGCAAATAACGGAAGATGGCATTATCGAGGAATGCGAAAAAGAAGATTTGTTTCGGGTTATTGCTTATCTGGAAGGCTTGGCAAAAACGGGAGCAGAACTGCGGCTGTGGGCCGAAAAGAACAATATAGGGGGTGATAACAATGCCAGCTAATACAGCGTTTTATGATGCGCAGGAACTTGCCGAGTTGTTAGGTATTTCAAAAAGTGCAGCGTATCTGCACATCAGAAATCTCAATAAAGAATTGGAGGAGAGAGGGTATTTATCTCCAAAACCCGGTCTTGTATCGAAAAAACTGGTGCATGAAAAATTCATGTTAGAAGATTACATTCCAGAAACAACGGCAGCTAAGACAGGAAAGAAGGTGATTTGATGCTCACATTTGATTTGTGGGTGGCGACGGGAAGGAGTTTTACTGACATTGCAATGCCAGGTGAAGAAGTAGACAAGGCAATCGTAGATTATTTTATTAACGTTATTATGCCTGCTAGTTTACAAGCCGGCTATGTACAAATGGGAGAACCGCATAGTTTTTTTGAGGACGAAAATGGCGAGTGGCGTGAAACATACCTCACCTTTTCTCAAAACGAGCACGGCCAGTGGATTTACAACGGGCCATGTTTTAGGGGTGAAACGAAATGTCGTCTATGAAACGAGCAGCACATCAAAAAGTATGTCAAATATGCCATAGAACATGGTTTGTTAGCGTCTATCAGACGGTTGCGAGGGCAGGATATATTTGCCCTGAATGCTCGAAACGAAAGGTGTGGAAGAAGCGTGGAACGGTATAAATGCCAAATTGGCGAGGATGAAAGCTGTGACACTTGCAAGCATTCCAAAAATAACAATAGTTTGAAAATATGGACGGAGCGCTGTAGCAAGTGTATAAAGATACTTTGCCAGACAGATGGGAAAGGCAGTTGCGAAGGCTGCCAATGGGAGGCAGCAGATGAATCCTAAACCATTATTTATAGCCAGCCTCATAGCCGCAACACTTGCAGCCATAGCGTTGGAAGGCGGTGCGCTATCCTTTGGACAGGCCATCGCAGTGATGGTGCCAACAAGCGTGCTGCTAGTGTGGAGCTTTGTGCAGTTGAATATTTACGAGCCAGCGGAAGGTGGTGAAGAAGATGGCAGGCGTAATAGCTAGATTGCAAAAAATCAGAAGAGAAACGCATATAGCGCAGGATTTGCTGGATTATGCGGTGGAGGATGTCGATGGCTTAGAATGCACTAGCAGAACACGAACAATTCTGAATGTTTTGCAGGATAAGCTCTGTGAAATAGACGGGCTGCAGCAAAGTTTATTGGCTGAGCTGGAAGCAAAAGAAAATGCCCCAGCAGAGGGGGAACTCTAGAAAGGGGCAGGTATTGGATATTCAGTCAGATAGAAGGTGGAAAGGAATGAGTCACAAACCGTTATGTTTAATTAGTATGTTAATTTGTTTGGTTATAGCCTGTGGGTTAGAAGGTGGCGCATTTTCAGCTGGCCAAGCGTTTGTATTGATTGTGCCTGCAGCGACATTGTTGATTTGGAGTTTCGTGCAAACTGACTGGTACGAACCAGTTCAAAAAGAAGGTGTAGTACATGACAATTCCACGGTGCAGAAGATGCCACAGGGTTCTGCGAGACCCGAACAGTATCGGCATTGGCTTCTTCGGTAGAACTTGTTTTGAAAAGACTACAGGAAGAAAAATTGGAAAACAAGGCGTGCTGCGGGCAAATAGCAGAAGTTCTAAAAGCGAACGAAAGCCAAGAAGCCGCCAGAAAAATATGAATATTTTTGAATTTATAAAGGAGGTGAAGGAATGTGAAGTTGGTGTTGAAACAGGGAAAGACCCCATTCAAGAAAATAGCCTGGCAGCGGATTCTGAATAGAGTCTTTCGAATGAGAGCAGTTAAAAACTGCCATAATTAGTATATCAGAAAGTAAAAAATAAATCAAATGAAGGAGAAATCATTATGGACATTTTGAAAATATCGGCAAAATCTAATCCAAATTCTGTAGCAGGGGCCTTAGCTGGTGTGATTCGGGAGCAGAGCAGCGCAGAGCTGCAAGCTATTGGCGCAGGAGCCCTGAATCAGGCAGTAAAAGCAGTGGCGATTGCACGAGGTTTTGTAGCGCCCAGCGGCATTAATTTAGTTTGTGTTCCAGCGTTTTGCGACTTGGAGATCGATGGAAAAGAAAGAACTGCAATCAAATTGATTGTTTTTCCACAATAATTATAACGGAAGGGTGGGTATTGTTATGAGCGAACGTATAGCAGTTGACTCGGATATTACAAAAATCGTAGTTTATTATGATAACGGCACAGAGTATGTGATTGCTAAAGGCTTTGTGGCCAACATCGAAGAGACAGAAGAGGATGGGGAACTCGCGGTAAAGATGGAAACACATATGGTTGGTATGGGTGGTAGAGACCTGTATCTTTTAGTAGACGCTGTACTTGTATTTGCAAATAAAATTGGACTCTTTGATCGTATGAAGGAGGCAAAGGAAGATGAAATTACTGAAACTGACATTAGATAATTTTCGCGCTGCCAAGCATTTAGAATTTACGCCAGAGGGCAGAAATGCCGCCATTTACGGCAGAAACAGCACAGGCAAGACAACGGTTTATAATGCATATACCTGGCTGTTATTCGGCAAATCTGCCACCGGAGAGAAGAATTTTTCGCCGAAGACGTTGGATGGCGCCGGTCAGGAAAAGCACCATCTGGACCATGGCGTGGAAGGGG
Organism: uncultured Peptococcaceae bacterium; assembly: GCA_902492275.1. GTDB lineage: Bacteria > Bacillota > Peptococcia > Peptococcales > Peptococcaceae > UBA7185. Next base: position 10,298 of record CABUKW010000007.1, read on the forward strand.
TCTTTTTGCTGGATGATGGCAGTCGGCTAACGCTGGCCCGCATCTTATCAGAAAAACATACGAAAAAACAGGGCACCGGCGATGTCGTGTTTGAGGGTAACACAACAGAGTATTACATTAACGGCGTACCGGCCAAAGCGAAAGAGTATGACGCGACGGTAAAGTCTATCTGCGACGAAGAAAAACTGAAAATACTGACTATGCCTGATTATTTTGCAGCAGCGCTTTCATGGCAAAAGCGGCGTGAAATCATGCTGGATGTGGTAGGCGGTGCATTATCTGACGATGATATTATCAGCAGTCAGCAGGAATTGGCGCCGCTAAGAGATTATCTCATGCAGTACGGCACTCGGTATACTACCGAGCAACTGTTGAAAGTGGCCAAAGAAGAACGGCGCAAGCTGCTGAAGGATTTAGAGGATATCCCGGTGCGGATTGATGAAACAACGAAACGGCTCCGCCCGGTAGAGTATGCAAGAAACGATTTAGAACAACAAATTGAAGTGCTGCAGCAGATGATGAGCGGTCTGGAAGAAGAAAAGCAGCAGATATCGGTACCGAATGCTGTTGCTGAAAGCAAAGCGCGATTGGTAGAGCTGCAGACCAGATTGGCAGAAGAACGGCTGAAATTTATAACTGACAATCCAGACAATTATGCTGAGCAGCTTTCAAAGCTACGCAGTAGTGTATCAGCCCATAAGATTGATTTGGAACGGTTACAACGGGAATATCACAGTCTGGCGTTGGAAGAAAAGCGGCTGAATGAGGATAGAGAGAGAACAGCCCGTGAATATAACACGGTGCAGCAGGAGCAGTGGACAGGCAGCACGATTTGTCCTACCTGCGGCCAGGAACTGCCAACAGAAAAAGTGGAGGCAGCAAAGCGGAAGTTTCATCTGGATAAGAGCCAGAAGCTGGAACGATTGAACCAATACGGGAAAGAGCATTGTAACAAGGACATGATTGCGGCGGTGCATCAGAAGATGGCCGCAAAACAGGCGGAAATTGAAGAAATGGAAAAAGCGATCACGACCGGTGGAGAGCAGATCGAAAAGCTGCAAGAGCAGCAGAAATTTACTCCTAAATTTGAAAATAGCGAAGTCTATCAGTCGATACAAAACCAGATGAAAGATACTGAGGAACAACTGCGCTCCGGTAATCAGGCAGTTGCAGCGCAGTTGGATGGTCTTATGCGGGAAATTACAGAGAAAAAACAGCAGATGACCAGTTTGCAGCAACAGCTTTTCATATTAGACGCCAATGAACAGTGCCGGCGCCGGATCGGGGAGCTGGAAGAAGAGGAACAGCGTATTTCAGCCAATTTAGAACAGGCTGAATATAAGATTAGCCTGTGCGATAAATTTATGACTGCAAAAATTGAAATGCTTACCAGACAATTTAACAGTCATTTTCAACATGTGCGGTTTAAATTATTTGAACAGCAGATTAACGGCGGGTATACCGAATGTTGTGAAGTGATGATACCTTGTGAGCAGGACGGGGAGCAAATGCTGGTACCGTATAATCAGGCTAATACAGGCTCCCGTATGTATGCAGGATTAGAAATCATCAATACTTTGGGCCGCTACTGGAATATGAGCCTGCCGGTATTTATTGATAATGCTGAAAGCTACACCAGTCTGCCGCAGATTGACAGCCAGGTCATTCAATTGGTTGTGAGTGCTGCCGATACAGTGTTGCGGATCGAAGTGGAAGGTGGAGCGGAAACCACAGAAAATCCACAAGAAATTATTCCAGAGTTTGTTGTTCCAGAACAATTAACATATGCAGGTATGGATTTCTAAGAATAGGAAAGGGTGATGATGATGGCAAACGATAAGGCCCAATTGGCGCTTTTAAAAACTGATGTGGTGGATGTTGTTGCAAATAGGATTAGAGAGTTTCAAGAAAGTGGAGAGATCCATTTCCCGCCCAATTACAGTCCGGAGAATGCTTTGAAATCTGCGTGGTTGATTTTGCAGAATATCGAAGACAAGGATCATAAACCGGCATTACTTTGCTGCAGCAAAGACAGTATCGCCAATGCCTTGCTGGATATGGTTGTGCAAGGTCTTAATCCTTCCAAGAAACAAGGATATTTCATCGTTTATGGAAAAACGCTGACATTCCAGCGCAGCTATTTTGGTACAGTACATGTTATCAAAACAGTGAAACCAGATGTGCAGGATGTTGTAGCTGACGTTGTTTATGCTGATGATGAGTTCGAGTACGAAAAACGACGGGGAAAAACGGTTATTACAAAACATAAACAGAAACTCGAAAATGTCGATAAACGGAAGATTGTGGCTGCCTACGGCACCATTGTTTATAAGGATGGTGGAGAAGAAAGCCTGATTATGACAATGCCTGAGCTGAAACAGGCGTGGAAACAGTCTCGCATGAAAACAAAACCAGTTGATGAGGATGGAAACATCAATCCTAATTCAACACATGGGAAATTTACACAGGAGATGGCAAAAAAGACGGTCATTAATCGGTTGTGCAAAATGACAATTAATTCTTCTGACGACAGCAATTTGGTTATTAACAGAGTAAAAACGTCATCCGGCGACATGAAAACAATAGAGGTTGAGCAGGAAATCACAGAAAATGCTAATAAAGAACCCCTAGACATTCATGTTGATGTAGACCTGGAAACGGGAGAAATTTTAGAGGCTGATTTCCATGAAGTTGAAGATGACGAAGATTATTATGGGAATATGTCTGACGATGATATTCAGGCGATGTTAGACGCCGAAGCAGAACTTGGGGAGTATGGATTCTAATGGATATTACAGTGATAGCTTCCGGCAGCGATGGGAACGCTTATTTTGTAAATGACGGTGCAACCAGTGTCCTTTTGGACGCTGGGATACCGTTAAAAAAGATACAGGAAGCATGCAGGTACAAGCTGCATGAAATCAAGGGGTGTCTGCTCAGCCACAGCCATAAAGACCATAGCAAAGCGGCTATAAAGCTGGCAGGGCGCGGCGTAGATATATATTTATCTGCTGATACCTTGCAGGAGATTGGCGCGTATGGCCATCGGTTTAAAGTGGTGCAGCCGCAGCAGCAGTTTGAGATCGGAAGTCTGATTGTGATGCCTTTTGAATTGGTGCATGATGTAACGAATTATGGCTATCTGGTAGCCAGCAGAGAAACCGGCGAAAAGCTGGTCTATATCACAGATACGGCTTATTGCAAATACTGCTTTTCCGGTCTTACGTATATTATGATCGAAGCGAACCATGACAGAGCTGTCATGCGGCAGAATGTGGTAGATGGGATTATTCCAGATAGTTTGCGAGAGCGGGTTTTGGAAACACATATGAGCATAGATACAGCATTAGAGTTTATAAAAGCAAATCAACAACCTACGTTGCGGCAAGTTTATTTATTACATCTAAGTGACCACAACAGCCTAGCGGACGATTTTAAACGTGAAATGCAGGCGTTATCCGGTGTAGAGGTGACGGTTTGCTGAAGCAGAAATAATGGCTGAGTTGGTTTGTACGTTAGGAGAGGAAACGGGGAATGAAAAAGATAATCATAGCACTGGCGGTATTGTTTGCCCTATCCTTCGCGGTAGGCTATAGGGCAATGGAGGTGCTGGGAGCATGAATGATAAAGCTAGTAATGGAACTGGCCATTCTGACGGTGGCAGTCATAGCGGCAGCAGTAGCAATTATGAGGGCTTAGGCCAAGAGGTCATATTTGATGATAACGACTTGCCGTTTTGAGGTGGTATGAATCATGGCAAGAGAAGTGTTAAAAAATGCCCGTCAAGAGGCGGGCATGACACAACAGCAAGTAGCTGATAGGCTTAATATTAATCTGAGATATTATCAAAAAATAGAGGCAGGCGCATCTACTGGTTCTTTTGAGATTTGGGACGCCTTGGAGGACATGTTAAAGATACATCAACGGAAACTCCGAGAGATTTCAGGTAACTATCGCGCTCAAGAAGAAAATCAGTTGGTACGTTTAAAAAGTCAGCAAGAGCAATTAGAGAATTAAAAGGGGGTTCGCTATGGCCGCTTTCATATTTTTGATAAGAACGTAGAGCGATACCGACAGCATCAGCAGTTTCTTGTAACGTATATCCCCTTGATATACGGGTTGCGCGTAATCTATCTGGAAACATAAAATACCTCCTGAAATTTTACTATTGACATACGCCATATTATGGCATATAATCACTGTAAAATATACGCCATAATATGGCGTAATAGAGGAGAGATTAATCATGTTTGAAGAAATGAACTGGTTTGCGATGGCTGATGATTTAGAAGCTGCTAAATTAGATTTAAACCGCACAAGTGATTTGCTGTTAGTATTGGAGGAAGGTGTTTTTAAGAATGGGGATTTGCAGCCGTATTATCGACAATATGAAGCAGTGTTAGATGCTGCATTGGATAAGGTTTTGAAACAAAGTAAGATTATTTCTGAAATTGTATTGTCTTTGTATGAATTTAATAAAGAGTGTAAAGGAGCGTGAAGATAGTGAATGATGTAAAGATTTTTGAAAATGCGGAATTTGGAAGTATTAGAGTAACAGAATTAAATGGGGAACCTTGGTTTGTTGGGAAAGATGTAGCAGATGCGCTAGGGTATAGCAATTCACGTAAAGCAATTATTGACCATGTTGATGAAGAAGATAAGGGGGTAACGAAATGTGACACCCTTGGAGGAAGTCAAGAATTAACGGTTATCAACGAATCTGGAATTTACTCATTGGTATTATCCAGCAAACTTCCGACAGCGAAAAAATTCAAACGTTGGGTAACCAGTGAGGTGCTACCATTAATCCGTAAACATGGCGCTTATATGACACCAGAAAAATTGGAAGAGGCGTTGCTAGACCCTGACATACTAATTCGTTTGGCAACAGATTTAAAACAGGAAAGAGAACAACGTATAGCGGCACAGGCGAAGATAGAAACAGATAAACCCAAAGTATTATTTGCAGACGCAGTATGCACTAGCCAGACATCTATTTTAGTTGGTGATTTGGCAAAGTTGTTGAAGCAGAATGGAATAAACATGGGCCAAAATCGATTATTTGCTTATTTACGGGATAATGGTTATCTAATGAAACAGGGCAGCAGCAAGAACATGCCGACCCAGAAGAGCATGGAACTTGGATTGTTTGAAGTGAAAGAAAGTTCAATTACAAATCCAGACGGTTCAATCAGAATTACAAGAACAACGAAAGTCACAGGGAAGGGACAAGTTTATTTTATTAATAAATTGAACACTGTAGAAATGGTAGGTTAGGCGAGGTGAGTGCATGCAGCAGGGCTGGATTAAGTTGCACCGCTCTATTCTTGAGAATTTTTTATGGCAGGAAGAACGAAAGTTTAGTAAAGCGGAAGCTTGGCTGGAACTTTTACTTACAGCCAATTATGAAGAACGAAAAATATTGATTGCAGGCCAATCCGTAAAAGTAGAAACTGGGCAAATACTTACCACGATGAAATATTTGGCACAGCATTGGGGTTGGTCGAGTTCTAAAGTCAAATTTTTCTTAAATTTACTTGAAGTTGAAGGCATGATTGCCACAAAAAGAACATCAAAATATACCCTTATAACCATATTGAAATGGGGATTTTATCAAGGTCAGGAAGTGGAAAAAAATTATCAAAAAAACATCAAAAAAATATCAGAAAATTATCAAAAAAACACTACAGAAGAATTAAAGAATAACAAGAATATAAATAATAATAATATATCTGGTGATGGTGGTGGAGGAAGAACGCGCGTGCACGCGAGCGAGGAAGCACCATCTGCAGAAGAACTGACAATGTCCCTTGAAGTTGAGGCTGCGAAGGCAGCGGACAACCGTCCAACACACAGTCAGATAATTCACTATGGGGAAATTCCCACCACCGAAAACCAGCTGCAGCGGGTGCAGGCATTCACCGCTGAACTTTTTGGCCGGTACCGTCGAAAACGGGAATGCGTAGATGATGTGCGGCGTGTATTCGAGTATGCTTATCATCGGCAGGAGTTACCAGATGGCGAATTTGTTGCAGTTTTTGATGAGCAGAAAGCGGCGTTGCTGGAGTACGCTTTTGAACAGGCCGCAGCTGCAGGTCAGCCTAATTGGAAATACGTTGACGGCATTTATCGAAACTTTGAAAAACGCGGAATTAGGTCTATCGAAGATGCTTATGCCTATGAATGGCGGAGAAATTACGGAACGACTACATGAGCGAAGGTTCAAAGAAAAGAGGATGGAGCCATTGTCCACTAGCAAATACCGCAATCAAAAAGTGCAAATTAACGGGATAACCTTCGACAGTAAGCATGAGGCGCAGAGATATGCAGAACTGTTATTGCTTCAGCGAGCGGGCGAAATACAAGGTCTGAGGCTACAAGTTAGATTTGAGCTTATCCCAAAACAGGAAGGGGAACGGGCTTGCTACTATATCGCAGATTTTGTATATAATATGGCTGCCACTGGGGAACTGGTTGTGGAGGATGCAAAGGGCGTAAAGACAGATGTTTATAAAATCAAGCGAAAATTAATGCTATGGGTACATGGTATACGAATCCGGGAGGTGTGAGTATGTCAGTAAATCCCAAAAGGGTACATGGAGAACTGCTGAAAGCATTTCAATTGCTAGGAAATAAATACGGTGTGCATGCTGTTTTTGAAGATTTTTTAGCGATGTATGCGTATGCTATCAGCAACAGCGTAGATGCTTACCACTATAAAAAACGGGAAGCGGATTACATGCGGATTGTTAAAAAATATAGTCGTGAAGAAATAGAGCAGATAGTGGCGCTTGGCGGCCATTTAATAATGGAGCATGAATCCCAGTCAGGCTATCCGCAAGATATTTTAGGGCCGCTGTTCCATGAGTTAAATTTGCATAACGAATATGCCGGGCAGTTTTTTTCGCCACAAAATATTTGTGACGCTATGGCTCAAATGGCTATAGGAACAGACAAATTGAACAACGGAAAAGCATATATCACTGTCATGGAGCCGGCTTGTGGTAGCGGTGCAATGGTATTGGCAGCTGCTAAAGCATTACAGGCACAGGGGCGTAATTATCAGCAAGAGATGATTGCCGTTTGTATCGATGTTGATTTCAAGTGCGTATGTATGACGTATATTCAATTGGCGTTACATGGTATTCCGGCAGTTATCATTCATGGGAATACGCTGACAACTGAAGAGCATTCACGCTGGTATACGCCGATGTATTTTATTGGAGGATGGTATTGGAAGGAGCCAAGGTTAGGTATAACCGATGTGTTAAAGCCAGAGGTTGAAGCATATAGAATGGCCAGTAGCCCAATGTATGCTGCATTGAAAAAGATTCATTGTAATACAGAGGCGACCAATATAAGAGCAGCGCCTTTGCAAACAGAATCAGAGGAAAATCAACCAGTGGCTATACCTGAATCTATGGAAAAAGAAGAACAGCCTAGACTAATGGTTGAAAAGAAAAAACGCAAGAAAAAGAACCAAGTAGAACAACTATCATTATTCGGCCTGGCAGCGGAAAATGAGAGCAGTATAAAGATTGCAGGAGAAATATATGAATAAAACAAAAATTGATTGGGCTGATTATACATGGAATCCAGTCACAGGATGTTATCATGATTGCCCATATTGTTATGCAAGAAAAATTGCGACAAGGTTTGCAGGGGATGTCCGGATGAATATGGCGGATAGCCGGTGCGTTGGAGATAAAGAGAACGGTTTATTGGAACTGGCGCAGCCTTTTGAGTCTGGACAAACACATTTAGCATTTCCATTTGGTTTTCTGCCGACGCTACATCATTATCGTTTGAAAGTGTTGAATGAATTAAAAAATGGGCAGAACATATTTGTTTGCTCTATGGCTGATTTATTTGGAGAATGGGTACCGGATAGATGGATTGAGCTTGTTTTTGCTACTTGCAAGGAACATCCGCTTCACAATTATTTGTTTCTGACAAAAAACCCCAAGAGATATGCGCAGCTAGCGGCGGCAGGGAGATTACCTAGACAATCAAACATGTGGTATGGCTCCACGGTGACTGGCCCAGAGCAAGGATATTTTTATGACGCTGGTTACAATACATTTTTATCCATTGAACCAATATTAGGTGAGCAGCGTTTTATCCAAAATACAGCAGCTTTGCCTAAATGGGTAATCATAGGCGCTGAAACTGGCAATCGGGGTGGAAAAGTAATCCCAAGGAAAGAATGGATAGACGATATTTTATCTTACTGTAAGGATCTTGATATACCGGTTTTTCTGAAAAATAGCTTGAAAGAGATGTATGGCGAGAATTTGATTCAAGAATGGCCGAAAGAGCTGATGGAGAGGAAGATGGGTTTAGTAAAAAGGGGGAAATTAATAGGCCGTTGCTTTCTATGCGGAAAAGAGCAGATGAAAAATCAAATGCAGAATTTACGATCCAGAAAAGGCAGGGGGACGCCTACAGAAAATTTTGGTTATTTGTGCGATGAATGTTACCAAATCATGAAAAATGCGATAGAACACAATAAAAAAATTGGGGTGTATGATAATGAGAATAGATAAGCAGCTTTTTGCAGAAAAATTGAAAAGGTTAAAAGGAATCATCCCTACAGGCGGCATGATTGAAAGCTTGCAGGGTGTGTTAGTGGCTGATGGAATGGTAACAGCGAATAACTTAAATTATGGTATGCAGGTGCCGCTTAACGTTTCTGATTGCACGGAACGTTTTTTCCTACCGCAGAAAGCGATAGATTTAATTCAGCGGCTACCGGACGGGATGATGGATATAGAAGTTGGCGAGGATTACTCTGTGCAAATCAGGATAGGGAATATCAGCAATAAATTTTCTGGCATTAATCCAGATACGGTTCCCAAGCTGCCTGTGATTGAAAAAAGTGAAAAAACATGGGTAGATGCGGAGGAATTTCTTACAGCGATTAAAACAGTCATTTATGCTACTGAAAAAACGCATCCTCGCCAAGTGATGGCAGCGGTGGCATTACTGGCCGAAGATGGACTGCTTAATATTGTAGCAACAGATTCGCATCGATTGGCGTGGTACCAGATGGAGTATTTAGAAAAAATGTCGCTAATCATTCCGACCGATGCCGCACAACAATTGATTAGGGCAAATCTGACAGACAAATTAACGATACATGACAATAAAAATAACGCTTTGTTTGAAACAGCAGATTGCAGATTCTTTGCCAGAACAGTTGCAGAATCGTATGTCAATTATCAAATGCTATTTAGGGGTATGCAGGATAGTAATTTGACAGTGGACAAGCGTAAATTAATTGATGCCTTGGAACGCGCGAGTATCTCCGCGGACAATAACGTTGTACGGTTACAATTTCACGATGACGGTGTTTTGACGGTAAAAGCGCAATCGCAATATGGACAGTTTGCCGAAGACATAGAAGTGGATGGTCCAAAAGAAGACTTTACAATAGCTTGTAATGTTAAATTTGTCTTGGACGCGCTGAGATCGCATCCAGAGGATGTAGTCGAAGGCGTCGTAAAAGGACCGCTGGCGCCGATATTTTTCAAAAATGAAAGTTTAAAAACGCTATTTTTGCCGGTTCGTGCGTGAGAGGTGGGACGATTATGACAGTCATTGATGATGCATTAAAAAAATTAAAAACGGAGTCCGAGACGGAAATAAAAGACCGATACGGTAAGGTTATAAAAACCTATGTATATAACGCTGTCAGCGGGTTTTGTGCGCAAAATGAAATTTTTGCCAAAGCTGTACTGGAAGGCGGAGAATTTGCTGAATGCATTAAGCATTGTACACAGGGCATTCAGAATAATTCTGGAATATCAGATATTGATATTTACCGGAGAGCTGTGCAGTTTTATTTTCCAGGAGCAACGGTGGATTTTAAAATCGCTATTGTTTTAAACGAAAACGAATATCAGGTTATTGACGAACCCCAGCGTGTTAATAGCAAGGCGGCAAGTAAAAAAGACAAACCTGCGGATAAGAAAAAAACTGGTGATAAGAAAGCCGTAGTAAAGCAGCCGAAAGATAAGAATTTGCAAAAACAATCTAAGAAGCAGCCGTTACAGAATCACGTTATCCAGCTTGACTTGTTTTCAGAGGAGGGCGGATTATGCTGATAAAGAAGGAACTGCTGCAGTTAGATAGCAATACCGAGGTACAGTTTAAAGAACTGGAACGGTCCGGGAAAATATTCAATGTTAATTTGCGGAAGAAAAACGGGGATTTACATGCCAGGTTTTTCTCCGACGGGAAGAATTATATTTTCTATTGCTGTGCTTCTAACGAGTGGACGCAAAGGAACCAATTTGCATATGGCGTGAAAAGTCTGTCTGCGGATAGATCAATGATTCGTGAAACGAAAGAATTTCTGTTCCCTTGCAGCAGCGGAGAGTGTAATTGGAATTTGCGATATATTGACACGATCGAGGAATGCATTACGGAATTTACCTCTAAAATTCATAGAGATAGGCACTATCAAAGTTATTTGAATAAAAAGGCGCTGCAAGAACAGCATTTTGCCATGTTTCCTGGACTTCCAGATGATTTTGAAGATTGGTGCTGCCATAGGTTGTTTGATGATAATCAGTATCTCTTTTTTGGAAAGAAAGATAGGAACGGAGTAAGGCTCGTAACATGCAGCAGTTGCGGCGCCTCCTATGAAGTAACGAATGGGAGTATACAACATAAAGCTTCTGGTGTTTGCGAGAAATGCGGTCATTCTGCAATATACATTGCAGAGCGTTATACGGGAAGCAGAGAAGATAAAAGAAAGGCGTGTATTTGTAGCCGAAAGAATGACACGTATTTATTTGAAACCCGCGAGGTTTATCGGAGCTATGATGGCGCTACGGCAAAGTATATTGCCGTACCGATAGAACGGACATTGTATTGCCCGAACACAACAAAACGCAAAATCTATAAATATAGTTATAAAAATATTATGTATTACGGATATGATTGGTATCGGGCGATTGATGAACGACCAACAATAAAAGCAATGGTGTATGACAGAAATCTAAAAGGTGTTTTACCTGGGCAGTTCAAGAAGGAAGTAGAAAGTACATTAAGCGTTTATCAGTCAGATATTTGCGTTCCTAGATTGGTCTTGAATTTGGAATTGATACCACAGACAGAATATTTGCTCAAAATGGGAATGCTGCAGCTAGCAGCAGAAGCGGATAGATTGCTCTTTGGCGATGGAAATGGCTTTTCTGGTGCAATGGGTGTTAATAATGCATATCGGGAGATGTATAGGCAGTTGGATATTACTGCTGAAGAACATGGTTTTGTAAAAAACTATGAGGGTCTGATAAAAGCAGAGAGTATCCGTAAAATGCGGGAACATAGGATAAGCAGAAGGTCGGATTGCGTATCTCTGCAAAAACGATATGGGATAAGTATTGAAAAAGCATTGCGTCATATAGAGAAGATAAAATCTCCTAAAAATAGTGCTGATTATTTGCTTATGATATGGGTTGACTACTTAGGAATGGCCGATGAACTCAAATTTGATCTTACGAATGCGTCTGTGTTGTATCCGAGTGATTTAAAAGCTGCGCATGATAGATTGGTTACTATGATAAATGAACGAAGGATATCTAAGAAGAAAATGCAATATGAACAAGAGGCAAAAGCGTTTGCAGAACGGTCAGGCTTTTTCTTTGACATGGCCCAGAAGTGCCAGACAAAAGATTATGTTATGCGAATAGCACGAACGCGGTATGATTTAGCCAAAGAAGGGACAGAATTGCATCATTGTGTAGGAAGCGACATGTATTGGCAGAGACACGTTAAAGGGGAAAGCTTAATTTGTTTTATCCGAAAACGAGGTCAAGAGGATATTCCGTATTTTACCTGTGAAATAACATTGAACAGGTTTAATGGTTATTATATATCGCAACTATATGGGATGAAAGACTGCAAGCCAAATGCCGAAATTAGAGCGTTTGCAGAAAAATTTTTAAGGATGATTAAACCAATGAATCGGAAGATTGTGTAAGAAAGGATTTTTATATGACATATTATGTTATCAACGAAGAATTGGCCAGATTGGCCAATGATATGAATAGCCATCGGGAGTATGTTGCTGGCAGTGCCACAAGAGAGTATCGCTACATGGTAGATCAGGCAGAAGAACTTGCCGATAAGCAAAGGAAAAAGGTTGATCCATTGTATCACGGGAAAATAGATGCGTTGTTGAACAGCTACTGCAAACGACTTGCCGATAATATCAATGCACGCAACAGAATCGCCACAATGTGCCCATCAATCCTAGTGTCCGGCGGCTCTAATTTCCCGGTCAGAAAAAAAGAAAAGCAAAATGCAGCCAGTGACAAAAATGCCGAGGAATTTTTAGAGATTGAGAAAATAAAGGACAAAATTCGCAGTGTGGGCACCGGCGGTATCAGCAGCGATGATCCTGATGCGGTTAAGAAATTGAAATTAAAAATTGAGCAGTTGGAAAAGAAGCAGAAATTTGCTAAAGCTTTAAATAGATACTACAAAAAACATGGTACCTGCGTTGGTTTTGAAAGTTTGGATGAAAAGAAGGCGTTAGAAATAGATGCGCAAATTAAGGAAGCATATTCGTGGGAACAAAAACCTTTTCCAAGTTATGAATTAACTAGCATTAACAATAAAATAAAACGGGCAAAAGCACGTATCGTGGAACTGGGTGAGCAACAAGCGCGTTGCGAATCTGGATGGGATTTTCAAGGTGGTCATGTAGTGCTTAACAAGGAATTAAACCGCATTCAGTTAGTGTTCGAAGAGAAACCGGATGAGGATATGCGTGAACAGTTAAAGGCTTATGGGTTCCGTTGGGCGCCAAGCCAAACGGCATGGCAAAGAATGCTCAATGACAATGGCATTGCCGCAGCCAGAAAGATAACGCAACTTGTATAGTCTTTATTTCACCGCCGCTGGTGAAGTGGCAATATTAGAAAGGCGGAGCATTATGAGTAAGAAAAAACCATGGAGAGATTGGTTTTATAGTCCCTGCTATAGCTGTATTTGCGAGACTTGCGTTTATAATGCCGCAACAGGAGAACATTGGAGTCATATGTACAAACATAACAGGGATGAGATACCGGTAGAGGATGACTTTTGCTATCGCTGCGAAGATGTGTGTGTGAAGTACGACGGAGCGCCAGATAAACACAAGGGTGTGTTGACGGTTTGCGGCAAATACAAGAAAGCCAGTTGGTATACAGAGCAAGAGAAGAAAGCAATGGAAGAGGAAGCTTTAATGAGAAGAGAAGGTTTTATTGTTCTTGAAGGGAGACCACTAGCTAGTTGTAAGGATGAAGAACAAAATTGTTAGAGAGTTGGTAGAATAATGAGATTTCAAGAAGCAATCGATGTTCTTAGCGATATTAAAGCGGATTTACTGTGTGATACGTGTCAGGCCGCTGAGGTTATAAATCACGAGCAGATAGGTAGGAAGTTAAATGCGCTTGAAATAGCGACAAGAATGATTGATAAGCAGATTTCCAAAGAACCGGTAGTACCACGGTGGCAAGATTTTGACGGAGTAGGTTGCTTATGTCCAGTTTGCGAAAATCCTATATCATGCGGAAAAGTGAAAGACAATTATTGTCGTGTATGCGGCCAAGCAATAGATTGGAGTGATAAACTATGAGATTAATTGATGCAGATAAAGTTCTGGACAGAGCCATTCCAGTTCGTGGTGAATATGACGATTCGTTGCCGTTTGAAGCGGTTCCGGTTGGATATATCAAAGGCGCGCCAACGGTGGAGGCAGAGCCTATTCGGCGTGGACAATGGATTGTAAAAGGTGATGTAGATGGACATGCGAAATGGGATGGTTGTTCTATCTGCGGGTATGAACTATCTGTAATTAACAGCGGCAAAAATTATAATTTCTGCCCAAACTGCGGCGCAAAGATGGATAAACTAGAAGCCGAGAAAGGTGCAAAGAATTAAAGGAATTTTTAGATTATGACTACTAGAACAAAGGATGTGATTATCATAAATAAATGTCCGTATGATGAAATGAAATGCAGCGAATGCCTGTGTTTTAAAGGGCGGAATAGACCAATAACTTGCGATGAAGGATATTATAAAAGCTGGCGCAAGAGCACTAGAGCTGAGAAAACTGTTTGCGAATTAGAAATACCTTGTAGGGAATGTGAATACAATTACAGTACCCGTAAATGCCGGCTGAATAAATATAAATTGAAATTAAAATCGAAAAGGGCTGATGCAGTCACTACGCTATGTTCTACGTGCATTCGTTCAGCGGCGCCGCCAGAGTTACAGTGTATATGGGATGCCAGCGGGGGACGGAGATTGCCGGAAGGAGCCCAAGAGAAAATCAGAGATAGCGCATTAGGGAAAGATGACTATGCAAAAGTGATTATTACATCCTGTCCGCTTTACCTCTCCATCTATGAAGAGAAGAACAGGATTTTATTGAAACGTGCTAGAAATAGGAGATAATGAGAAAGTAAATATGATACGGCGGCGGGAATACTCTGCCGCCATACTTATTATGGTTACAAGGGAAGGGTATATCATAAGGAGGCGTGGGGTTATGGAGGATATTATGCAGATGGCACGGATTGCAGCGGAGGTAGGGGCCAGGTCAGCAATAGAAAAATATGAAGCACAGCAAAAACGGGCTAAGAGCGAACGGCGGGATAAGCGGTTGAGAAATACAAGGCTGTTGTTGCAAAATTATAGGAACTTCAAAGCCTGTATAGAACACTCTGTATTTGATATTGAACAAATGCAAGAAACGTCTGCAGCGGAACTGCTGGATTTGATGTGGGAAGGTCATGGCTCATTACAAGTAGATAGTATTAAGCAATCTACTGCAAAAACTGCTGTTATTGTGGCTCATATTGACACAATGGTGGATTTGTATGAAATATATTGTGAGCGCAGTCCGCGCGCTGAGGATAAACGCCGCTGCCGGATTATTAAGGAGTTGTACATTTCTAAAGATGCGCCTGATACTGTAGAAAATTTAGCAAGAAGGGAAGATATTACTGTGCGTACCGTTTATAAAGACATAGACGCTGCGATTGAAAAGATATCAGTCTTGATATTTGGTATTGATGGGGTTATAGAATAGATGGAATATGTTGGAAGGCAAAAAGTGGGCATTGACAGTGCATTATGAAATATGATAATATGTATCCGTGAAAATTTAATCATACGCTATTTAGAAGCCCTGTGCAGATGATTTCGCCTATTTATCATCGGTACAGGGCTTTAATAATTGGCGAGGAGGTTATAAAACCGGTTTTGCTCCTTCCGGTCAAAATGACTATTGGGAGGAATATTTGTTGGAAATCATTTATAGAAATCCGCGAGAACTGAACGATTATAGCAACAATCCGAGGAATAATACTGCTGCAATTGAGCCTGTTATGGATTCTATACAGCAATTCGGTTTTCTGGTACCTATCCTGATTGACGAAAGCGATGAAATAATTGCCGGCCACACCAGAAAAGCTGCAGCCATCAATTTAGGCTTAGATGTAGTACCGTGCATTTGCGCAGAAGCGTTGACAAAGGAACAGGTGCAGGCATTCCGGTTGGTTGATAATAAAACGGCGGAGTTTGCCTCATGGGACTTTGACAAGTTGCGGCTGGAGTTGGACCAAATTATTGATATCGACTTGTCTGCTTTTCACTTTCCGGACCTTGGAGAAGATTTACAAGTAACAGATGATGATTTTATTCAAGGAACGGAAATTGTCAAGGAGAAAAAGACAAAGACTATTATCTGCCCTGGATGCGGTGCGGAGATAGAGCTATGAGAATATATCTTGCAGCGACAACAAGCGGTATAGGTGATTTGCGGGAAGAAACGATAAAACAATGCAAACCGTTATATTTGCTAGAGACGTTTTTTAACGGCGAAAAGAAGTGCCAAATGGTCTTGAATGACGTTGGGAGAGAAAATTTCTTGTTAGACAGCGGGGCATTTTCATATATGAACGGCGCGGATGTAACACTAGAATTGATGGAGGTATATGTAGACCGATATATTCAATTCATTAAGGCCAATAAAATCAAATATTATTTTGAAATCGATGTTGATAATATTTTTGGCATAGAGCATGTTGAACGATGGCGCCGGAAGATAGAATGCGAGACAGGCGGCCCTTGCATCTCAGTTTGGCATAAAGGGCGCGGCGTAGAGTATTGGAAGCGCATGTGCCAGGAGTACGATTATGTTGCAATTGGCGGCCTTGTTTTTCATGTAAAGAAGCAGGAATACGATAGCATAAAGCAGCTTTTAAGGTATGCGAATCAACGCGGTGTGAAAGTGCATGGATTAGGCTTTACTAAAACAAAAACATTAAATGAATTTGGATTTTACAGCGTTGATAGTTCCACATGGAATGTAGCGGCCGCTAGAGGGCAAATCATGTATCATTTTAAAAACGGCGAACTTTCTCAAAGAAAAGTTAATAAAAACGGAGAGAGAGTTGCGCTGCAAAAATTAATTGCTCATAATATGGGCGAGTGGGTGAAATATCAAAAATTTATGGAGAGTATCAGAATATGAGAGAAACGACATTTAATTTAATTATGCTGAATGCAGTATTTATGTTGGGGCTTGTTATGTCAAACCTGTTTGGCGGGAAGTTAATAAGTATATTTGGCGTTACAGTTGCAGGCGCTGTAGCAACATATCCTTTGACTTTTCTAAGTACAGATATTATCGGTGAAATATGGGGCAAGAAAGAAGCGAATGACTGCGTGAAAGCAGAGATTATCATTCAGCTTCTTTTTTTATTGCTCGGATATATTTCATTGGCCATTCCGCCACAGCCGCAGAGTTTAGAGCTGCAGCAGAGTTTAACGATTGTATTAAACCAAGGGGCCAGAATGACTTTGGCCAGCTTAGGTGCATTCAGTTGCAGCCAGTTCATGGATGTGCATATTTTCCATAGACTAAAAGCAAAGTTTAACGGCAAATATAAATGGCTAAGAAATAACGGCAGTACGATGACAAGCCAGTTTTTTGACACAATTATTTTTATCACGATCGCTTTTTATGGCGTTGTGGATAATTTAATCTTGATGGTATTTGCACAATATGCAATTAAATTAGGATTGGCATTGTTGGATACGCCCTTTTTCTATTTCTTTACGAGAAGAAGTATTCAGACTTTATAAATGTCAAGATTCCATGTTTTTCACGTGTTTTATATTGTACAAAAGTAATATTGTAGTGTATACTAAAAAATAGAGGGAGTATAAAATATCCTGATAAAAAGGACGTGCGGTATGGTAATTAGATATTCAAAAGATGCCTTGAAATTTTTAAAAAAGCTTGATAAAAAATCGGTAGAACGCATCAGAGAAGCAATTCAAGGCTTGACAAAAATTCCTCCAGAGGGGGATATAAAAACGTTGAATGGCTATGCTGATAATCGAAAACGGCTTCGCGTGGGTTCTTGGCGTATCGTATATAAATATGGTATTAGTCAGGATATTGAAATATTGATTATCATTGACATTGGAAATCGTGGAGATATTTACAAGTAAGGAGGCGAGGCTTTGTGTCGGAAATTGCTATGCAGGCAGCTCGTATGATGGATATGCTGCCGGAAGAAGACAAAAATTTTGCTTATGAGTTTATCAAAAAGTTGGTTTTAGCGTGGGATCCAGATTTCACGAAAGTTACACCAGAAGAAGCGGCGCGGATTGCCCATGCCGAAGAAAGTGGTTTTGTGGATGATGCAGATATTGACTGGGATAATTTAGACAAATACGTTATTCCATAAATAGAAAAAAGGTTAAAACAAAATAGCCGTATTCTAAAAGGAATCGAAATCAAGGTCACAATTGGCCTTATTCGGTTCCTTTTTTTGTTGGTGAAGGTACTAGAGCGATAGAGGTATGACTCATGTGAATATACGAAACAAATAACAGTGGGGTGGTGGTGATGAATGAAGCAAGAGCACCGACTGATGAAAAGATAAGGGCGCAAGTTCTGGCCGACTATAAAAGAGGTGTAGGTCCAAAGGCTCTTGCGGAAGAAACAGGGATTTCTATTAACACAATTAAGTCGTGGATTAAACGCGATAAAAACAGAGTGGTTAAGAAAAATAATGCTGCTGCAAAAAAAGAAAAGGGTGCACCCTCAAAAAAGAAAACGGGTGCACCTTTGGGCAACAAGAATGCAGCAGGACATGGGGCGCCTATAGGCAATCAAAACGCTACAAAACATGGTGCGTATTCCGGTGTATATTGGGATTTTTTGCAGGACGATGAAAGGGATATTGAAATACCAGAGGATGAAGAAGCTATGCTCATAGAGCAGATACAGTTTTTTAGCGTTCGAGAACGACGTATCATGAAGGCTATCAATAAATATATGGGCGAAAAAAGTGGCCAGTACATTTGCGGTGCCATGAAGACAGAAGATAAGAGGTCGTTCTGCGATGGAGTAGAAAAACGACAGTATGAAATAGCAGTTGCGGCTAAAGTAAGAAATGGCGATAGACTACCAGGGGAAGCCTATAACCAGATTACCAATACTGCTGCTACAATAGACCTGATAATCAGATTGGAAAAAGAACTAACTGCCGTACAGTCCAAGAAAACGAAAGCTATAGCGGAGTTGGCGAAACTGCGAGCGCTGCGGAATAATGATGCTTCTGGTAGTCAAGAGCTAGTTGACGATTGGATCGTCGGCGTGATGGGCGGTGCAATTGATGAGTGATATTCGTAAAAATTTTTTTCAGCAGCGCATTCCATTATACCGTTCAAATCCTGTTTTGTTTCATCAGGAAGTATTGCAGTTTGAGCCAGATGAATGGCAAAGGGCGGCACTAATGGATTTAGCAAATCATTCTAAAGTGTCTGTTCGCTCCGGCCAGGGCGTAGGTAAGACAGGGATAGAGGCCGGTAGTTTATTATGGTTCCTTACCTGCTTTCCCTTTCCGAGGGTTGTTGCAACAGCGCCGACTAGGCAGCAGCTGCACGATGTTTTGTGGTCAGAGGTTGCAAAATGGCAGAACAAGAGCCCACTGCTGCAGGAAATTCTTAAATGGACAAAGACATATATTTACATGCGCGGCTATGAGAAGCGCTGGTTTGCGGTGGCTAGAACGGCCACCAAGCCAGAAAATATGCAGGGTTTTCACGAAGATAATATGTTTTTTATCGTAGATGAAGCGTCAGGTGTAGCAGATCCAATCATGGAAGCGATACTTGGCACTCTTTCCGGTGAGAATAATAAATTGTTGATGTGCGGTAACCCAACAAGGAACTCTGGCATATTTTATGATTCGCACACACAAGACCGTTCTATCTATCGTTGCCATAAGGTCTCCTCTCTGGATAGTCCTCGGACAAACAAAGAAAATATCGATGCACTTATAAAAAAATATGGCGTTGAGAGTAATGTGGTCCGTGTTCGTGTTTTGGGCGAGTTTCCTTTGCAGGAAGACGATGTTTTTATCCCGATTTCGATTATCGAGGCGGCGACCATGAGAGAGCCAGATAAAGAGGTGTCGTTTATTCGGCTGGGCGTTGACGTTGCGCGCTTTGGGGATGACGAAACGATTATTGCCGAAAATGTCGCAAACAATATCACCTTGCCAATCATGCGGAAAGGACAGGATTTAATGCGGACCGTTGGCGATATCGTTAAGCATTATCGCTATCTGACAGAAAAATACCCAGACTATTCCGGCCCTATTGAAGTCAACATAGATGATACTGGGCTTGGCGGTGGCGTAACGGACCGGTTAAGTGAGGTGAAAAAAGAAGAAAATTTGAATCGACTCATTATAAATCCAGTTAATTTTTCCGCTGCTGTGCCAGATAAAAAAGCAGCAAAGGAGTACAACGATATTACGACTTATGCGTGGGGACGATTGCGCGAAATGTTGCGAGAAAATGACATAGTGTTGGCGAATGATAATGAACTGGTTGGGCAACTGTCCAGCAGGAAGTACACCATAACAAGTAGCGGCAAGCTTGCGGTCGAGCCAAAAAAGGAAATGAAAAAGCGTGGATTATCTTCTCCAGACAGGGCCGATGCCGTTGCCCTATCTTGCTATTATGTGCCACGTCACATTCCAATCGGCGGAGCAATTGCTGTTGACGATGTTTTTTAACATGGAAGGAGGTGTATAGATTGGGATTTTTGCAAAAAATAATGGAGTATTTCAGCAATAACGACGAAGAAAAAGCGCTTGTGCAAAAAGAAGCTGTATCCTACGCGGAAAGCCCGCAGACTTATGAGATAGAGATGTTTAAGGTCGCTACAGACCGGATGCGCATTATTGAGGATGTTAACAAACTTTGTGGCGAGAACGGTGATATCCGGTTCCAGCGGGCTAATCAGTTGATAGCAGCCGATGCAACTGCTGGCGGTTTTTCTGTGATTGTGCAAGGCAGTGAAAAAGATAAAGTAAGAAAAAAGCGTCAAGGAAAGCCGTTTGCCTATTCTTCACCTGGCACTAATCGCGCCCAGCAGGTGATTGACGATTTTTTATTGCGCACAAAGTTAAATCGGTTATCGATGCAGCACACGGCGGCGCTATTGCGCGAAGGCGATTTGTTTCTGAATGTCATTGTTGACCTACAGCAAGGGCTAGTAACTCAAATTCGGCGCGCCCCTGCCCTATCAATTAAAAAGAATGTCAATGAATATGGGGAGTTTTTTGATTCAGAGAAAGCGTTTAGCCAATTTGACACATTAAATCCAGCCGCCTTGCAATTTTTGAAACCGCCAGAATGCAGCCGCCGTGATTTTGCTATCTATCAGATGAATCATATCCGTTGGATGCCAGATGAAAGCAAAATTTATGGTTGCAGTCAATATGCGGTGGCTCGTTATAATTATAAGATGTTGCAGGAAATGGAAAAAGCGATGGCATATCGTCGCATGTACCGAAGTGTAAGCAAACGGGCGCATAAACTGCCAGAAAATTCAAGTCCAGAAGATATCGTAAGGTATAAAAGAGAAAATGCCATGATTGATGAGGCGGGTAACCCAACGAAAAATGCTCATTTGTTATCAGACTTTGTAGGCAATGTGGATGTAGTGGCGCTGCATGACCAGGCCAATCTTGACGAAGTGGCAGATATTGAGCAAATGGAAGATAATATATGGGTCAGTTTATTAGTGCCAAAAGCATTAATAACCGGTGGGCAGAGCATTAATCGTGATATTTTGAAAATACAGTACCCGAAGTATTTAGATTCGTTACAGACAATAACAGATGTTTTAGAATATGGCGATAGTCAAATGTATTCTGGCTACCGCGATATTATTGATTTGCAGTTAATGTTGGCGGGAATCAATCCGTTGGCAGTCAAATATGATATAGTTTGGCAGCAAAAAAGCTACGAAACACCATTAGAACGTATTGAACGTGTACAGCAGGCGCTCGGTAAAGCTGGTGGCAAGCAAGTAATAACAATGGAGAAAGCGATCCAGATTATTGCGAATGACTTTGATATAGAAGATCCGGCGCTCGCTGCTGGGCAGATTGCAGAAGAATCACATGGCGGAGAGAAAAAACTACCAGGGCTGGCCATAGAAAAAAATAAAATGCCAGGTACGAACAATTTTCAACAGCAACCGCTTAAGGATGAATATATAGAAGATTTCGATAAAATGGATGAACTAGCAGAGAACTTACAGCAAAAAGTAAGTTCTTTTTTTAATACTGTTGCGGCCCAGACGTTAGAAAACCATCTGGTAGACGATGCAGATAATATGGAAGATTTGTCGCAAAGCGATATTTTAGCCGCTTTTGATGTTGCATGGGATGAGCATTCTGACGATTTTACAAACAATTATATATCCGTGGCGGCTACGGCGGCTGTATTAGGAAGTGAACGCGCAAAATCTCTTTTGAGTGTCGCTTATACCCAGAAGAATATGCGGTTAGGGATAAAAATTCGCATTGAATCAGAGCAGATTGTAGAGTTGCTGCGTAATGAATCAGGAAAAAGAATAAGCCGGATAAAAAATACCATCAGAAAGCAGGTCCAAGAATGCCTATCAGAAGGATTTGCCAATAACAAAGACTGGGCGCAGCTATGTATAGAGTTGCAGAGCATTATTGCATCGCCGGTAAGAGCGGAATTGATTGCCCGCACAGAGCTGTCATGGGCCTATGTAGAGCAAAGCATTAGGATTTATCAGGACGCAGGTGTGCAAAGAGTGCAATGGGTAGCTACAGATGATTTTCGGTGCTGTGATTTTTGCCGTAGCATGAATGGTATGATTTTCCCAATCAACCAACGGCCAGATATGCCGGCACATCCAAGGTGCCGTTGCTGCTATGTGCCAGTAATTTAATAAAGGAGTGGAGAATATGAAGGAAAAATTGTATGAGGTTGTAGCCAGCAAGATTAGAGCAGATACGCAGTTGCAGGGCATTTTAGACAACATAAGAAAGGCGACGGATGACGAAAAAACAGTGGCATACGGTAAATTGGAGGATTTATCTGGGAAAGGTGCAATTTATGCTGCGTGTTTAGGCTTTTTTGAAAATGGGCAGGTTTCTGGCATAACTGATGCACTGAAGGATGATGAATTATTAAACAAGATCATGTTGGCGAAAGACCCAGAAACACTGTTAAAACTGGAAAAAGAGGTAAACGATAGCCCATTGACCTTGTTTGAGCGCCATATTTATCAAGAATGCATTGAATGCGTTTGTCGGACTTTGTTTGATACGTACAGCCCTAAGCATGCACTTGAAGAAAAGGCCAGAAAATCAGCAGTGGAAGCCTATGAAAAGGCCATGAAAAAATCAATGACGGATGCAGCGGTTTCAGCCATGGTTAGTCACATCGAAGATGGGACAGAAGCGATTGTTGCGAAACCTATTGCATTGTTGGACGATAATGGACAATCATCCGGTTGGTACCGGCAAATTGTAAGCCGCGTCGATGTACTAAATGATAATATGAGGCTATATCCGAAATCGGTCTATGCGGCCGCGTTGGATAACTTGGATGCACAGAAGTATCCGTATCCGGGCGAAGCCCCCCATCCGGCCAGCTACAAAGGCGCAGACGGAAAAGTACATTTCAGAACCAGCGTTTCCAATTCGGTAGTAAAATTCCGAAAGGCGTTTATTGACGAAGCTGGTTATGTGTGGGCCGAATATAAAACCTTGGATACAGCTAAGGGTCGAGAGGTACAAGCGTTTTTAGACGAAGGACTGCCAATCGCCTTTTCAAATCGTATGACGGGGAATACGGTTAGAAGAACATTGAATGATTGTACCGCTGATGTGGCAACAAAGTTGGAGTTATATTGCTGGGATGTTGTGCTAAATCCAGCAGAATCGGCATCTTTTGGTCAACCAATTAGGTTGACTGATGCACAAATAGAAGAAATGCGAAAATCAAATGAGGGGGATACTTACATGGATGAATTATTAAAAATGAATTTGGAACAGTTGAAAAAATGGAAAAAAGAAAACGCCAATCACAAAGATATGGGTTTATGCGACCATTTAATTGAGCAACTGGAACGGCAGGCAGCTTCCGAAAAGGAATTGTCTGACATGAAAGCAGAAAAGGAACGCCAGGAAAAAATGCAGAAAACGCAAAAAGTCTTGCATGATGCTGTAGAGGCGCTGCCTTACCCAGAAGCAACAAAGCAAGCAATCATGAAAAAGGGAGCGTCTTTGACAGATGAAGCATTGGTAGGAGAGTTCGTTAAAAATGAACAGGCTGTAATTGATACAATCGCTATTAATGGAAAATTGAATGAATTAGGAGTACCAACGGAACAGGGAAAGGCGAAAACAATTATGGCAGATGTCAACACAGAAAGAAACAATTTATCTGTCTTTACAGATAATCTCATGCAGGCAATGGATAGAGAGTTGGCCAGCAAAGATGTCAATTTTAAACCAGATGCGGAATTGCGAAAGGCAAACAGAACAATTTTAGATCAAGTCTTTGCTGAAATGGCGCGTAAAGGAGATAAAGAATACCTGGCGTTTGTCAAGGAAATGAATGATGCAGTAGCAGGAATGACGATTGTTGACGGCGCAATTACAGATAGCGCTGTTAGTACCAGCGGCGATTTTGCACAAGCAGCAGCAATTTCCCGCGCCGTATTGTATCAGGCATGGCAAGACACACAATTTTTGCAGTTGTGTCTAGTTGAAGGTTTTAGCGGCTCTGTGTATGAAATGTTGGTGGAATTTCAGTCTGACGATTTATTCAGTGAAGACGATTTTGTCGTGGGAGAGCTGGAAGGTATTCCGACAGAAGGCGTTGAAACTTATGTGTTGAAAATTGCTGCCGAATGGCTGAAGCGTGGTTTTGTTATTACAAAAGAGGCTATGGTAGAGTTAAAAACAGGGCCATTTAAGTATGACATCTTAATTCGCAACTTGGCTAGTATTGCAGCTAGATTTACTAGAATTATTGACCGGAAAATCTCTACTGAAATGTTAGCTCGGTCCGATGAATATGAGGCGGCAGTTGTTGAAAACGAAACCGTTGGAGATGATGATTTAGTTGCTGTCGTTGCCGGAACTAACGCTCCTGCGGAAACAAATGCTGCATTTATGCTGCAACTGAAATGCGGGAACGCGAGTATGAATGACGTAAATGTTCTGCCTCCTGTAGTTCGCCCTCGCACTTCCGTGTATTTGGATGAACGCGGCAGAACAGAAAAAAATTATATCAATGATATTTTAATTACGGATAGTACCGACAAGCAAATGGTAAGAGGGCATTGGCTATCCAGTAAAGGGCAAATTGTTCCTGCAGCCGGCCAAGAAACCGCAGATTATGCAGTCGATTTTGAAAACGCCGTGGTGTATTTTGCAAAAAATGCTTCTGTATCTGCGGATGCGTTGCCCAAAGTTAAGAAGTATTCTTATGCGACAAATATTAGCTTTTTCTGCATTGATGTGCCTACAGGCATGGAACCGGCAAAATACTATAATCAGTTGCTAGAAAAAATTGATGCTGAAAAAGCATATATGGGCAGCGCTCCACGCTATGTCGTGCCTGATTTGGTGACCGGATCCCTGAATGCTATGATTCCGGTTAAGCAAGCTGAATTATTCTGGAACATGGCTTCTCCAAAAGGCACGCAGTTATTCCAGGGCCGCAATTTTATTGCAGAACGGTTTGGACTGAACTATATGGAACATAATTGTCCTTGGGATGCTGGTGATAGCAGATTGTTGATGGTAACCAAAAATGCTACTCGCGTTGGCATGGGGTCGCCATATAGTTTAGAGGGACCGTTACCTTATTACACAAAAGACGGACGAATCACTTCGGCGCAGCAGTATTATGTTTCTCAGCAAATTTCCATCGCAACACCGCTGGTTATTGATGGCAAGGGTAAACAATATCATCCGCCATATCGTACTATCAAATTATATACTGCCTAATATAGAAAGCCTGCCTAGTAAAAAGGCGGGCTTTTACATTTATTTTTGAGAAAGGGGCGAAGAACATGGTAAGGAAAATCGCAAAAAGTTATATGCTACATCCAGAGACTGGTCAGCAGTTAACTCCGGGGCAGGTATACTATTTAAGCCGAAAAACGGATAAAAAAACAGGAGCGGTAGAAGTGCCAAAAGCGAAAAGCCGAGGGCGTAAGGGAGCTGATAAAGATGGCGACAGCGCAGGAACAGATTCGGCAGAGGTTGGGCGACAGTGATAATTCTCTTTATTCAGATGATGAAATAAATGGGATGTTGGCTAGTGCGATTGCAGCGTACTCGGCTGCAAGACCGATAAAACGCAGATGGATAAAACCTGCCGGGGTTACAGAGGCGCCTTTGCCGGATGATTATCGGGAATGGATTCGTGGGCTAGAAAATTGCGAAATCATTGGCAATAGGGTGTATTGCTTACCTTGGGAAACAGAAGTAATTTATTTTGCCAATAGAACATTAGAAGAAATCCCTGCTGGGGATATTGCTTTACTAGCTGATTATTGTTTTTGTTTGGCGTTAGAAAGTGCCGTGTCTGATTCTGGCGATATATCCAGTTTGAAATTAGGAAAGGGTTTGCAATTAAGTTTTAATAATATTGCGGAAGTAAGACAACTAGCGGGAGATACTAGAAAGCAGGTCATGAGTAGACTATATTCTGCTATTGGAGCGTGGTTCTGATGGCCTATGCGCAAAGACTTGCGGTAAGGATTCGTAATGTATTGAAAATGCAGGTGCAAGATAAAGGCTATGAAGTGCAAGCGACACTTATAAAAAAGCAACTGAATGATGGAAAAAATCTTTCCTTGACTGCAACGTCAGAAACAAGTCAGAAACAGTCTGTTATAAAAATTATTGTAACAGAGTTTGACCAAGAAGAATGGCCTATGGAATTAGGGGATAATAGTCAGGAAAAATTAGATTTCATCAGTATTGAAACAGAAGAAACGCCATTAGAAGAACGGGTAGAAGAAAATAATTTCATCAACTATGATGTAGGAAAATATAAGGTTAGAACGGTTTCACCGACGGGTCTGGGTGGATTGCTGATTATAAAAGAGTGTAGGGCAGAGAAGGTGATGTAATGTCTGAGTTTGATAGTATTATACGGATCCTAAGCAATATTCCTCAGGGCATTAGCGCTGCGGCCGAAAAAGGACTTTCCGACGCAGCGTTACTGGTTGCGAAAACGGCAAAAGAAAAGTTGGGTACTTACCAGCCGGCAGTAGGGGACTTCCCCGCTTGGCAGAAGTTAAGGCCTGAGTCAGTACGGCGTAAATATCTATCCAAATCAGGATCTTATCGCGCAGCAAATGGCCGGAGATTGACGCGGGCCGGGCAGCGTTATTTGCGAGAACACGGTAACTGGGGTGCTGGTGGAAATGCCGACGCCCCCTTGGTCGATACCGGTCATCTAAGACAAGCCATTACAACGGATTTGTCGCACATATCGGAGGGCGTTGCCTATATTGGAGTCGCATCAGGAAGCGCGGAGCGAAGGGGCAGTGCGCCGGGGAATTATGCCGCAGCTCATGAATTTGGTTATGCTGCAAAAAATATTCCACCGCGCCCATTTTTGCGGCCAGCGGTTCATGAAAACCAAGAAGCTATCAAGGATATAATTGCGGAAACGATAAGAGATGGGGTACGTGATACATGGAGATAATTCGAGATCCACTAGCTATTGTTTATAAGGGCCTGAAAGCCAAAATTAAAGAAGTACATGGACAAGATTTTTATGTAACTGATGGCGTCCCACCGACTTCTGAATACAGAAAACGGCTGCCGGCTGCAAATATCAGTTATGTATCTGGTGCCGCCGAAAAGGCATTTATGCGCGAATATGAGCCGCATGCTTTGATAGATAATCAAAATGGCACATATACAGCAATTTATGAAATTATGCGTTTCTTTTATGTATTACAGGTTTCTTTTTTTGCCGACATGTCCGGCGATGCGCAGCAGTTATCCTTAAAGTTTCTGGCTGATTTAGAAAATAGTAATTCTTTGCCGCTACCAGATGAATTAGATTCAGACACGAATATTTTCCTACAGTCCCCTCCGTTACCACCACGTGGAGAAGAGTATCTGTATCAAGTGGATCAGACTTGGGCTTGTTCTGGGAAGTTGTTGCAAAAAAGAGTTGTGAATGAGATTGATGTGGCAAGAATGAATTTGAAAGTAAAAAATATGTATGATGGAGGTAGATAGAAATGCCAATGTTGAGAGGCTTTGTGGGGGATATTACTACCCTGCCGCCAGATATTTATGTGAATGAAATGCCTACACCGCAGAGTAATGCAGTTACAATGTCTAATTTTGTAGCTGGTTTCATTGGTGATTTTGACCGTGGACCAGTAGGCAGCTATGTATATGCGCAGAAAACGCCAACAAAGTCCTTGTTAGAAAAATTGACAAATGTATTTGGCGAAGCATCGGATGATGGAAATGCGGGCAATCAATTGCTACGGCATATTGACGAATGCGATTTGGATTATGTTGTTTTGGTACGTATCTTAGGAGAAGGATATGAAACCGCCAGTTATGTTTTACAAGATAGTGCAGGAAATGATGCGTTGAAAGTATCTGCAAAATATCCCGGTGAATATGGTAACGTGTTTGCGGTAGAGGTGCAGGAAGATAGCACGGAAGGCCTTTATACTTTGGTGTTGACCTCAGATATTGGCGGCAAGGAGACCTATAAGGATTTGGCGTCTGTGGATGCGGCGGTTGAAGCCGTTTCGGCGGCCAGTGAACATTTTGTGGTCGAAAGCATGGTTGATGAATCAACAGACACTGTCAGTTTGGCTACATTATCGAAAACTCAGTTAGTAGGCGGCAGCAACGGTGCAAATTTGACAGAAAACGATTATATAGGAGCTTTAGACGCGGGGACTGGCAAGAGAACAGGGTTAAAGGTTATGGAGCTTGCCGCGAACCGCGTCACTGATATGGCGTATATTGGCTTTAGCAGCCAGAAAGCAGATAAGGCTCTGATGGACGTAGCGGAGAAATATAATTCCTTTAGCTATATTGGTGTAAATAATACGAAAACCGTGGAAGACTTCATTGGCTATCGCAAACTGTTTGACAGTGACTTTTGTCAATGTGCCGCCGGCGATGTATTTGCGCTTACTGGCGCCAAAATATCTGCTGCCTGCCTGTCTGTACTGCTGCATTGCAAGACCAATGTCGAAGATTCTGGGTTAGCCAAAGAATGTATCTGGATTAGTAAAATCGCGCCAGAATTTGATTTTGACCAACTACAGGAACTATATAAAAATCAGGTAGCTGTGTTCACATTAAAACCGTCAGAAGCAGAAAATGGGGCGCTGGCGTATCGTATGAGTAGCGATTATACAATGGCTAAAACAGATGAGGGCGGTAATGTAATATCTGATATTCGTGTCCGTAAAGTGACAAAACGGCGTCTAAACAGTTGGATTGAAAAGAGTCTATTTTATGTATGCGCTCCATGGCAAGGCAAGGCGATGACTAAGAAAATGTTGGATGCTGCTGAAATTCGTATTCGGAGTTTCTTTGACAGTTTGGTATCGCCTAAAAATGGGGATACGCAAAAAATTGAAGATTACAGCGTAACATTTGATTCTAATGCGGACCGTATTGACGCTTTTATTCAGGATTTGCGAGTGCTACACTTCAATACTGCGGATTGGGTATTGTTAAATTATCAAGGCTCTGTGAGCGTGGAGGTGTAAGGTATGGCAGAAGATGGACTGTTAGGCAAAAAGCTTACAATTGCATTAGTAGATGAAGACGGAAACCAGGTAGGTAGTCAATCTCCGGAAATTTTGAAGTTCTCTGTAAAGGAACGAACTGACGAAGATACAAAAGCACCGATTGGAGAAGATGAAGAATATACCACACAACATCAAAAGGGTTTTGAAGGCTCCTTTGAAGGTCAGGAGATCAATAGTTGGTATGATGATGTGATGGATAAAAGGATTGAGTATCAAAAGAAAAATGGTGGCACTTTGAAATTTGCTATTTTTACGACCAAAATTTATAAAGATGGCACCGTGCAGAAATACAAGTATCCGAATGTCGTCTTCAGTGGGTTTGAGCAATCTGCAGATGGTAATAGCAAGCCGATTACAAATAAAGTATCTTGGAAATCCGGAAACCGTATCAAACTATAAGAACCTCATATTGAATTATTGCAAAACTGGGCTTATACCGCAAACCATAGGCCCAGTTTTAATTATTTATGAAGGAGCGATATAAAATGGCAGAAATTAAATTAACGACAGGAAAAGTTATTACTACTCGCGAAAAAACAGGGCAATTTCACCTGATTGAAGGAAGATTGTTAAGTTGTTGTGCACCAGGGGAAGGCACAAATGTGGTTGGAGCACAGTTAATTTCCACCGACATCAGCTTTGTTTGCAGTATTGCGACAATTGACGGAAAAGAAGTAAAAATTCCAGAAAATCTAGCTGACATGTATGAAATTATGGCAAAATTTGATTATGAGGAATTTATTGAATTTAAAATGCTGCTCCGTAAAGAAGAAAATGCGGCCATTGAAAAAATGGCAAAAAAGTTGCAGAGCAACCTTGGTTCCGAAGCCGAGTAATTCTTGCTTGGAATTCTGGTGCAGGGATTTCTTTGTCTGACAGTCTACAGTTAACTGATATAGAAGTAGAAGCTGCCGTACAAATCATAATTGAGTTACAAGAGCGAGAGCAATACAAATAGGCTTGCGATAGGATGTTTTGATTTTTAGGGAGAGGAGGAATAGGATGGACTCCGCAATTTTGAATTTAGCAATAGCGTTGACTTTGCGGGATGCCTTGACAGATCAACTAGGCAGAGCTATTGACCGAATTGGCCAAATGGAAGGAGCTACAGATGAATTAAGAAATAGGTTATCTGAACTGAGTAATATTACAATTGCAGGCGGCATCTTGGCAGGTGCCGGTATTGCAGGATTGAATGCTACAATCAATGCCATAGATAGTTGCGTTGAGAGCTACTCCAGATTAGAGGATGCGCAACTGGTTTTGGAAAACAAGGCGTTTGGAAAAAGCCTAATGGATGAAACGCAACAAGATAGGGTAGCCGAGCTTTCAGCGGAAGCGAAGGCTGCAGCAATGCGGATTGGGGCAAATACAACCTTTGATAGCCCAGAAATTACAAATAGTATGACTGCGCTAGTAAAGGGCGGCGCCAGCATTGAAAGCGTTCTGAATGGTATGGCAGAAGCAAACGCCAATTTTGCACAGGTGAACCGCGTGTCTGCAGAAGCTACGGCAGATGGCACAGTACAAATGGCGAGTGGTTTTGGATTAGTAGGCGATGAAATCATGCAGGCAATGGAATATGTCAATCAATATGCTGATGCTACTATTTCGGATAGCCTGGATATTCAACAGGCATTGGGTAATGTTGCAGGGGCGGCAAGTAATATTTGGGGCAGTCGCAGCAGTATTGATGTAGCGAAAGAAACAATAGCGTTAACGGCTGTTACAACGAATGTAGTGGGCGATGAGTCGGCTGCTGCAACGTATGTCCGGAACTTTTTGGAACGGGCAAATATGAGCCCTGATAGAATGACAGATAATCAGATTGCTGCCATGAAAAAAGCTGGTTGGATGGATAGCGCCGGACACAGTGCGTTCATTGATTATAAGACAGGTATGTTAAAAGATATTTACGAGTTAGAGAAAATAATTGAAAGCGGCAAAGAAGGACTTAGTGACCACGAGTTTTCCAATGTATTAAATACCGTGTTCCAGGAGCGTGGGGGCAAAGTTGCCAGTGCGCTTGCTTTATCTGGAGAATTGGATTTAGCTAATGTGGATGCTAATGCAGGCAACGCCCTGTCGATAGCCGATCAGGTAGAACGCGAAATGGGGCTTTTGAGTAATATCAAAGATAGCTATGAGGAAGCCAAAAACAATCTGATGATAACGCTGGGAGAACCCTTCGCCGCTCCTCAAAAAGCGATTTATACAGGTTTAAAAGATATGTTGGGAGATGTAACAGATTTTTTTGCATTGCATCCTGAAGTTACGAAATTTGTTGCTGCAATGGCCGGCGGCGTAAGTACGCTTGCGGCTGTCGCAGGTGGAGCAACAATGTTAGTTGGCGCCGGTTCCGCATTGAGGCTTATGTGGGCAACGGCCGGACCTGCAATTATGTCAAGCATGGCGCCAGTGGCGGGAGTCATGTTGCCAATCGTAGGGGTAACAATGTTATTGGCCGGAATTGGTGTTCTTGCGTATCGAAATTGGGAAACGGTAGGGCCGCATTTTGAAAATATTGGCGGTAAAATTAGCACAGCCTTTGGTTTTGCAGCCGAGAAAGGTGGCCAGTTTTTAGACTTATTAGAACCTTTTGCTACAAAGTACGGCCCAGATATTGAACAAGGCTTTGTATTTGTTTTGACAAGTGGCTTGGATTTAATTGGACTTGGCTTAGATATAGTAGGCGGTGGCCTCAGTCTTTTAGGTTTAACTTTTTCTATGATTTTCAAGGAAGCTGGATTAACGCTGGAACTGCTAACAGCGGTCGTAGAAGGAGATACGGATAAAATCAATGCAATTGCACAACAGAAAATAAATGAGATAAAAGACTATATTTCCAACGTATTGGGCTTATTGCCGCAGGAAGCATTAGAGTGGGGGAAAAATTTGATGGACTCTTTTGTGAATGGAATAAAGAGTAAAATAAATACAATTCCAGATGCATTAAAAGGTGCCGCGGATACAGTTAAATCTTGGATTGGCGTGGAGTCGCCAACTAAAGAAGGTCCGTTGCGTAGCAATCACTTGTGGGGCGGTAATTTAATTACTTCGCTGAGTAATGGAATGATCGGCAATTTAGATGAATTGCGTGCAGCGACAGAACGAACCGCAGATGTTATGAATCTAAGTAATCTGCAATTATCCGGAGGAATTTCGACTGAAATTCAAGCACCAAAACGTAATAGCGAAGTCGAAGCGATAAATCGTCCAACGGCAGGTAATAGCAAGAGTATCGAGAGATTAAATATTCAAATTTATGCGCAGTCTGGACAGGATGAAGAAAAAATTGCAGCGATGGTTATTGAAAAGCTAAAAGAATATCTTGGCGATGGTGTGCCTGATTTAGGTACGACATTCAGCCCGAGGGGAGCGTTTAGCTATTGAAAATCATATTAGGTGGTCTCGAACTGCGGTCAGAGGAACAGCCAGAATCAATCCCGTTAGGCGGCGAACAGTCTCTCTATCTTGAAGAGTTTCCGGGTGGGAATGTTGGTATGCAAAATATGGGGCCACGGTTTCGGGAAATCACTTGGTCTGGTTGGTTTGAAGGTTTGGATGCCTATGATCGTATGTTGAAAATAGAAAAAATGCGCCAAGACGGAAAAATTGTGGAATTTCAGACAGAAAAATATACATTGCCTGTTGCAATAAAGTCTTTTACACCTGACCATCGGAAAAATGAATTCATACCGTTTTCGATCACTTTGAAGCATATTTTTTCCAGAGAAAAGATACAGTCAAAAGATGCGATTGACACTGTAGCAGAATCGCAGAAGAAAAGTAATGCAGGCTCGTCGAGCAATAGCCAGACATACACTGTTGTAAGTGGTGATACATTGTCAAAAATTGCATTGTGTTTTTTGGGCGATGCCAACAAATATACACAAATTTATGAAGATAATAAGACTGTGTTGAAGTATGGACCGCACAAAATATATCCTGGCATGCAGCTGGTCATAAAGAAATGAGGTGACAGATTATCATGTTTGATTTTTATAAAAAAATCGGCAATGTAGTGCAAGATAAAACAGTCACCGTAATAATAAAAATCAATGACACAGAGGTGCGGAATTGGAGTAAATTTACTGTGGATTTGAATGGCTTTGGGGACATAGATACTTTTAAATTAGATTTACCGTGGACAGTAGGCAATGAACCATCTGACCCATTATTATATTCCGGTGCGACACAATCCGCAGAGCTGGTCAACGGTACTGCGGAAATAAGCATTGAGGCAGGGTATGAAGACGACCTGAAGCTTTTGATATCTGGCAGCATGGATAGTGCAAAATGGTGTTTTGGCAGCTCAGGAGAAAAGGTGACGATTTCTGGTCGCTCACATGCCGGCAGGGCGTATGATGAAAAGGAAACCGTTAAGTATCAAAATATGACAGCAACGGAGGTTCATGCTATGCTGGCTGCAAAGCATGGTTTGACTCCCGTGGCACCAATTGCTACAACTACAATGATTGGAGAATATATTAATGATGACCATGCAAGTTTAACTAGCGAGGAATCTCACTGGGATTTGGTATTATACTTAGCAGAAAATGAGGGTTTTGTAACGCGGGTGCGTGGAAACGAATGGTATTTTGGCCCGTTAGAAAGCCTGCCAAACATGAAAAAAGATGCCATCCATTACACCTATGGTGTAGATATTAGCGGAGAACTTAATATAGAGCGAGCACCTAATGCCTCAAGAAATTTATCGGTGGAGGTTATCAGCTATCAGCCCGCGAAGACAAAGCGAGGAAAAGGTAGCCGTATTGTCGAGAAGTCATCCAGCATTGGTAATGGGGTTAATAAATATACTATACGTAAATATGTCCCTAATATCACTCGCGACCAGGCGCAGCGCATAGCCAAGAATATTCTACAGCAAATGTCCAGGCAGCAAATGTCAGGAAGCTTCAAGTGTGATTATAACCCTGAACTGGATATTGACCGTAAAATCGTATTGAATGGAGTTGGGGTAGGCCTGTCGCAATACTATTTTGTACAGGGCTTGAAATTAAGTTGCAGCAGGGAAAATGGGTTTAAATGTGATGTTACTTTTTCCAACTTGCAATTGAGCGAATCGGGAGGCTATCGGTAATGTTAGATAGAAGGGATTTGCAAATAATATCCAGGATGATTGCGGAAAACAAGCAGTCATCTATTTTTTTTGCTACGGTCGTTGGCGTAGATACCGACAAACAGTTAGTAAAAGTTCAGATAGAGCCGTACGGTGTAGAGACAACGTGGTGTAAAGCGGTAAAAGGCTTTTTTCCTTGCGAATATAAACAGGAGTGCTCAACAGGCTTGCAAGAAAAGTGCAAATGGTCAAAAGAAATAACGGAAGGAATAGAGGTTTTGATTGCAGCGGTGACCACGAACTCAGGTGTGCAATATGTTGTTTTAGGGGAGCTGGAATGATTATGGATATACTAATATGGGATGGTGATATAGCATGGCAGGGCGATAAAATTATGCTTTGCGATGGGGTGTCGAATATTGTTCAGCAAGCATATTTAGAAACGACTACAGATAAAGGCGAGAGCCTTTTTTACCAGGAATATGGGACAAGAATTTATCAAAAAATAGGGCGGGTAATTGCCAGCGGGAACAAAGAATTAGTACAGCAGGAAATCGTAGCTGTTTTTCGGGATATGCCAGGAGTCGAAGTGAATAGCATAGCGATTGTGGAAGTCCCGTTGGGCTGGCAAGTAAATGTTAAATTTACGAGCCAAGGGTATGGCGAACAAGAAGAAGCCTTTGTGATTGGAGGTGAGCAGTATGGAATGGCCAACAAAGGATAAGGTAACGCAGGTTGTTGTCGAAAATATTGTTGGCGAAGGAAAGAATTTTTCGGATCTATCAGATAGTTGGTTTACAAAACATCTTATCATTGCAATAAGAGAGGCCGTTTGGCTGTTTATGCTGGTTGCCCAAGGCGTATATGGAAGTTTGACGGTAGCGGGGTCTACAGGAACAGAGCTGGATGATAAAGGCTATGATTATGGCGTAGACAGGAACACAGCCAAAAAGGCGTTGCATTTGGTTACTTTTGAAAAAACATTACCTCAAGAAACAGACTTTTTGATTCCAGATGGTTTTTTAGTAACCACTACGCCGATTGCCAACGGAAGCCCTATCAAGTATACCGTTGTTTCTGGTCAGAACAAGGTCATTCCGGCTGGTAGTAAAACGGTTGATGGCGTGATAGTGGAATGCAGTGAATATGGGTTCGTGGGCAATGTAGGCGACGGCGAAATAAACCTTGTTGCACAAGCCGGTATAGACAGAGTAACCAATTCTCGTATATATAGTAAAGGCACTGATCAGGAAAGTGATGCAGATTACCGGGAGCGAATTTGGGACAAACGACGCCGGCCAGAGAAAGCAGGTACGCCGGCCGATTGGGAAGGCTGGGCCAAGGAGGTTTCTGGTGTAAAAAGTGCTACCTGTTTCCGTGCTGCACGTGGCCCTGGAACAGTAGATATCTTGATCTTAGGTCCAGACGGCAGTTTCCCAGAACAAGGACTGATAGATGAAGTAAAAGTGTATCTGGTACAGAAGTATTTACCTGCCGATATGGATGAGAATGATTTAGTTGTTGCAGCGCCAGAAAAAGTGCTGGTAAATATTACGCTTGCGGAAGTAGTATTCTCCAATGGTTGTGATTTAGAGGCCGCAACGCCGGTTATTCAGAAAGCTGTTCATGATTGTTTAATATCGTCAGTAAAAATAGTTAAAATTGTTGACATTATAACGGCTATTACTACAGCGTATGATCCGCAAGATGCTGCGCAAAAACCTGTTCTGTACGATTTTGTTTTAAAAAGCCCAACTACTAACATCAATTTAGATGTGAGAGAAATGGCTGCACTGAACATATTGACAATCGAGGTGTAGCATATGGATTTTTTTGAATTTTTACTGAGCTATATCCCTCATAGATGGTTGGATAAAACAAAGGTAGGCGTCCAACGTTTATTTGGCGGACTGGCAAGAACATTGAATTGGTTGGATGATTATCGAAATATTATTGTTCGAAATTCTTCTACTAGCACGGCAGAGGAATTATTGCCAGAACTTGAGTCTGAATATGGCTTACCAGTCAATCCAGCTAATATGGGAATTGATGCACGCCGGCAGAAGATTATAGCTAAAAAAAGAGAACATGGCGGTGTTATTCAGGAAGATGATTTATTATCATTGTTAGCAGCATATGGACTTAAAGCAACACTGGAACGACCAGAACATTGTATACTCATTGTAAATATTCCAGCAGGTAAAAAATCAGATAGGTTATTCGAAAATGTAAGTGAGTTGTTAGAAAATAACGTAAGAGCTCATGTTGGCTATACAATTAGTTACAATGCAGAAGTTTCTCATAGTATTTTTACAGGTAACATTGTATTTACTAAAAAAGAATACCTAATAGAACCCACTTGGGCAGAAACAAATCTGTCACTTGATCAGCATGTATCAGTTGGGATAATTGGCAAGTATAAGAAGTCGCAGGAAATCGAGGTGAGTTATTAATGGCTGTATGGGCAAAGGAAACTTGCCGAATAACGAATAAGGGGAAAAATCTTTTAGCAAGATTGCAGGCAGGAGAACAGCTTGAAATTGTTCGCGTTGTATGTGGAAGCAATGTGGTAGATGTTAGTACTCTGGACCAACAAATTGAGATTTTGGATATAAAAAAAGATTTAGAATTTCGCAAAATTATTGATGTGACCGACAATAAGGCCACATTTTTTTGTAGCCTAAATAATGTAGGAGTAACGGAAGCGTTTATATTGAATCAGATTGGTATTTACGCTAGAGATCCAGATGATGAGACTAATGAAATATTGTATATCATAATGCAAGTAAGTCAGGATGCAGATACTATTCCAACAGAAGTTTCTATGCCGAATTTTCAGGAAACCTATACGTTGAATACATTGTTTGAGAATGCAGCAGGTTTTACAGTAACTGTTAGCCCTGTAGATGCGGTAACACAGGAAGAATTTCAGCATTTGCAACAAGATTTCATAAATCTTTATAATCGTTTTCTGGAAATGCAGAGTAAGGTTGCTGACGTAGGCTATTTCTTCGGTGACGACGGAACAAAGTACCGCTGGGGCAAAAATGATAT
>CABUKW010000008.1 GCA_902492275.1 uncultured Peptococcaceae bacterium
GGGCCTTTTGGCTTCTGGACTTTTGGTGGCTGGTTGCAGTTATTGGCTGTTACGGCCTGTGCGGGAATTGAATAAGGCCGCGCAGGATTTAGCGGCCGGCAGCTATGAGCAGCGTGTGTCTGTAAAGGGCAACGATGAAATTAGCAGTTTAGCTCAGCAATTTAACCGCATGGCCGACGAAATCGAAGGCAGAATGGAGCAATTACAGTTAGAAAGTGTGCGGCAGCAACGGTTTGTGGATAATCTGACCCATGAGTCGCGCACGCCGTTGACTTCGATTATTGGCTATGCGGAGCTGTTACAGAAAATGGATTATGAACCGGCTATCTTTGAAAAAGGTTTGCAGTATATATACACCGAAGGTAAGCGCATGCTGAATTTAAACAATATGCTGCTGGACTTGACTTTTTACCGGGAGAAAAATTTTGAATTGCTTCCGCAGCCGGTTTTGCCTATCTGCCGAGAAGTGCAGGAATTGACAGCGGTACGGGCGGCAGAACATGCTATTACCATTCAGATTTGTGGTGAAGATTTGGTGCTGCCTTTAGAAAAAGATTTGTTGAAAAGTTTATTGATGAATTTAGTGGATAATGCGATTAAAGCCAGCCCAGAAGGCAGTATCATTATGATTGGCATAGCTGTGGAGAAAACTCGAAAGTTGTTATATGTACAGGATTTTGGCCGCGGGATGGAGCCAAAAGAGCTGGAAAAAATCAAAGAGCCCTTTTATCGGGTGGATAAAGCCCGTTCTCGTAAAGATGGCGGCGTGGGTCTTGGCGTGACCATTTGCAATCAAATTGCTCACACGCTGCAGGGTTCCTTACAATATGAAAGTGAATTGGGCAGAGGAACCATTGCAAAAATTTATTTTACGGATGAGGTAACAAAAAGTTAACGGTTATTTTACAATTTTGTTACAGAGATGATGTTACTTTTTGAATAATGGCTGCTATGATAAATTTACAGCAAAGAGCTGTGAACATTTGAGGAGGCGTTTTAAATGAAAATGAAAAAATTAGTAGCTGGTGTATTATGTTTAGGTTTGGCCACATTTGCTCTGACCGGTTGTGGCGGTAAAGATGATACTGCTGCAGATCAAAATCAGGATCAACAGCAGCAGGTCGAACAGCAGGATCAGAATGCAGAAGCTCAAAATGGGGCTGATGCCAACGCTGATGTAGATGCCAATGCTGAAGTTGACCAAAATGCTGATGCTAATGCAGATGTAAATGCGGAAGCTGACCAGAATACCGATGCCAACGCAGACCAAAATGCCGATGCAGGCGCTGAAAACGAAGCACAGTAGAATTGACTGCGTAGAAATTGTGGAAAGAGACTGTTGTATCCCTTTGATGCAAGAGTCTCTTTTTGTTATCACATAAAAATAGATTGTATAAATAATATTAAAGGGAAAAAAATTGTATTTTTTCCTGAACTCATTTAAACTGAAGAATAGTGATTTTTTACCGTCAAAAATTACCGTGTTGTTTGATTCTTATTTCATTCGTTAGAAAAGAGATACTAGGAGGTATCTGATGTTAAATTTTGAAGCATTAAATTTGAAAGAAGAAATTTTGAAAGCCATTCAGGACATGGGGTTCACAGAAGCAACGCCTATTCAGGAGCAAGCGATTCCCATTGCGCTTACTGGGCAGGATGTAATTGGACAGGCACAGACAGGAACCGGAAAAACGGCGGCCTTTGCCATTCCCTTTCTGCAATTAATCAGTGACGACCCTGTTGTGCAGGTTTTAATATTGACGCCTACCAGAGAGCTTTGCATGCAGGTAGAAAAAGAAGTAAAAAAATTGAGCAAATATTTACGTTTGAAATCGGTTGCTGTTTATGGCGGACAGGATATTACCCGCCAAATTCGAGAATTAAAGGCCCGTCCGCAAATTATTGTGGCTACACCGGGACGGTTGATGGATCATATGAATCGGAGAACCATTCGGTTAGACCATTTGAAAATGGTGGTGCTGGATGAGGCCGATGAAATGCTGAATATGGGATTTTTAGAAGACATTGAAACCATTTTAAGCGCATGTCCAGAAGAACGGCAGACCATGATGTTTTCCGCCACGATGAAGGATGAGATTAAAGCCATTGCCAATAAATTTATGAAAGCGCCTCAGTTAGTAAAGGTAAAAGCCCAAGAGTTGACAGTACCGGCTATTGAACAGCAGTATTTTGAAGTGCCAGAACAGGAAAAATTCAAACTGCTGTGCCGTTTGCTGGATATTCATAATCCAGAGCTGGCCATGATTTTTGGCCGTACCAAGCGTCGGGTGGACGAGTTGACCGAAGCGTTGCAAAAGCTAGGCTATCAGGCGGAAGGACTGCACGGTGATTTGACACAGAGGCACCGCGATATTGTAATGAATAAATTCCGCAACGGACAAATTCATATTCTGGTAGCTACTGATGTGGCAGCTAGAGGGTTGGATATTACCGGCGTTACCCATGTATTCAATTTTGATTTACCACAGGAAATAGACAGTTATGTACACCGTATCGGCCGTACTGGTCGGGCTGGTAAGGAAGGGTTGGCGCTTACCTTTGTGGAACCTAGAGAATTCGCTCATTTGAAAACCATTGAAAAAACCATTCAGCGGAAACTGGTGAAAACCAAGTTGCCTTCTGCACAAGATAGCCGGCAGAAAAAGCAGGACATTTTATATGGCAAGATCGTGGCGGCAATCAAAGAGGGCAACGTACTCAATTATCAGGAGTTGGCCAACGATTTAATTCAGGAATATGGCAGCGTAGATGTACTGGCTGCTGTATTGGAATTGATGGCTGGAGATAGCGGTCATGAAGCAGAGGTGGCAGAGGTGCATCTGACTGCAGAACGACCAATTCATGTGAAATATCCCAATGACCGCAAAGGTGGCAGAACTCGAGGCGCGGCGAATGGTGGCAACCGACGTGGCGATAGCCGCAGTAATCGTTATAATAGCAGCAAAGATAAACGCTATCAGAAAGATTTTATGGCGAAGAAAGACTACGCCAATAAGGCAGGAAAAAATAAAACCTACAGCCGCGATGGGAAAAAGGGCTATAAAAATACCAAAAAAGCAGCAGAATAATTGCAGGAGAGAGCCAAGATGTATGATCACATTGTTATCCGATACGCTGAAATTGCACTGAAGGGAAAAAATCAAAAGGACTTTTTAAACCGACTCATTCATAATATCAAAGAACAGGTAAAGACGGATCTGGATTTTTCTCCAGTGATTGAACGGGAACAGGGCCGGTTATACTTAAAGCTGGAGGGACAAAGCCCGGAAATTTTTTATGATTCGTTGAATCATGTATTTGGCATTTCTTCGTATAGTCCGGCACGGAAAACCACTTTAGAACTGGAGGAAATCAAAGCAACGGCGATGGAAGAACTGGAAGCAGCCATGCATGGACCATGTAAATTCCGTGTCAGTGTCAAGCGGGCTAATAAACAGTTTCCAATAGCTTCTCCGGAGATGCAGCAGATTATCGCCGCCCACATGCTAAAAAACATTGCAGGCTTAAAAGCGGATTTGCATTGCTATGACATTGATTTATTATTAGAAATTCGTTCGGATGGGACTTATATTTATACTCGCAGTTATCCTGGTCTGCGAGGTCTGCCCGTTGGCAGCAGCGGACGGGGCGTAGTGCTGTTATCCGGTGGTATTGATAGTCCGGTGGCTGGTTGGTTGGCCATGAAACGGGGCGTTACAATTGAAGCAGTCCATTTTCATAGCTATCCCTATACCAGCGAAAAAGCCAAAGAGAAGGTATTGGAATTGGCTAAGCGGATGGCCAAATATTCTAACCGCGTGGTGGTGCATATGGTACCTTTTACGAAAATTCAGGAGGAAATTGCCCATTACTGCCACGATAATATGCGCATTCCTATTATGCGGCGGATTATGGTGCGCATTGCTGAAGAAATTGCTCGGCAGCGGGATTGCTTAGCTATTTTCACCGGTGATAATTTAGGTCAAGTTGCCAGTCAAACAATGGAAAGTATTTATGCGATTAATCAGGTCGCTGGTATGCCTATTTTGCGACCGTGCATTACCATGGAAAAAGAGGAAATTGTGCGGTTGGCACAACAGATAGATACCTATGAAACCTCTATTTTGCCTTATGAAGATTGCTGTACGGTTTTTGTGCCGAAGGAACCAAAAACTCGGCCTAAAGTAGAGGCTTGCGAAAAAGAAGAAGCCAAGTTGGATTTGCCTGCACTGGTGGCTGATGCAGTGGCCAATACGGAACGAATTATTATGTATGGAAAAGATAAGCCAGAGCGGCAGGGCAACAAAGAAGATCATGGTGGCGCTCTGCAGTAGTATACCGTGAAACATAAAAAAATAAGAGTTTATGTCGCCAGGCAAGCTGTTTGCCTAAAAAATGGACTGCCAGCAAAAAGCATGGCAGTCCATTTTTTAGTAGCCTGTTGCCATCCACATACCCAGCCAGAAAATCAAAGCGATAGCTGCGATATGCAGAATCCACCAACCTGGCCGCAAGAAAGCCCAGGTTCCAAGATGGCGGTCATTTTTTCCGATTTGATCCATGAAATTCACGCTCCTTGTTGCTTAGTATAAGGAAAACAAGATTTTTTATACTGGGAAAATTTATAAAACTAACATATCGATGTGCAGGAAAACGGTTATGAAGTAAAGTGAGGGAATTTTTATGCCAATGTTTCGAGAAGTAGAAAATAGAGGTATTCCATGTCATCTGTTTGGATATATTTTAGATGCTGAAGAAAACAGTGGATTTTTTGAAAATCAGGATATTTATTTTTCTGCTCTGGGTGATGGGGCAGCAGAATTAGAAATTCCAGTAGCGCCCATGCATTATAACAGCATGGAAATTGTGCATGGCGGCGTATTGGCCGGTTTATTGGATTCGGCTATGGGCATGGCGCTGCTTACCAAAAATAAAGCTGGCGTTACAACATCTATGAGCATTCATTATTTAAAAAGCGCTAAAAAGGGCGATGTGCTGCGGGCAAAGGCCACTGTTGTTCGCAATGGCCGCACGATGGTCTATTGTGAGGCCAAGATTTTTAATCAACGGGAGGAAGTATTGGCCATTGGGCAAGGTGCTTTTTTAGTTCAGATTGACGATTTTGTACAGGTCTATGCCGCCAAGCTGCGCGCACAGGACGTCCAAGAACAATAAAGGAGGCAAAGCATGTCTTATACCATACCAATTGATGTATTGAAGCAAAATAGTACGAAAGCCGCTTATGAGCGGGGCATGCGGGTTTATCAACAAGGATTGGTAGAAGATGTAGAGGCAGAACTTCAAAAAGATACGATTGTCATTTCCGCTGATATTTTGTCCTCAAAGCAGGTTGAATATTATCGGACCGAGTTGGTTTATTCTTTTAAAACAAAAAAGCTGGTGGAAACTTATTGCGACTGTCCCGCTTTCTTTGAGTATGGTGGTCTATGTAAGCACTGTCTTGCTTTAGCTTTAAAGTATAATCGGCTGGTCAATGAGAGGGCATTTTCATTTTTGCCCAGCTCTAATGGTCAGCAGCAGACATCGCAGGCGTTACAGCTGGTTATGCAACAGAAAGCCACGAAGGCAGCAGCTCGTTACCAAAGTGAAGCCAAGCAGATTTTATCTGAGCCTGTACATCTGTTACCTATATTGGAATGCAGTCGGCAGCACGGTCAGTGGTCGGTGCAGTTTAAAATTGGCACGCCTGCCCATTATTATGTGTTAAAGAATTTGAACCAATTTGTGGTGGACTTGGAACAGGAGAAAACGGTGTCCTACGGTAAAAAGTTATGTTTTGCGCATAGGCGGACGGCTTTCGCCAGCCAGGCCATGCCCTTGCTGGATTTGATTATAGAGCATATTTTGACGGAAAGAAATTTTCGTCAAAATATATATGGCTATTATTATGCTGGCGTTCAGACGAAACGGGATATGTTGCTGACCACGGCAAATTTATTTCGGCTGCTGCGCGCCATGCCTGATGGCAAGATTTTGGTGAATTCGCAGGAAACTTATACAATCACGGAAATGGCGGCGCCATTGGTACCAATTCGTTTAGACAAGAAAAAGGGCGGTTATCAGTTAACCTTGCCGCCCTTGCAGCTTTTGCAGGACGGAAAGCAGTATTGTCTGGTACAGAAAGGCAGCTTTACCTTTTGTGGCGCTGAATTTGCAGAGGCGTTGCAGATGCTGACAGATTTGAGTTCGATAAATCAGCAGCAATCTTATTTTGTGGCAGAGACCGATTTAAAAGTTTTTTGTGCCACGATGTTGCCCGCTTTGTTAAAATGTAGCAATGTGGAACTGGAGGGTTTGGAAGATTACCGACCCGAGCCCTGTCAGCTGCGTGTTTATTTGGACGATGACGGATCTCAGATTCTTTGTCGGGCAGAAGCCTGGTATGGTCAACAGAAATTTTTTCTGAATGAACAGATACCAGAAGAGGCCTCGCGGGATTTAGAGGTAGAATATGGGCTTCGATCTGTACTGGAACAATATTTTTCAGCATGGAATTCTTATGGCGAATTATATTTTTCAAATCAGGATGATGCCCGCTTGTATCAGCTTTTAACGGAAGGTTTGACTCGCATTGGTCAGTTGGCCGAGCTGTATCTGTCGGATCGTATGAAACATATTCAGATACAGCCGCAGCCCAAGCTGCAAATCGGCGTGCGGATAAACGGCGGTCTGCTGGATGTCGATATTGATGCAGAACGTCTGCCAAAGCAGGAGCTGCAGGGACTTTTAAACAGCTATCGGCAACGACGCAAATACTATCGCATGAAAAATGGCGATTTTTTGCAATTAGAAGAAGGTTCTTTGACAACGTTAGCCGAATTGGCCGATGGATTAGAGGTTTCCAGTCATGCTTTAGAGCATGGGCATTTACAGGCGCCTGTCTATCAGGCTTATTATGTGGATCAGGTTTTGCGGGAAGGCGGGGAGCAGCTGACTGTACAGCGGAACGCAGATTTTCGCAGTATGATTCGTAACTTAAAATATTATGAAGATAGCGATGACGAGGTTCCCGCAGGTTTGACTACCACTCTGCGTCAATATCAGCAGGCTGGCTATCAATGGTTGATGACCTTGACGCGCATGGGGCTAGGTGGTATTTTGGCTGATGATATGGGTTTAGGAAAA
Organism: uncultured Peptococcaceae bacterium; assembly: GCA_902492275.1. Lineage (GTDB taxonomy): Bacteria > Bacillota > Peptococcia > Peptococcales > Peptococcaceae > UBA7185. The sequence continues at coordinate 7,147 of CABUKW010000008.1, forward strand.
ACAGTGCAGGTGATAGCTATGCTTTTAGCCCATCAGGAGAAGCTGTTGCAGAAACCGGCTCTGATTATTACGCCAGCTTCCTTGGTGTATAACTGGGAGAGTGAAATTCATCGTTTCGCGCCAACTTTAACGGTGTGCAGTATCACCGGCACAGCGGCAGAGCGGCATCAGCTTTTGCAGCAAATGACAGCGCAGATTTGGCTGACGTCTTATGATTTATTAAAGCGGGATGTAGATTACTATACACGGTCCTTTTCTTTTTGTATTATCGACGAGGCGCAGAATATCAAAAATCATTCTACCAAAGCTGCTAAAGCCGTAAAAGCAATACAGTCCGATAATCGTTTTGCCTTGACGGGTACGCCGATTGAGAATCGTTTGTCGGAATTATGGAGCATTTTTGATTTCCTTCTGCCCGGGATTTTGGGCCATTATGAAGTCTTTCGACAGCGTTATGAAATTGCGATTATACAGGGGCAGGATGAAGTTGCCTTGAAACGGCTGCAAAAAATGATACAGCCTTTTCTTTTGCGTCGCTTAAAACAGGATGTATTGAAAGATTTGCCGGAAAAAATAGAAACCATTGTGTATTCTAAGATGGAAACAGCGCAACGGGAACTTTACATTGCCAATTTGCAGCGGGTACTAGATGGCCTGCAGAAAAAATCGGATGCTGAAGTACAGAGCGAAAAGCTGCAAATTTTGGCAGAATTGACCCGGTTGCGGCAGTTGTGCTGTGATCCGTCGTTGTTGTATGAAAACTATAACGGCGGCTCCGCCAAGCTGGATACTTGTATGGAATTGATTGACAATGCCCTGCAAAGTGGCAGCAAGGTGCTGGTGTTTTCCCAGTTTACCACCATGCTGGACCGCATCCGTCAGCGCTTGGAAGCGCAGCATATCGCCAGCTTTACCTTAATTGGCGCTACCAGCAAAGAAAAGCGAGCCGAGTTGGTGCAGCGTTTTAATAAAAATGATGAAGCCTCTGTCTTTTTAATTTCACTGAAGGCTGGCGGCACAGGCTTAAACCTGACAGCAGCCAGCGTTGTTATTCACGTAGACCCCTGGTGGAACGCTGCAGCCCAGGAGCAAGCTACCGATAGAGCGCACCGTATTGGACAAAAAAAGGCCGTAAATGTGTTTAAACTGATTACAAAAGATACCATTGAAGAAAAAATCCAGGCATTGCAGGAGCAAAAGCTGGCACTGAGTCATTCTGTGATTGGTGCGCAGGGAATGTCGATAGCCAGTCTTAACAAAGATGAAATTCTGGAAATTTTACAGAGTTGAGTAGTCTACAGTTAATAACGCTTCAAATTTGATGACGAAATCTAGAGTTTATTATGTTTTATACACTTACAGTCTTGCGGAACCTCTCGAGGCTGTTTATCCGCTATGTCTTTTTTACTTTTTGAAACATTGTATACAGTTTATATCTATGATTGCTTTTTGCTGATAGCTATATTATAATAAAAGCACTATAATTTGGAGGTTTATAAACGATGGAAACAAATACAAACCGTGTTGTGGTAACAGTTGTGGGAAAAGATAAAAAAGGGATTATTGCTGCAGTATCGGGCGCCTTGGCTGAGTGGGAGGTCAATATTCTGGATATCAGTCAGACCATTTTGCAGGAATTTTTCACCATGATTATGATTGTAGATTTGGCGGAGGCAACGGTCAGCTTCAGCCAACTGCGGGAGCAGTTGGGCGTGTTGGGGCAGAAGTATGGGGTGGTAATTTCCTGCCAGCATGAAGAAATTTTTCAGTACATGCACCGGATTTAAGGAGGAACTATCATGCCAATTTCAATTTCCAATGAAGAAATTTTAGAAACCATCAATATGATTGAATCGGAAAATCTGGACATCCGCACGATCACCATGGGCATTTCTCTGCGGGATTGCGCCCACAGTGACATTGATGTGGTCTGTGATCGGATTTATAAAAAAATTACTACCTATGCGAAGGATTTGGTAAAGGTAGGGGAAGAAGTAGCCGAGGATTACGGCATTCCTATCATTAACAAACGTATTTCTGTCACCCCCATTGCTATTGTGGCAGATGCCTGTGAAGCCCCTGATTATGTGAAGATTGCCAAAACCTTAGATGCGGCGGCCCGGGAAGTGGGTGTTAATTTTATCGGCGGTTTTTCGGCTTTGGTGCAAAAAGGGATGACCAAAGGAGACGAAAAATTAATTCGTTCCATTCCGCAGGCACTGGCTGAAACCGAATTTGTCTGTGCTTCGGTTAATATCGGTTCTAGCCGTGCCGGTATTAATATGGATGCGGTACGGCTGATGGGGGAAGTGGTAAAGGAAAGCGCTGATTTGACAGCCGACACCGACGGCTTGGGCAGTGCCAAACTGGTGGTATTTTGCAATGCGGTGGAAGACAATCCTTTTATGGCTGGTGCTTTTCACGGCGTTGGAGAGCCGGAGGTAGTGCTGAATGTAGGGGTTAGTGGTCCTGGCGTAGTGCTGAACGCGGTGCGTAAAATCCCCGATGCACCTTTTGGCGAATTGGCTACTACTATCAAACATACTGCTTTTAAAGTAACCCGTACCGGGGAATTGGTAGGCCGGGAAGCGGCGCGCCGTTTGGGTGTGCCTTTTGGCATTGTGGATTTATCTTTGGCGCCTACACCGGCTGTGGGTGATAGCGTGGCCGATATTTTGGAAGCTATGGGTTTGGAACGGTGCGGCACCCACGGTACTACCGCTGCGTTGGCGATGTTGAATGATGCCGTCAAAAAAGGTGGCGCTATGGCTTCCTCTCATGTGGGCGGTTTGAGCGGTGCCTTTATTCCGGTCAGTGAAGATGCCGGTATGATTCGTGCTGTAGAAGACGGTGCTTTGAGTTTTAATAAATTAGAAGCTATGACCTGCGTTTGTTCGGTAGGTTTGGATATGATTGCCATTCCCGGTGATACCAGTGCCGAAACCATTGCGGCTATCATTGCCGATGAAGCGGCCATCGGTATGATTAACAAAAAAACCACCGCTGTCCGCGTCATTCCGGTACACGGCAAAAAGGTGGGCGATACTGTTGTCTTTGGCGGTTTGTTAGGTCATGCGCCCATTATGGAGGTCAGCAAATTCAACGCTGATGCTTTTGTCAAACGGGGTGGACGTATTCCGGCGCCCATTCATTCGCTGAATAATTAAAGCTGTAACAATTGGATAGAATGATAGGAAATATAGTGTATTTCATAATAGTGTAATTTCATGGTAGTCTAGCAAAAAGGCGCTCACACTGGTGACAGTGGGGAGTGCCTTTTTATCATAGTTACGATCTTTAAAATACAAGTTGCACCAGCGCCATATAGCAGATGGTGCCGCCAGCGATGGAGAACAGCATTTGCCGCTTCCAAAAATGAAGCAATAGGACAGCCAGGATGGAAATCGCTTCGGGAATACCGTGGTTGCCGGAAAGCAGACTGACATCCTTTAAGCTGTAAATGACTAGCAGGCCAAAAACGGCAGAGGGTAGTACTTTGCCTAGATATTGAATAAGGTCAGGCGTTTCTCTGCCGCTGGGAAAAATTAAAAAAGGCAGAAAGCGGGTAATCATAGTGCCTAGTACAACCATAGCGATGGTGATGATTTGTTGAGTGAGCGTCATTTATGTTCACCGCCTTTTTCGATGGGCTTGCGCAGCAACGTCAGCACGGATAAAATGGCGACCATGGACGGAATAATAAATTCGTCGGCACCAAAGGTAAACAGGCACAACAGTGAGAGGGTCAGGCCAAGAATCGCACTGGTGTGGTTATCTTCTTTTAGCCATTGGTCCAGAAAAATGACTACAAACATGGCAGTCAGCACAAATTCCAGCCCTTCGGTATTAAAGGGAATGAGGGAGCCGAACAGGCCGCCCAGCGTAGCGCCGGAAACCCAATAGATTTGATTGAGCAACGTGACGAAAAACATAAACCAGCCACGATCTACATCTGGAGGAATTTCGGCAGTATAGTTGATGGAAAAGCTTTCATCACACATACCGAAAATGAGATAGAGCTTTTTCCAACCTGTGCCCTTGTATTTGTCTAACATCGAGATACCGTAAAAGAGATGGCGCGCGTTAATCATGAGCGCCAACGCCAACGCCTGTAACGGATTGAAAGCGCCCAGCAGCATATTGACCGTGACAAATTCAATAGAGCCGGCAAAAATAGTCAAGCTCATCAGCATAGGATACCAGAAGTTGAAGCCGGACACATTCATATAGATACCGTAGGTCATGCCGAGAAACCAAAAGCCGGCGAAGATGGGAATGGTGTAAGGAAATGCGGCTTGGAAGGCCCGTTTGATGGTTTGTTGTTTTTGTTGTGTCAAGACAGAATTCCTTCTTTTCGTTGATGTTTATGTGAGAGTGTTTGCCTAAAATTGTAGCATGAAGGTTGCCAGAATGCAATGCTGGAATGGTATGTATTAAGAAAAAGCAGAGTCCTTGGAACCCAATCCAGCGGCTCTGCTTTTTGTAGTGGGTCTTTATGTCAGCAGCATACGGTCATTATCAAAGGTCTTGTTGCTTTTGCTGGAATACAGTGCCAGCAAATCGTTCAAGGTCATTTGCTCCCGTTCTTCGCCGCTGATATCTAAAATTAATTGTCCGGCATCCATCATGATGGTGCGGTTGCCGGTTTGTAAGGCGGCATTGAGATTGTGGGTGATCATCATGGTAGTGAGATGATTAGTCTGCACAATTTCTTTGGTGATGGCCATGATTTTTTGGGAGGTGGCAGGGTCCAGTGCCGCGGTATGTTCATCTAAAAGCAGCAGTTTTGGCGGCACCAGTGTACACATCAGCAAGGTAACCACTTGCCGTTGACCGCCCGATAACAGGCCGACTTTAGTGTCCATGCGGTCTTCCAGCCCCATACTGTAGCGAGCCAGCGCTTCCCGAAACATGGCGGTATCTTTTTTGTTCAGCGCAAAATGCAGCGGTCCCCGTTTGCTGCGGGAATAGGCCAATGCCAGATTTTCTTCGATAGTTAGATTAGGCGCGGTACCCCGCATGGGGTCCTGAAACACGCGGCCGATAAAAGCGGCCCGTTTATGCTCTGGCATCCAGGTAATGTCCTTGCCGTCGATACGCACCGAGCCTTCATCGGGAAAAAAGTTGCCGCAAATCACATTGAACAGGGTGGACTTCCCGGCACCGTTGGAGCCTACCACGGTGACGAAGTCCCCTTCTTGTAGGGTAAGGTCTATCTGTTGCAGCGCTTTGTGCTCATTGGGTGAGCCTTTCAGAAATGTTTTAGAAATCTGTTTCAGTTGCAGCACGTTTCTGCGCCTCCTTCCGGGAAGCCCGCAGGGCCAGAGTTTTTTTGATGGTGGGTAACGACAGGGCCAAAGCTACAATACAAGCGGACACCAGTTTCAGCGCGTAGGCCGGCAATGGAGTGTATCTGGTAGCGATGGCGATGATAAACCGATAAATGATAGAGCCTACCAGCACAGCCAGCAGGCTGCCGGTCATGGTACGTCTGCCGAGTAAAACTTCACCAATGATAACGGAAGCAAGGCCAACAACCAAAATGCCTACACCAGAGTTGATGTCGGCGAAGCTCTGATATTGGGCGATTAAGGCGCCGGTAAAAGCAATGATGCTGTTGCTCAAGGCCAGCGCCAGGATTTTAGTATTGTCCACATGGATAGAGGAGGCCCGCACCATATCTTCGTTATCGCCGGTAGCCCGAATACAAAGGCCTACATGAGTTTTGAAAAATAAAATCAAAAGCAATGCGCAGACGGTGGTAAACACAAAGGCGACTAACAACTTTACAACGTCTTTTTCCAGAAAGGGTAAAGCGTTGATGGCTATTTTGAAAATAGTGTTGCTGTTGATTAACGATAAATTAGAGCTGTTGCCCATAGCCAGCAAATTGATCGAATAAAGGCCGCTCATGGTTAAAATTCCAGATAGGATAGGGTGAATTTCCAGTTTGGTATGCAAAAGCCCTGTAACACAGCCAGCGGCTGCACCGGCAAGCAGTGCAGCCACCAAACCCAGCAGCGGATGACCAGCGATGGTCAAAACTGCTGACAGAGCCAGCCCCAAGGTGAAACTTCCTTCTGCAGTCAAATCGGGCACATTCATGACGCGAAAGGTGATATATACACCCAGCGCCAGAATGCCGTAAATAAGGCCCAACTGCAGGGAACCAAGCACAATTACCATAAAGAAAACTCCTTTCGTGCATCAGAGTCTGTCAGGGGACTGGATTTTTGTAGTTTTCAGAATTGCTTATTCAGCATCCTGTACAAAGGTCAGTTTTTCTTTCTGTTCGTCGGAGAATGTGATACCTAAGGTTTCGGCGGTCTGTTCATTTACTACGATAGCGTTGGCAGGCACAACCAGTGCAGGGATATCGGCGATTGCGGTACCTTCCAGGTATTGAATAGCCATATCGGCAGAGATTGCGCCGATTTCGGTATCGGTAATGGCAACAGTAGCAAAAGCACCGGAGTCTACCATAACAGCGGAGCTGCCGTAAACAGGGATTTTAGCGTCGCGGGCCACTTCAGCAACTAATGGCATGGCAGCCTGAATAACGCTGTCATTAGGTACGAAAATGGCGTCTACCTGACCAACTAAGGACTGAGCTGCCTGCTGCACTTCATTGGAGTTGGTTACAATCTGTTCCACGTAGCTTAAGCCTTGAGCATCCAGATATTCTTTGGCCTGATTGATCGTGGTTACCGAATTGACTTCATTGGTGCAGTATAACAGGCCGTATGTCTGCATGCCTGGTGTTAGTTCATCGGATAATTCAAAAATTTCACTGATTGGAATAGCATTAGAGGTGCCGGTAGCGTTTTTGTCTGGGTGCTCCATATCACTGATGATGCCAGCGCCTACTGGATTGCTGACAGAGATAAATACCACTGGAATATCACTTTCCATAGCGACCATAGCCTGTGCGGCAGGTGTGGCAATGGTTGCCACTAAGTCTACCTGATCAGTTACCATGTCCTGGCAGATCGTGTTTAAAACAGTAGCGTCGCCCTGGGCATTTTTGTAAACGATTTCGACTTTATCTTCGCCATAGCCTTTGTCGTTCAGCTCCTGAATGAAGCCTTCCCGCATATCTTCAAAGGCGCCATTGTCGATAAGCTGGACAATACCTACAGTTAATTTTTCGCCGTTACTGTCGGCATCGGACTGGGTGTTGCTGTCGTTACCGCTGCCACAGGCCGTTAACGAAAATACCATAGAAGTTAAAACGGTTGCAGATAAGATTTTTTTGAATATCGATTTTTTCATGGGAATTTCCTCCTAAGATAGATTGAATTTATATTCTGCGTAAGGTCAAAGCTCAACGGCTCTGCGGCAGGTTCATATTTATGAAAGTCAGCCGGAAAGACATTGCTTCGGCTTCACGCAAAATGACAAAGTTGAGATGGTTTTACTACGCATTGTCTTGCTGATTGCGCTGTGCCAATTGTCCAAAAGCCCGCTCCAGCATAGGTATGGTGACAGGATAGGGATAATGCTGCACATCCTTGGTTTTGGGAATCAGCGGATAAAGCTCTTCCATCTGCTCTGGTGTGATTTGCAGCTCTTGCAGCGATACCGGCAAACCGACGGCCCGATTGAACTGGTAGAGCCGTTCAAATTCTTCCAGTTGTCCATCACAGAGTAGCAACAGCAATACGCCGAAGCCGACCACTGCGCCGTGCAGATGATCTTTTTCAAATTCGGGCAGAGTGGTCATAGCGTAAAAAATGCCGTGGGCCAAGCCACTGTTATAATCGGCAGTATGCTCTCTGGTAACCAAAATGGAAACCAGTCCTGTGGTGACAATTACGGACAATACCACTTGCTCCAGCGCGTAGGTGCAGCGCTGTTGTTTATTATCCTCCATGGCTTGTTGCCCATATTGCAGCAATGGTTCCAGACATTGGCGGCTCATTTGTACGCCTAAAGCGTTATAATGTTCTAACAGTTCTCCGCGGGAGGAGAGGGTTGTTTCATAATATTTGGCGTAGGTGTCGCCTAATCCGGCCCATAGATATTGACTGGGCGCCGCTGCAATCACTGCGGTGTTGATAAATGCGTGTACTGGCGGTTGTAAAAAGAAAAAAGGTTCACAGAAGCTGCCGTCCTGGTGATACATAATTGCTACGGTTGTGACTGCCGCGCAAGTAGAAGCAATGGTGGGAAAGGTGAATACTGGTTTATTCAGCTTGACGCTCAAACATTTGCAGGTATCCAGCGCTTTGCCGCCGCCGATGGCGAAAATCATGTCGGCTTCCTGCACCAACTGGTGCTGCTGTAGTTGCGCCACATTTTCATAGCTGGCCTCTCCGCCGTACCAAAGAAAGTCCAAAATCTGCAGTTCGCTTCCTGCTAAAGCCTGTGTAAGCAGCGGACGGGCAGCAGCCATAGCTTTATGGCCGCCGATGGCGATAATTTTTTTGCCGTGGGGACTGCAGAATTGCACAATGTCATCATAAATGGCCGGCCCGATGGAATAGTGGGGCAGCGCCATACTGTAGTTTTGCATAAAATACACCTCCAATTTCTTGTTATGCAGTTGAAACTCCTTTGCCATTTCTTTTGGATGCGTTAGGCTTATGATAAAACGCCTTATGAAAAGGTGAAAAATAAAAACGCACCTATCCCTCTAAGGGACAAGTGCGATAAGCTCCTGCGGTACCACCCAAATTAGCCGTATATGGCTCACTTTTTTCATACACAATCATGTATGCTTTCTTTATAACAGGGAAAGTTCCCGTCAGCGCCTACTGCGAATTCATCGGTTCAGGCTGCCCTCGTAAGTCCATTCCATACAGGCTGTCATGCTGCAATCCCACCACCTGCGGCTCTCTTGATTTCCAAAACACCGTATGTACTCCTCTTACTCATCGGTTTCACGAATTCAGTTTTTTGTATCATATGCGATTTCACAGAAAATGTCAAGAGAATTTTTGAAAAATACAGGATACAAAAATCATACAGCCTGAAAAAGCCAGCACAGGAAGCGAACAGGCAGCATACAATAAGGACAGAATTTTAAATAGGAAGAGAGGAAAAACCGATGCAAACCATCAGCCTTTGTATGATTGTGCGTGATGAAGAAGCGGTGCTGGATCGCTGTCTGTCCAGCGTTGCCGATTTGGTGGAGGAGATTATCATTGTTGACACCGGTTCGCAAGACAGTACCAAGGAGGTTGCCGCCCAATATACCGATGCCATTTATGATTTTATCTGGAGAGATGATTTTGCCGCTGCCCGCAATTTTTCGTTTGCCAAAGCCACCATGGATTATTGTTTGTGGTTGGACGCCGATGACCGGTTGACCGAGGAAAACCGGCAGAAATTTTGGAATTTGAAAGAAAACCTAGATGGCACCGCTGACATGATATTTTTGCCTTATACAAATTGGGCGGAAACAGGCAGGAATCGTCTGGTTTATTGTCGGGAACGACTTTTACGCCGTAAGGCGGGTTTTTGCTGGCAGGGCCGGGTGCATGAAGCTATTGAGCCAGCGGGCGATATCCAGTATGGTGATGCGACTATCACTCATTGTCCGTTAAAACAAGAATTGTCGGCGCGCAATCTGCGTATCTATGAAACGATATTAAAAGAGGGGCAACACTTAGAGCCGCGGGATCAGTATTATTATGGGAGAGAATTATACAGCCATCAGCGTTTTGCTGAAGCAGCCGAAGTTTTTTCCCGCTTTTTACAGGAACCGGATGGTTGGGCGGTCAACCAGGTGGATGCCTGCCGGTTGTTGGCGAACTGCTATCAGCAGCTGGAGCAAATGGAAAAGGTGTTGCCTGCTTTACTGCAAGCCCTGGTCTATGAAGCGCCAGATGCCGGGATTTGCTGCGATTTAGGCAATTATTTTTTACAGCAGCAGCGCCTTAAACAGGCTCTTTACTGGTATGAACAAGCTCTGCAGTGTAAGCCGCAACCCGACAGCGGTAAGTTTGTGCAGCAGGACGACTACGACTATATCCCTCATTTGCAGCTTTGTGTCTGCTATGACCGTTTAGGTCAATGGGAGCGGGCTGAACAACACAATGAGCTGGCTGCTTTTGCCCGGTCAAATTCGGAGGAAGTAGCTTATAACCGGCAATATTTTCAACGCCGTCGCCAATTGATAACAACAGAAGTCTAATACTTTTTGGAAAATGTTGTGATCGAAAAATCTCTTGCATCTGCCCTTGATTTGTGGTAAAAACAATAGCAAGATTGTCGGGGTGAGAATATGGATGTAAAGATTGAGACGATTATGGAATTCCCATTGTTCTTTGGAATTGCCAAAGACGATTTGCCAGCAATGCTGCAGTGCTTAGGCTATCGGGTAGAACATTATAAAAAAGGTGAATTTTTGGCTATAGAAGGCCAGCATATCCAACAAGTTGGTGTGATTCTTCAAGGCAGTGTAGATATGCTGAAAGAAGATTTTTGGGGACACAAAATCATTTTGATGCGCATGCAGAAGTCTGATGTTTTTGGCGAGGCATTTACCTTTGGCACTAATGCTACGGCAACGGTCAGCTTTCGCGCTGTCGAAGATACCGTTATTCTGCTGCTGCCCTTTCAACGAGTGCTACATACATGTAACCGCACCTGCACCTTTCATCACCGGCTGGTTGAGAATATGGTGCAGCTTCTGGCTAATAAAAATCAAGAGCTGATGAAAAAAATGGAGGTCGTAACTAAAAAGACGCTGCGGGAAAAAATTTTGGCCTATTTATCCCAACAAGCACAGCTACAGGGCAGAGAATATTTTGAAATCCCGCTGGGCCGGGCGGAGTTGGCCGACTATCTGTGTGCTGATAGGAGCGCCTTAACTCGGGAATTATCCAACATGAAAAAGGAAGGGAGATTAGATTACGACAAAAATATGTTTCGTTTATTATAGGCCATCAAAAAATATTTTTTAGAAAGCAGAGGAATGTTGCACAGGCAACGGAACTCTGTTTTTTCTTTTTTATAATAAATCGTGTAAAGAGAACACAGCGCAGGAAATCTGCCTGTACAATAAAAATATAAAAAATTCAGGAGGATGTTAGCATGGAAAACAAAATGTTTTGCTTTCAGTGTGAACAAACGGCAGGAGGAACAGGCTGCACTGGCTGTGCCGGCGTTTGCGGAAAAACTGCGCAAACCTCTCGACTACAAGATGAATTGACTGGAGCGTTAATCACCTTGGCCCATCGCGCCAAAGCACAGCAGGTGGAGAATCTAGCCATAGATCAGTTACTGATTGAAGGTTTATTTACGACCTTAACCAATGTGAATTTTGACGATAGCGCAATCAGGCGTTTGTTGGATACCGTTCACGCTGAGACCGCCAAGCTGCAGGCTGCTGCTGTCGATTACGACATGAAAAATATTTGGGAGGCTAATGAAGACATCCGCTCGTTAAAATCGTTGCTTTTATTCGGAATCCGCGGTGTGGCTGCTTATGCCTATCATGCTGTTGTGCTGGGATACAGCGATGAAACGGTAAATCGCTTTTTCTACCAGGCCCTTTCTGCTCTGCAAGAGGATTGGAGCGTAACAGAGCTACTGCCTATTGTGTTGGAGGTGGGAGCGATAAATTTGCAATGTATGGCGCTATTGGATAAGGCCAATACGGAAACCTTCGGTCATCCAGAGCCGGTTTCCGTATCTTTGACAGTAGAAAAAGGCCCGTTTATTGTGATTACCGGTCATGATTTGTATGATTTGAAATTACTGCTGGAGCAAACAGAAGGCACCGGCATCAATATATATACCCACGGCGAAATGCTGCCGGCTCATGGGTATCCAGAGCTGAAAAAGTATCCCCATCTGAAAGGCAATGTGGGCACTGCCTGGCAAAATCAGCAAAAAGAATTTGCCAGTCTTCCAGCACCGGTTTTATTTACGACGAACTGTCTGATGCCGCCAAAAAGCAGCTATATGGACAGGGTGTTCACCACAGAAGTGGTTTCCTATCCAGAAATCATCCATATTGGATCTGCTAAGGATTTTTCGCCGGTGATTGCCAAAGCGTTGAAATTGGGCGGCTTTGCAGAAGAACAGTACTTCACTGGAATGAACGGCGGTCATACTGTGACGACAGGCTTTGCCCATCAGGCGGTGTTGTCGGTGGCCGATCAAGTGGTGCAGGCTGTCAAAGATGGCGCCATCAAGCATTTTTTCTTAGTGGCGGGCTGCGATGGAGCGCGGGCTAATCGCAGCTACTATACCGAATTTGTGAAGCAAACGCCTCAGGATACCATAGTGCTTACCTTGGCTTGCGGCAAATACCGGTTCCATGATTTAGATTTGGGTACTATCGGCGGCATTCCCCGTCTGCTGGATATTGGGCAATGCAACGATGCCTACAGTGCCATTCAGATTGCGCTGGCCTTGGCCGAAGCCTTTGATTGTGATGTCAATGAGCTGCCGCTGTCAATGGTGTTGTCTTGGTATGAACAAAAGGCAGTGAGCATTCTGCTGACACTGCTTCACTTGGGAATAAAAAATATCAAATTAGGACCAACGCTGCCCGCCTTTTTATCGGCCAATGTTTTAAATTATTTGGTGGACCAGTATCAGATTGGGCCAATCACTACAGTAGAAGCAGACATGAAGGCCTTGCTGGGCTGCTAAATCGCATACAGCATGAAACCAAACGGCGACCTGAAACCTTGTTTCGAAGTCGCCGTTGTGTTTTTTATATAGAAATTTTCCTGGGGAATGGTTCAAGGCAATAACGCTGCCAGCTTCTCTAAGCGTTGGAGCGCTTCTGTCAGCGTGCTTTCCTCCCGGGCAAAGTGCAGCCTGATTAAATAATTGACTGGTTCACGGAAAAAGCTGGAGCCAGGTACGGCTGCTACGCCGATGTGCGCAGTCATCCATTCACAGAAGGCTAAATCGCTCCAACCAGAAAACTGAGGCAGCGCTAACCAAGCAGAAATATCAATCATGACATAATAGGTAGCCTGCGGCATATTGTGCATGATACCCAAGCGATCCAGACCGTCTAAAAAGAACTGCCGCTTTTGGGTGTATAGCTGCTGCAGCCCTTCATAATAAGCGGTGGGAAAGTGTAGCGCTGTAACAACAGCTTCCTGTAAAGGAGCCGGTGCGCCTACTGTTAAAAAGTCATGTACCTTGCGGCAGCCTTCGATGACAGATGCCGACGCAATGACATAGCCCAGCCGCCAGCCGGTGATGGAATAGGTTTTGCTAAACGAATTGCAGGTGATGGTGCGCTCCCACATGCCGGGCAGTGAAGCAATGGAGATATGTTGGTTGGGTGCATAGATGATGTGTTCATACACTTCATCGGTAATCACAAAAGCATCGTATTGTATGGCCAGTACGGCAATCCGTTCCAGTTCCTGTCTGGTGAACACTTTGCCGCAGGGATTAGAGGGATTGCAAAAAATGAGTGCTTTGGCACCCTGCTGAAAAGCCTGCTCCAACAACGCAGCGTCAAATTGATAGGATGGCGGCACCAAGGGAATAAAAATAGGCTCGGCACCGCACAAAATGGCATCGGCCATATAATTTTCGTAAAAGGGTGAAAAGATGGCCACCTTGTCGCCGGGGTTACAGACGGTCATCATGGCGCACATCATCGCTTCCGTGCTGCCACAGGTAACCAGCACCTCATCGTCAGCCGATACTGGATGTCGTAGTGTGGCAGAGGCTTTTTGTGCAATGGCCTCCCGCAAATTGTCGGCGCCATAGGTGACTGAATATTGGTGCGGCCCGTTGTCGGCTACCTGCTTCAAAGCGTCGGTTAAAGCCTTGGGTGGTGGAAAATCGGGAAAACCCTGAGATAAATTGATGGCATGACAAGCATCGCTGATTCTAGTCATGCGGCGAATGACCGAGTCAGTAAATAATTGTATTCTGTTACTCATTTGAGGCATAAGCAGCCCTACCTTTCAAGAAATAACTTGTAGCCTTTGGTTGCAAAAATATAGATTATTTTTTAGTATAAAGCAAAGATAAAAAGAAGTAAAGATTCTCTGCCAAATCCTGAAAAATTGAATAGAAAAATTGTGCTTTAGCACTACAAAATATTGGCGGAAATTGCTTGACTATCCATAAGGCAAGTGCTAATATACAAAACTGTGACAAGAGAGAGACAGGATAACTGCCCCAAAAAACGGGGTATTTTTTATAAAATAAATCATAATCTGATTTATGGATTCTATTCTGACAGAACCATACAATTTATGAGAATATATGTGCAAATGCACAATGAAGGAGTTGGAAATCATGGCTTTCAAGTTTTTGGCTGAATTAAAGAATATCGTATCGGTAGGGGAAGCGTTAGATACGTTGTCCCGCTTGGTGGATTACATCAAATTCCGTCCTTTGGAAACCGATAAACCAAAGGTGACCTACGATTCTATGGCGGTGCGCGATATCGGTATTAATGCCGGCGCTGTCAAGCTGGTGAAATTTTTTCAGAATGTAGCGAAAACAAAGGACCCGTCGGCTGCCATGTATATCCAACTGTTAAAAAAATATTTTTTGGATGCGTATGACTGGTCCAATCTGGATGCGGAAGGCTATGCCGATTTTGAAGCGGATGCTTTGTGGCTTTGTGATGAAATTGAAGATTATCTGCGCAATATGAATATCCATGTAGACCAGAAAAAACATGATAAAGTCGAACCGTTGGGTGATGTGGTGCTGCGCCGCCGGATGCATGCCGACTAAACTGAAAAGTTGTATAAATGCTGCCGTTGAAACCTCTTTTGGAAGAAAGTCGTTTTGCGGCAGTTTTTTGTTGTGTGTTATCATGAAAAAAATTTCTATTGCTCCATAATTTTTGATAATGACGGCAAGGAATTGTCTGGAATTTTGCAAAGGCGTATAATAAGTATAAAAATAATTGCAGGATAAAGGAGGTTGGAACGTGTTATGCAGGTAAAAAAAGAGTTACGGGAATGGTTTGGCAATGCCAGAGGCGATATTTTAGCCGGTCTGGTATCGTCCTTTGCGGTCATTCCTGAGGTAGTAGGGTTTTGTATTGTAGCGGGGATTAGTCCTATGATGGGGTTATACGCTTCCTTTTGGTTGACGGTGCTGATGGCCTTTTTGGGCGGCCGTCCTGCTATGATTTCAGCGGCAGCAGGGTCTATGGCCTTGGTCATTGTCAGTCTGGTGCGAGATTACGGCGCCCAATATTTGATGGCGGCCACTATTTTATGCGGCTTGATTATGCTGCTTTTGGGTGTATGCAAGGTGGGCAATTTGATTAAGTTAATTCCAAACAGTGTG
This sequence comes from uncultured Peptococcaceae bacterium, assembly GCA_902492275.1. Classification (GTDB taxonomy): domain Bacteria; phylum Bacillota; class Peptococcia; order Peptococcales; family Peptococcaceae; genus UBA7185. Next base: position 22,390 of record CABUKW010000008.1, read on the forward strand.
CAGATTGGCTTTGTTGATGCGTTGGCGATTTTGATTTTTATCTCTCAGCTAGGCAATTTTCAGGGAGAAGGTTGGCAGATGTACAGCTTAGTAGCGCTGGGGATTGTCATTATCTATTTATTTCCACGGATAACCAAAGCGGTACCGTCCACGTTGGTGGCGGTGATTGTGGTGACAGCCCTAACGATTATCTTTGACGCGCCAGTGCGCACCATTGGCGATATGGGCAGTATCACAGCGGCATTGCCGCCTTTCCATATTCCGGCGGTGCCGCTCAATCTGGAAACGTTTCTGATTATTCTGCCCTATTCGGTGTCGTTGGCGTTGGTGGGACTGGTAGAAACGCTGCTCACCTCTAAAGTAATTGACGAAATGACTGATACCGAAGGGGATCGTAATCGGGAATGCCGTGGTTTGGGGATTGCCAACATCGTTTCCGGCTTTTTCAGCGGCACCTGCGGCTGTGCCATGATTGGCCAGGCCATCGTGAATGTCAACTCCGGTGGACGGGGGCGCTTATCCAATTTTGTGTCCGGTACTTTTTTGATGGTGCTGATTTTCATTTTAAATGATCTGATGGTGCAAATTCCTCTGGCCGCTTTGGTGGCCGTGATGATTACCGTATCCATTGCCACCTTCGACTGGGATTCGCTGCACCGATTGACCAGAATGCCCCGCACCGACGCGCTGGTGATTGTGCTGGTGGTGGCCATTGTGGTGGCGACCAACAATCTGGCCTATGGCGTTGTGGTGGGTTTAGTGCTGACAGCTATTTTCTTTGCGGTGCAGATGTCGAAAATCACTGTGGTAACCAGCCGGGACGGCAGTACTGTCACCTATGCGGTGAACGGACAGATTTTCTTTGCCTCGACAGAGCCATTGTTGAATGCCTTTGATTTTCACGACAGCGCCCAAACCGTTGTACTGGATTTTTCTTGTGCCCGTTTGTGGGACGAATCGGCGGCTACTGCACTGAAAAAGGCGATCAACAAATTTGAAAGCTGCGGCAAGCAGGTGCAAGTACACAGATTGGATGAAAATAGCGTGACATTGATGCGAACCTTATATGGAAAATCGGAATTGTCAATTTAATTAGGAGGATGGACGATGTTGACTTTAGTAGCGCCAGGGCCAAAATTGATTGCTGTGCGAACAACCCAGCAGTCGGCGATGGTGCAATATTTAACAGCGCACTTTATGTGTGAACCCATGGCCCAATTAGGTCTGGGGATAGATACCACCAAAACTTTATGTGTGTTGTGTGTTATCGATGAACTGGCAGGAGATCAGCAAGTGGTCTATTTGGGCGTTGCTCAGCCTGCTGAATATGTTCTGTGCCATTTAATGAATGGGAAGGCCCAGCAGATGATTACACACATTCGAGCATTGCCACCTTCCATTGTATTTAATAGTTTAGGCGAACATCAGCCGGTGGTGGATAAAATTCAGTCGGAATTTCCATGTGAATGTTCCGATTGGAGTACGTTGCTATATAAAGAAAATGACGAAGGGGTCATCGTGACTTTTTTGCTGGAAGATGGACCAGGGCCGCGCAAATTTTATGACAAAGCGCTGTTTGTCCGGCAGGAGTTTACCAGCTTGTTGGCTTATCTGCGCATCCATGCGCCCCGTTATTTGGCAAAAGCCTTTGCACCCAATGCCTGGCATATGGTGGATTTACGGATTTATGACCGTTATGAGGTATACGATTTGCAGTATAAAAGGCTGCTCAAAGCTATTCAGGCTCTGAAGCTGGGGTATGTGGTCACAGAAGCCTGGAACAGGGAAATCAGTGCCTTTTCCGACCCAGTAGGCACCTATCAAATTCGGTTGCTGACTTTTTTGCCGCCATTGGAGCTAAAAAAAATGTTGATTGCTTTGGAGTACAGCCAGAGTGGCAGTCGTGTGGTAGATTTAGACTTAATCTGGCATAAAAAGAAAATTTCCTGGAAGGATCTGCTGGACGATAAGGAAACCCGCAAGCAGATCAAACAGACGGCGGCGTTTTTTCCAAAATCTAATTTCTTTGCTGTGCAGAACGATAAGGCTGCTTTGGTGAAATACTGCACAGAGGAGGCAGCAAAGCGGATGGAAGAGGTGGACAGACAGGTGCTGCATATATTAGAAGAAGAAATTGCAACAAAAGCTTTGGAAGGATAAAAGCAGCAAATCGGCTCTTGACAAGCCGCAGACGCTGTGTTATCCTGTGAAAATAATCAAAAAACAAAGATTGTGTATCATCCTAGATGGGGAGGAGTACAGTGTGAATCTGTCACAAGAGAGGAAAATCTTGGCTGTGAGTTTTCCGGCAGCGGCATTGGAAGGTAGCCCTGGAGATACAAGGCTCAACGGACAGTGCTGGTTATGTACTGTGTTAGTAGGTTTTGTCGGGTAAGCCCGTTACAGCGGAGAGTGCTTGGTTTGTTTTAAGCCAAGAACAAAGGTGGTACCACGGAGGCTGCGCTTTCGTCCTTTTATGAGGATGAAAGCGTTTTTTTATTAACAGTTTTAGAAATTATACTGAAGGGAGCAGACGCAATGGATGAAAGTAAAAACTTATCAAAGGTTTACGATCCAAAACAGGTAGAGGAACACTGGTATTCTGTTTGGGAACAGAATAAATATTTTGCCGGCAAAATGGAGGAGGGAAAAGAGAATTTCTCCATCGTGATGCCGCCGCCAAACGTAACCGGCAAGCTGCATATGGGACATGCCATGGACAACACCATGCAGGATATTCTGGTGCGGTATAAACGGCTCTGTGGCTTTAATACGCTGTGGGTACCCGGTACCGACCATGCCGGCATTGCCACTCAGGCGAAAGTAGAAGCCCAATTAAAAGAGGAAGGTACCAATCGCTATGAAGTAGGCCGGGAAGAATTTTTGCGCCGTACTTGGGCTTGGAAAGAAGAATATGGCAACACCATCACCACCCAGTTACGCAAGCTGGGCAGCTCCTGCGACTGGGACCGGGAACGGTTTACTATGGATGAAGGCTGTTCTCAGGCAGTTCGGGAAGCCTTTGTGCGCTTATACAACAAAGGTTTGATTTATCAGGGCAATTATATTGTTAACTGGTGCCCTCACTGCCAGACCACCATTTCCGATATTGAAGTGGAACACGTAGACCAGGAAGGGAAACTCTATTATTTCCGTTATCCTACCGAGGGCGGCACTGACAGCATTGAAATTGCCACCACCCGTCCGGAAACTATGCTGGGTGACACGGCGGTAGCTGTTCATCCTGAGGATGAACGGTACCAGCATCTGATAGGCAAAAATTTGGTGCTGCCAGTGGTAGGCCGCGTTATTCCAATCATTGCTGACGAATATGTAGAAAAAGAATTTGGTACCGGCGCAGTAAAAATTACGCCGGCCCATGACCCCAACGACTTTGAAGTGGGCAACCGGCACAATTTGCCCCAGGTAGTGGTTATTGACAAGCAGGGTAAGATGAACGAGCTGGCCGGTAAATACGCTGGCATGGACCGTTATGAATGCCGCAAGCAGCTGGTGGAGGACTTAAAAGCCAGCGGCGTGCTGACTAAAATAGAAGACCATAACAATTCGGTGGGCCATTGCTATCGCTGTCATACAGTCATTGAGCCGTTGGTGAGCAAGCAGTGGTTCGTAAAAATGGAACCGCTGGCCAAGCCTGCTATTGAAGCGGCCCATACCGGCGCCGTCAACTTTGTACCCGAACGGTTTACTAAAATATATTTAGGCTGGTTAGAAAACATCCGTGACTGGTGTATTTCCCGTCAATTGTGGTGGGGCCACCGGATTCCAGTGTGGTATTGTCAGGACTGTGGTGAAGTGATGTGCAGCACCACCGATGTAGATACCTGTACCAAGTGCGGCTCCAAGCATGTTGAACAGGACCCCGATGTGCTGGATACCTGGTTCAGTTCCGGCTTATGGCCATTCTCTACCATGGGCTGGCCAAAGCAGACTCAAGAGCTGGAAACCTTTTATCCCACCAGCGTATTAGTGACTGGCCGTGATATTATCTTTTTCTGGGTGGCCAGAATGCTCTTTGACGCCTTAGAATTTACCGGAAAATCGCCATTCCATGATGTTTTAATTCATGGTCTAGTATTAGACAGCCAGGGTCGCAAAATGAGCAAATCGCTGGGTAATGGCATTGATCCTTTGCAGGTAATCGAAGAATACGGCGCCGACACGCTACGCTTTATGCTGATTACCGGCAACACGCCGGGCAACGATTTACGCTTCCAGAATGAACGGCTGGAAGCTGCCCGCAATTTTGCCAATAAAATTTGGAATGCTACTCGCTTTGTGTTGATGAATTTGGAAGACTATCAGCCACTGGCAGAGGAGGACTTGGCGTATACCATAGCGGACCGCTGGATTTTGAGCCGGTTCCACAATATTGCCAAAGACGTAACCCGTATGTTGGACAGCTACGATTTGGGCGGAGCCGCCAGCGCTTTATATGACTTTATCTGGAGTGAATTCTGCGATTGGTATATTGAAATGGTAAAACCGAGACTGTATGGCAAAGAAAGTGAAATCAGCCGTCGCACTGCTCAGCAGGTCATCGCCAGCGTACTGCGGGATACTATGGTGCTGTTGCATCCCTTTATGCCCTTTATCACTGAAGAAATTTGGCAGCATCTGCCCCATGAAGGGGAAACCATTATGCTGACCCAGTGGCCAGTTGCAAGTGAAATTAAAATTTCTGCCGAAACGGAAACACAGATGGCTGTGGTGATGGATGTCATCCGCGCAATCCGCAATATGCGCAGTGAAATGAACGTGCCGTTGGGCAAAAAAGCCGATTGTATTATTGCGGCTAATAAAGCAGAATTACTGGCAGTCTTGCAGCAGACAGCGCCTTATATCATCAATCTGGCTACCTTGGAGCAGTTGAATTTACAGCTAACTCTGCCGGAAAAACCGGAGCAGGCTGTAACCGCCGTTGTACAGGGCATTGAAATTTTCCTGCCGCTAAAGGGTCTGATTGATATGGATAAGGAAATTGCCCGTTTGCAAAAAGAAGTGGAAAAGGTCAACAAAGAAATCGAACGGCTGGAAAAGAAACTGAACAATGCCGGTTTTGTAGCCAAAGCACCGGCCGAAGTCATTGCCGGCGAAAAAGAAAAGCTGGCCAAATATCAGGACAGCAAGACCGCTTTGACAAGCCGCCTGGAAAGCTATCAGAAATAAAGCAGTATCTATAAAAAGCGCCATGGAACGCAGAAGCTTAGCAAATGCGGTTTCATGGCCTTTTGCTTTGTCAATAGATACGCCGTAGGAATTATAATGTATGAAACGGCATGAAAGTAAATCCATGAAAACTATTTTTAAAATATGATTTGCAGATTAAATTTTGAAACTATTTTATAAAAATAATTTTATGATTTTTTACTGAAATTTTTGTTTCTTTTTTGATTGAATTGTGGTAAGATACTGTTGAAAGAATTGGATGTGAATTTCTTCATCCAGAACAATACGTTGTAGTACTTTTGTAACACCCGAGTCCTGAATCAGTTTGGACAGGTGGCGATAGCTGTCAATGGCAGTTTGCTCACCGGCGATGCTGATATGCAGGGCTTTTTCTATATCACACTGGTATTGCAGTACGCCGCTGCTCCAAAAAGCGGGCCGCTTATAGGGATAGGAGCGGAAGATGGGATTGCCGCCCAAGGCCGTAATCATTTCACCTAACAGGTTTAAATGATGCATTTCTACCTGAGCAATTTTGCGCAGCGCAGCGGCCAAATCGGCAGCTTCCTGGTCTAAAACCCAACTGAAATACGTATACTGGGTAATGGTCGTCAGCTCGCTTTTGACCGACGCAAAAACCGACGACAGCATTTGCGCATAGCACAGATTGGGCTCTGCCACTTGAATGGGCGGATAAGGTTCTGGTGACGCATACGAAACAGATGCATTCATAAATCATGCCTCCTGTAAAGAATTTTTTCAGGGATTTTCATTTATATGCAGCTATCTGTGTTTCTATGCCAGAAGAATAATCATGCTGCTAAAGGGCAGCTTGCCAGAAACTGGCTAACAACAGGGAGGAATTTAAGATGTCTACATCCACAGAAAAAGCATTAACCATAAAAGTATCCAAAATCAGTATCGTTACCAATATCGGGCTGACCTTGATGAAGCTGTTTGCCGGCTTTGCGGCCCATTCCGGCGCTATGGTGGCAGACGCTGTTCATTCGGCCTCCGATGTGTTCGGCTCTTTTTTAGTTATCATTGGCGCCAACGTATCGGGCAAAGCGGCAGACCATGAGCATCCATACGGCCATGACCGTATGGAATGCGTGATTTCTATTATTTTGGCCAATATCCTGCTGCTGGTGGGCGCAGGCATCGGCCTCAGCGGACTGGAAAAAATATTTTCCGGTCATAGCAGCGCACTGGTTGTGCCGGGACGGCTGGCCTTGCTGGCCGCAGTGATCTCCATTGCAGTAAAAGAGGGCTTGTTTTGGTATACCCGTATCGCCGCCAAAAAAATCAATTCGGTGTCCTTGATGGCAGAAGCTTGGCACCATCGCTCCGACGCTTTAAGCTCTATCGGCAGTTTCGCCGGTATCTTAGGCGCCCGTCTGGGCTATCCGGTGTTAGACCCGCTGGCCAGCGTGATTATTGCCATTTTTATTTTAAAAGTAGCATTAGATATCTATAAAGAAACTTTAGACCGCATGGTGGATCGCGCCTGTGATGAAACCACCGAATCGGCCATGCGGCAGCTGATAAATTCTTATGACGGCGTATTATCGCTGGATTTGCTGCGGACGCGGCTTTTTGGCTCCAAAATGTATGTAGAAGTGGAAATTGCCGCCGACGGCAACCAGCCCCTGCGGCAGGCCCACGATATAGCCGTGCAGGTACACAACGGCATCGAAGAAAATTTTCCGCTGGTAAAGCACTGCGTGGTGCATGTCAATCCGGTAACCTGCCCAGAATGTTTACAGGAACGTTAAACAGAAGCATGTGGAAAATCGAAAAAACGATAGCGCAAAAAGGCCCAGCCAATATCGGCGGGCCTTTTTTATTTGTAAAAACAGCTAGTTGTTTTGCCAGAGTTGTTCTAAAAAGTCAATTTCGAACATATCATCTTCTTTTACTTTGATTTGCTTGCCAGTAATGGCCGCACTCCAAAGCGCAATCTGATGCAGCGGCTTTTCCTGTTCCGACAGTTTGTTCCATTGTTTTTGTGCTTCCTGCAAAGCTTGCTGTTTGTCATCATAGCAATCCGAATAGATTTTGCCTTCAAATTGATGCTCTACGAAATAGATGGTCATCTGCATAAGTTGCTGCAATCCATATTTGCGAATTAAATCTTCTAATGCCATAAAAAATCCTCCAATTTATAATCATTCAGGATATAAATCCTCTTTTTATCCTATACCCAAATCGGACAAAGCTAAAAAGAATAATTGCCAAAAACCGCAACATAAAAGTAAAAGCAGTTTAGCGGTTCTTGGCAAATCGTGTGCCATGTTTATAAAAAATAGGCTGTTAGAGCAGCGGAAAGCGAATGGTAAAGACGGTTCGGTAAGCTGGTTGGCTTTCCAGAGCAATGGATGCGCCATGCTTTTCTAAAATCTGCTTGGCAACGAACAGGCCCAAACCGCTGTGCTGTTTGGTGCGGGAAATATCACCCTGATAAAAGGGCTCGAAGACCTTGTCCTGGTCTTCGGCTGCGATGCCTGCGCCGTTATCCTTAATCTGCACCTGATAGCAGGCGGGCAGAAGCTGGGCGCAGATCTGGACCTGGGTAGGCGTGCTGTTGTGGCTCAAAATATTTTCCAGCAGATTGGCGTATACCCGACGCATATTGAGGGCGTCAAAGTTCAGATAAAAAGGCTCCTCGGCAATTTGAATTTCCATTTGAAAGCCCTGCTTTTCAAAAATGGTGTAATAATTGGCGCAGACCTCCCGCAGAAAATCGTTCATGTCCCGACGTTCCAGCTGCAAGGGATAATCGTTGTACTGATATTTCACCTGCTCCGATAACAGCTCTACCATGCTGTTTAAGGTGGAAATGTTGCTGTGAATGCGGCTAATATACAGTTTTTCTTCCTCCGGCGGCAGCTGCTCCTGCTCTAATAGCTCTGCATAGCCCTTTAAATTGGTCATAGGCGATTTTAAATCGTGGGACAGATTGGCAATAAGCCGGTGACTCTGGGCTTCCAGCTTGTCATTTTCTTCCTTCATTTGTTCCAGCTTATCCAGCATGTTGTTGTAGGAAAGCAGCAAGGTCTGGGTTTCCTGCAGGGTAAACTGGAACGGATCCACATGGGAACGGTCGTGGGGCGTTTTGGCAATGCTGTCGCCGATAACGGTCAGATTTTCCTGCAGCGGCTTATAAACGGTCCGGATAAAGGAAATGATACAGAGAATCAAAATGACGGAGCCTAAAAAGATTTTTAGCGTCGCGTAGAAATGAGCGTTTTGCTGAAACAGTTCAAAGATAGAATCGTCCAGCTGCTGCTCCAGAATCACGGTAATCGTTTGACCAGCTTCGTTGATATAATGGCTGGAATAAAGCAGCCGATCGTCGCGGTCGGTTAGGAGCAGGCTGAGCAATTGCTCTATCGAATATTGGTAGCCTGGCTTCACAGACGAATTGGCGCTTTCGATGACGGTAAGCGTTTCGTCCAGTACCTGCAGGGAGGCCGCATAGCTTTGCAGCTGTTCTTCGGAAATTGTCTGATAATGCTCCAAATCGGGCTCAAAAAGAATTTGCCTAGGCAACGGAAAGTTATTTTCCATTTGAAAATAAAAGGGCAGCCAAATATGATTGAGCAAAAAGCTGACAATGAAAAGGCCGCATATAGCCGCGATAATATGCAGAAACAGTTTGGACGCGATGAGCTGCCACAGCGTATAGGTTCTGTTTTTATACAGTTCGTTCAATTTTATAGCCCAACCCCCTAATGGTTTTGATGTAAGCGGGATTTTTGCTGTCTGCTTCAATTTTGTCCCGCAGCCGACTGATATGCACCGGAATCACCGATTCGTCGCCGTCTAAATAGTTGTCGCGGATACTTTCATAGAGCTGATTTTTGGTAAATACCCGTTCCGGCGAGGAGAGCAGCTTGAGCAGCAGCTTGTATGCGGTAGCGGTCAGATTGCAGTCGACGCCGTCTTGATAGACGACACATTTTTGCTTGTCAATTTTCAGATTGCCATAGCAGATGATATCATCGTTGGTTTGCAGCAGATAATTGCGGCGCAGATGGGCCTTTACCCGACTGACCAATTCCAAAGAAGAAAAGGGCTTTACGATGTAATCGTCGGCGCCCAAATCCAGCCCTAAAATTTTATCCTGCTCCATATTTTTGGCGGTCAATACCAGGATGGGCACCGTGGAAAAATGCCGCACCTTCTGAATCAGCGAAAAGCCGTCGTCCAAACGGGGCATCATAATGTCGAAAATGCAAAGCTGCACCTCCTGCTCCAATAAATAATCCAGAGCGGCCTGACCGTCCTCCTTCCAAATGACCTCATAGCCTTCCTTCTCTAAAAAAAGCCGAATCAAGGCGGCGATTTCGGCGTTATCCTCTGCAATTAAAATTTTCATGTTTCTCTCAACTCTCTTTCCAGACGTTCGCCCAAAAGCAAAAAATATCCCCATCGTTTCAAGTCTACTATAGTATAGCCAGATAACAATAAAATTGCAATAACATTAAGAAATCTTAAACTTGCCGTAATAGCATTGTTATGTTGGCTTGCTATACTGGCAGACAGATGGAAGGAAGGGTTTTCCTGAAGTTTTATTGCAGGAAAATTTTTAGAGAACCTATGGCAGAAGAGAAAGGATGGAGATTTTTGTGAAACAAACAGGAGAAAAGCTGATTTCGCTGGCGTTGTTGGCCGGTATTGTAACAGCCGGACTGACAGGCTGCAGCGCGGGAGGAGGCCCCGGCGGTATGGCAGGCGAGATTGATGCCGTGTCGGAAAGCTCTGTATTGACCGTGCAAATTGAAAATCCCAGCTATGACAGCATTTATTTGACTACAGAAATGGTAGGGACCGTGCAGCCAGAACAGACGGCGGAGGTTTACCCCAAAACCAGCGGCACGGTGACAGCCGTTTATTTTGAAGTAGGCGATACGGTCAGCGAAGGGCAAACGCTGGCAACGCTGGACACGGACAGCCTGAATTCGGCCCAGATTTCTATTAACAGCGCCCAATTGCAGCTGGAAACGGCGCAGAAGGAAATGGAGCGCTCCCAGGTGCTTTACGAAAACGACGGCATTACCCTGCAGGCGCTGGAAACGGCAGAAAATGCGGTACGCTCTGCCCAGCTGCAGCTGGAAACGGCGCAGGATAACTATAATACGCTGTTAAAAAATAGTTCTATTATAGCGCCCATCAGCGGTGTTATTGAAAGTAAAGACGTCGATGTCTATGATAATGCTTCCATGCAGCAGGCCATTTGCGTGATTTCGCAAAAATCCAATATGGAGGTGGTGTTTCAGGTATCGGAACGGGTGAAAAACAGCTTGCAGTTAGGCAATAGCGTTAACCTGGAGAAAAACGGAACCTCCTACAAGGCCACCATTATCGAAATTGCAGGAAAAACCTCGGACGATACAGGCTTATTTGAAATCACAGCCCAGATTCAGGACGGCGGCAGTCTTTCTACCGGTTCTAAGGTAACGGTCAGTCTGGTCACCGATCGGGCAGAAAATGTGTTGTGCATTCCCCTGGACGCCATTTATTATGACGACGGCAAGCCCTATGTGTTTGTCAGCAAGGAGGGCGTTGCAGAAATTGTTTATGTGGAAACCGGTATTTATGATGATGCCAATATGCAGATTGTGTCGGGCCTGACGCAGAATGATCAGGTCATTACCAGCTGGAGCAGCCAGCTGACCAGCGGCGCTTTGGTGCAATCGGTGGAGGATGCGGAAAAAAAGGACAGTTCAGCGGACGGGCAGTTGTCCGATGCTTCCGCTGACGCCGCAGAAAGTGAGGCGCAGCCATGAATCTGACAAGACTTGCATTAAAACGGCCGGTGTCCATGGTGTTGATGATTATCATGATTGTCGTGTTCGGGCTTACTTCTTTTATGTCCTTAGAGCAGGAACTGACGCCGGAGATGGATACGCCGGTGCTGATGGTGATGACATCCTATTCGGACGCCAATCCGGAAGATATAGAGGAAATGATTACTTCAAAAATAGAGGATCAGATTTCTACGTTAAGCGACGTTAAGCAGATTACCACATCCTCCTCAGAGGGGCAATCTATGGTTATGATTCAGTATGAATACGGCGTGGATATCGACGAAGCCTACGATGATTTGAAAAAGAAGATCGATTCGGCGGAGCGGGAGCTGCCGTCTTCTGCCAGTGAACCTACCATCATGGAAATGAGTATGGACCAGGAGGATACGGTACAGCTTTCTGTCAACGGAGAAGTAACCGGCGGATTATATAACTATGTAGAAAATCATATCATTCCTGAATTAGAAAAATTATCAGGCGTTGCCAGTGTGTCCAGTTATGGCGGCCAGCAGGAATATATCAGCATTACCCTGCAGCGTGACCAGATGGAGCAATATGGGCTAAGTATGTCCGATGTGGTCAGCGCCGTATCTGCCGCCGATTTTACCACGCCTGCCGGCGATGTGGAAGTGGGTGCTTTGGAATTGTCGGTGTCCACAGGTATGAGTTATGATACCATGGAATCGTTGAAAACCATTCCCATATCCTTAAAGAGCGGCCAGATTATTTTACTAAAGGATATTGCCACTGTCACAGAGGCCCAAAAGGAAAGTCAGAATTTAAGCACCTATGACGGTCAGGAAACCATCAATATTGGCGTTGCCAAGCAGCAATCGGCTACTGCCCAGCAGGTATCGCAGGCGGTAAACAGCTTATTGCAGGAAATGCAAAGCACGCTTCCGCAGGGACTGACAGTAGAAATCACCAGCGACAGCTATGACAGCATTCAAAGCTCGTTGAATTCGGTGCGAGATACGTTAATCATGGCCATTTTAATTTCTATGGTGATTTTATTCCTGTTCTTCGGCGATTTAAAAGCGTCTTTGATTGTGGCCAGCTCCATGCCGGTATCGGTATTGATTGCCATCATTATGATGCGGTTTACAGGCCTGACGATGAACATTATTACCATGGCCAGTCTGGTCATCGGCGTCGGCATGATGGTGGATAACTCCATTGTGGTGCTGGAAAGCTGTTTCCGCAGCAGAGAAAAAGGAAAGACGCTGTTCGAGGCGGCTTTGGATGGGACCAAAGAAGTAACAGCCTCCATTGTGGCCGGTACCATTACCACCATTGTCGTCTATTTGCCGCTGACTTTAATCAGCGGTATGTCAGGGCAATTGTTTAAGCCATTGGGCTATGTGATTGTGTTTGCCATGCTGGCGTCTTTATTATCGGCAATAACCATTGTGCCGCTGGCCTATTATTTTTATCGGCCGACAGAAAAATCGAATGCCCCTTTGTCAAAGCTGATGGAAAAGCTGACGACACTTTATGGAAAATTTTTGCGCAAAAGCGTTTACAAAAAAAAGACCGTGGTGTTGGTGACGGTTCTGTTAATCGCGTTCGCCGTGGTTTCGGTGTCGCAGGTAGAAATGGAATTGATGCCGGCTGGTGACGAAGGGACCATTTCTGTATCGGTCACAACGCGGCCAGGCTTGCGGCAAGAGGTGCAGGAGGAAATTTTGGGACAGGTAGAGGAAGTGATTACAGCCTGTGCGGATATGGAGCATTATTCGCTGCGGGGTACATCCTTTACCGTTGAACTGAAGGATGACCGTAGCCAATCTACCGACGAGATTATGACCCAATGGAAAACGGAAATGCGTTCTATTATGAACTGCGACATTGAAATCAGCAATTCCTCAGCTATGAGCAGCATGAGTCTGGCAGACGACGCTTTGGAATTCCGGCTGACAGGCAGTGATTACGACGAACTGAAGGAAACAGCGGCAGAGATTGTCAGTATGCTGAACAATCGCAGCGATGTGGCGCTGGCGTCCTCGTCCTTAGCCAATGCGGCGCCGGTTATTAAAATTGAAATCGATCCGGTGAAGGCGGCGGCCGAAGGCTTTACGCCCTCGCAGGTGGCGTCTGCCGTCAATGCGATGATGAGCGGGCAGGAGGCAACCACCATCACCCGAGACGGCGAGGAACTGAGCGTTTACGTTGAGTATCCGTCGGAAAATTACAAAAGCGTAGAAGATGTACAGGGGATTACGCTGACCAATACTGCCGGAAATTCGGTACCCTTGTCCGATATTGCCCAGCTAGTTTATAAGGATAGCCCGCAGACCATTCGGAAACAGGACGGCTACTATAATATGACCATCTCTGTGGAAGTGAAGCAGGAGAATGTGCAGCAATATAAACAGGCGGTCAATCAGGCCGTCAACCAGTATAGCCTGCCGGAAAGCGTATCCTTTGGAACCAACAGCATCCAGCAGCAGATGAACGACGAATTCAGCAGTCTGTTTGAGGCTATTGCTTCGGCCATCTTCCTGGTCTTTATGGTAATGGCCATGCAGTTTGAATCGCCGCGGTTCTCGCTGATGGTGATGACCTGTATTCCGTTCAGTTTTGTCGGCTCGTTTATCATTTTAAATCTGAGCGGTGTATCCATCAGCATGACTTCCTTAATGGGATTTTTGATGCTGATTGGGACCGTTGTCAATAATGGGATTCTTTACGTGGACACGGTCAATCAGAATAAACTGTCTATGGAGCTGGAAGACGCTATGGTGCAGGCCGGCGTGACCCGTTTGCGGCCCATTTTAATGACCTCTCTGACCACCATTTTAGGGTTGCTGCCGTTAGCTGTCGGCTATGGCGAAAACTCAGAAATGATGCAGGGCTTTGCCGTGGTCGCCATCGGCGGGATGGCAGCTTCTACCTTATTGGCGCTGCTGCTGCTGCCGACCTTCTATAATATCATCAATAAAAAGGCCAAAAAACCCCGCGGTAAGAAATCTCGTTTTTCAGCCGGAAAATCTGCGGCAGCAGACGAGGAACAGACAGAGGGCGGAGAACATTCGGGCAACGGACAAAACGCCTATTTAGAACTGAAATAAAACAGGATCGTGTATAGACAGCAATTAAAACTTGAAGAGGTGGGATGGATGATGAAAAAAATGATGAATCCAAAATGGATGAAGCTGCTCAAGGTATTTCATTTGCTGGGCATGGCGCTGCTGTGTATCGGTCTTTTGGGAACATCCTTGGTATTGCTGCAGCAGGAGCCTGACGAGCAGCTGCTGGCGTGGCTGCAGACAGGTTTTATGAGCAGCGGCGGCATTTTTGTTATGGCGACAGGCTTGATTTATAATATCTTTACCCGCTACGGATTCAAACGGCGGTGGATTTTGGGAAAATGGGTTGTAACCGTTTTGCTGTTTGCAGTAAGCTTTCTGTTGCCGCCCTCCTTTGGGGTGGTGGCTCTGCAGTTGGGGCTGTTGTTTGTTATCATCCTGCTGTCTGTTTATAAGTGGTAGCGCAAGGCTCTGCAGAACGGGCAGCAAGGGTAAATTCATAAGAGAAGAGGAGAGAAGGCTTATGCAGAAACGAAGTGTACGGCGTATCGCTGTTGCGGCCGTGCTGGTTGCAGGTATGTGTTTATACTCTGCGCCAGCTATGGCCGTATCCAGCAATATTGTCAGTGAAACCAAAGGAAAAACCGAATTGACGGTGTCGCAAATCAAGGATTTGGCGGTGATTTATAATCCGACCAATAAAACCTATGCCTTAAATCAAAAAAATCTGGATCTCAACCAGATGACAACTGCTAATACGCTACGCAGCGCGCAAAATAGTTTGAATAGCGGCTATGAGGTGGACACCTCTAGCGTGAGCGCGATTCAGGCGCAGATTGACGAGCTGCTGAAATCTGAAAACGGAGAGGATGGGCTGAACCCCGAAGAGAAGGCGAAGCTGGCTGCGCCAACAGCTCAGCCAGGCGCAGGCTGCTGTAGATTCGGCCTATACGGCTATGGAGAGCAGCTTTGAAAGCGCCATCAGCAATATTGAACAATTAAATAATACACTAGACAGCTACGATGATGAGCAGGACGATTTGGATAAAAATGTTGCAGACTGGGAAACTCAGGTGCGCATGATTGCCGAGGTGCTGTGTATGCAGGTAACCCAGTATGAAAAAAATATAGAGCTGCTGGAGGATCAGATTACGCTGGCGGAAAAGGCGCTCAATCTGGCCCAGGTGCAGCAGGAGCTGGGCATGGCGCTGACTACCGACGTGCAGAGCAATCAAATTAGCTTAGAAGAAGCGAAGCAATCCCTGGAAACTGCGGAAGAAAATTTAAGCAATGTAAAACGGCAAATCAATGTGCTGATTGGCCGTGACCAGGACAGCGAACTGGAAGTAGTGGCTATGAGCGTGCCGGTGATTGTCAGCAGTATTCCCAGCTATTCGGAATCGCTGGTGCAGGAATTTATCGACAACGACTACACCTTAAAAACCTATGAACGGTCCATTGCCAACTACAAAGATGAGGTAGACGGTGAAACCGACAGCGATGTCCTACAGGCCGCCGACAATAAAATCGAAGCCGTTAAGCTGAATGCCGAAGAACGGGAACGTACCATCGCCAACAACGTCAAATCTCAGCTGGCCACGATGACAACCGATAAAGCCAGCTATGAAACCAGTCAGACACAGGTGGCCACTGAAAAGAAAAATCTGGAGGTGGCCCAGACCAAATATGATTTGGGCATGCTGACCACTTCTGAATTATTACAGGCAGAAATCAGTTATCAAAGCGCGCTGGTGACCCATTGGAAAAACAGCTACAATTATTATTTGGACTGGCAGGAATATAAAGCCATGAAAGCAGGCATCGACATCAGTACCTATTTCAGCTACCGCATGTAATGCAGAATTTATAAGTTAGAATGTTACGCAACTTTTTTCGATAGCTGCAGAAAAAGCAGTGGACGCTGCTCCTCCTTTCTCCCTTATCCTCCAAAAAAACAGCGTCCGCAGCTTTTCTCTGTATTAAAAATCGTACAGTCTCACAATTTGAAAAATAAAAGTACGCGATTGAAATAAAAACGAAATGTGCTGTCATAAGAAACAGAGAGGAGGACCATTTTTATGACAAAGCAGAATACATGCGGCGCGCTCATCAAGCAAATCCACGACGAGCTGGAGAAAAACGCCAACAATACGATGCGGGCCAACGGTATCACGATGGCCCAGTGCGGCTTATTGTTATGTGAGAACGATGCAGAGAATGCAGAACAAAACAGAAACCGTTTTCACTGCATAACGGCAGCGTACCCTGCAACGTGCCTGCCGCCCTATGAGTTGGACATTCCCATTATCTTCGCTAACATTCTGCCTCTATATGAATTAGCGGCTTGCCTGTCTTTTTTGCAGTGGCATAGTCCACCATGCGAAAGACAGGCAAGCCAGTGTCCATGCTCCATGTTTTTCTAGTGGGGTATAGGCAGAATAAGCGAAGAATAGCAAGTAAAACCGATGCAGCAGAAAAAATGAAACAAAAAGAAAAACGTATATTGCATCCAATCGGTGCAAAACTATAAACATCTTAATGAAGGATGGCACTGTAGGCGAACAGCAGAACGCCGGGCAGCAGAAATAGATAACAGATTAAATTGAACTGCTTATATTTTTTTCTGCTGATGGCAAAGTCCCGAGATTTATTGCTGAGATTCATCAAGGCCAGTCCTTTAAATACAGCGGAGACTAAAATCAGAACGTAGGAAACAATTTTCATAGTAGCAAACATAGAGAACCTCCATTTTTATCAAAATCTGCTGTTATTATAGCGTATTTCTGTATAATTGTCCAATGGAGGGATTTCATGTTGGAGATTGGTTTACGGGTGCTGTTTGTATACGTTCTTTTACTGCTTGCTATGCGCATTATGGGCAAACGGGAGATTGGGCAGTTATCCAATTTGGATTTCGTGGTAGCCATTGTAGTGGCTGAGCTAGCGACTCTGCCCATCACCGACCACAATTTAAGTTTGGCGGAGAGCGTATTGCCCATGTTGATTATTACGGCTTTGCAGGTGGCGGTGTCGGTACTGTGTTTAAAGAGTAATCGGTTTCGCCGTCTTTTGTATGGACGACCCAATGTACTGATTGCCGGCGGCAAACTGCAAATGGCGGAGATGCGCAAGGCGCGCTACAACATTGACGATTTGTTGAGCCAGCTGCGGCAGCGGGATATTTTTGATGTTGCCAATGTAGAATATGCAGTGTTGGAAACCTCCGGCGATTTGACAGTGGTGCAAAAACCCTGGTGTTGTCCAGCTACTCGGGGAGATTTGCAGATTACTGCGCTGGACCAATTCAGTGGTATGCCGTTGACGCTGATTGACGACGGCGAGATAAATTGGAAAGGCATGGAGGATCATCAGCTTACAGAAGCGTGGCTGTTGGAGCAATTGCAGCAAAAGGGGATTTCCAGTCCCCGAGAGGTGTTTTTCGCTAGTCTAAGCAATAATGGTCGTCTTTATCTTATTACGCGGGCCGAAGCGCTGAAAACCCGGGAAAAAATTCATTAATCGCCCTATTTGCTCATATAGTAGAGCAGGAGGCGGTGTAAAATGGCGATACAGCTACTGGCGGGATTACTGACAATTTTGATTGGGGCAGAATTTTTTACAAATGGAGTGGAATGGCTGGGCAACCGGCTGGGATTATCGGAAGGTACGGTGGGTAATCTGCTGGCAGCAGTGGGTACTGCGTTGCCTGAATCCATTATTCCGCTGGTGGCTTTTATCAGCGGCAACAAGGAAGCTATGCACATCGGCATCGGCGCTATTTTAGGCGCACCTTTTATGCTGGGCACTTTAGCGATGTTCGTGACCGGTTTTAGCGCTTGGGTGCTGCGGGGACGACGCACGGGGAGAAAAATTCTACATATGGATGATACTTTGATTCGTCGGGATTTGCGTTTTTTTCTGCTGATGTATACTGTTGCAGTCAGCGCGGCTTTTTTGCCGGAATGGTGCAAACCTTTTGTGGCGGTGTTTTTGCTGGCTGGTTATATTTTTTATGCCTGGCGCACCATGCATAGTGGGCAAACCTTATCCGATGATGGATTGCGCTCATTATATTTGAGCCGTAAGGAGCGGCCCGCTTATTTTTTGATTTTACTGCAACTGGCTTTGGGGCTGGGGGCCATTGTAGGCGGCGCTCAATATTTTATTCACGGCATCCAATATGCGGCCCAATTATACGGCATTCATCCGTTGGTACTTTCTATGATTATTGCGCCCATTGCTACAGAATTGCCGGAAAAGTTCAACAGCGTGATTTGGGTTGCCCATGGCAAGGATAGACTAGCTCTGGGAAATGTAACCGGCGCTATGGTATTTCAGAGCACTATGATTCCAGCTATGGGCATTTTACTTAGTGATTGGTCGCTCAATTTGGCGGCAGGACTCAGCAGTTTTTTCCTTTTGACAACTGTAAGCGGCTTGTACCTTACCACTTGGCGCCGGCATTGTGTACCTATGTTTGCTTTAATTTGTTGTGGGCTGGGATATTTGGGCTTTATTCTGGCTATACTGTGGAGTATACTGTAATCATAAAAATAAATATCAGAGAAATGCGGCAGAATTGTCTATACAAATATTTTTCAATCAGTTAAAATAAGATAGGAAAATATTTGAGGAAAGTTCAGGTAATCATTATGTATCAGGCAAGGCATCAGGCAAAACCGCATAGAAAACAACGCAAAAAAGGAAGCAGCGTATTACAGGCTGCTGGTATGCTGACTGTTATGATGGCCCTATCCCGCATATTGGGCTTTGTGCGGGATATTTCTGTCAGCAGTGCTTTTGGTATTAGCTGGCAGGCTGATGCTTATTCGGCTGCCTTTACCATTCCCGATTTGATTTATTTTGCACTGGTAGGCGGTGGATTAAGTTCGGCCTTTATACCGGTGTTCAGCAGCTATTTGGCCAATGGCAAAGAGGAAGACAGTGCCATTATGGCCAGCACCATTCTGAATCTTGTAGGGCTGGCAGCTTTGGGTCTGGTAGCACTGGGGTTGTTGTTCACTCCACAACTGGTAGATTTTATGCTGGATTTTAGCGAAGAACGGACAATGACCTTGACGGTGGTATTAACCCGCATTATGTTCGCCCAGTGTTTTTTTATGTGCTTGGCGGGCATTGCGCAGGGAATTTTGCAGTGCTATAAAGAATTTACCATACCGGCGTTGGGTGCGGTGGTTTATAATATTGCCATCATTGTAATCGGGCTGCTATTATACAGGCAAGTGGGCATCATGGGCTTTACTATCGGTGTGGTTGTAGGCGCTGTATTGAATCTGTTAATGCAGGTTCGGGCGCTGCGTCAGTATGGATTTGGCTATCGATTGGTTTTGCAGCTCCATCATCCGGGGGTGAAGCGTTTTTTTCTATTGCTGTTGCCGGTTGTATTGGGGTTATCCATGAATGAAATTAATTTGGTCGTCATTCAAAATTTGGCTTCCAGCTTGGGCGATGGTGTGGTTTATGCCTTAAAACAGGCGCAACGGATTATGATGCTGCCCGTAGGGATTTTTGCTGCGGCCATTGGGCTCTCGTTTTTTCCCACCATGACAGATAATGTGGCCAAAGGGGAGATGGGTGCCTATAAACAAAATTTAACAATGGGGTTGCGGATGATTCTTTTTATTACTTTACCAGCTTCGGTGGGTATGATGGTGTTGAGTCATCCTATGACGCGGGCCATGTATCAGCAGTTTGAAACAACTTCAGCACAGGTGCAGTTGGTTTCGGTGATTTTGGTATTTTATTGTATTGGCATCGTCGGTTATTCGGCGCAGCAAATTTTGAACCGTGGCTTTTATGCGGTGCAGGATACCAAATCGCCAGTGCTGATTAATGGATTTGTGCTGTTATGCAATATTGTGTTCAGCGTTATTTTGGTAAAACTTTTGGCCCATCGGGGGTTGGCGCTGGCCTATTCCATCTCAGGTTTGCTGAGTATGGCAGTGCTGGGACTGGCTCTGCGGCGTAAGATTGGCCCTTATGGCGGTCATTCCTTGATAAAGGCTACACTGCAGTCGGTCATTGCGTCGGCACTGATGGGAGTGGTCGTTTATATGGTGTCCGTTGGATTGGAACAGGTGCTGGATGTCAGCAGCAAACTGATGCAGATAGGACAGGTTTGTATTTGCGTTGGCGTAGGCACTTTGGTTTATGCGGTGTTAGCTGTTGTGATGCGGATGGAAGAAGCGCAGTTGATGCTGAATCTTGTAAAAAGAAAGCTGCACCGCTAAGAAGCTATACTTGACGATTTCGGTTCTATCGCGTATGCTTAATAGCAGAAATAAAGAAAAGAATGTCTTCTGCTATATAAAATACAGTCGGATGATAGATTTCTACATGGACAAGCAGTTGCTGCAAAGGAGTGGGACAAATTATGGAAAATTTGAGAGTCAACGAAGGAAAAGAATGTGTGCGCGTGGTAGATGGCGTGGCTTATGAACGACATGCCATTCAAACTCATGTTATTACCAAAGAGGATGATATCATAGATGTGGTAAAGAAATATGCGCTGCCCCATATGCAGAAAGGGGATATCCTTTTTATGTCGGAGAAGGCCGTAGCTTGTACGCAAAACAGAGCCATTCCGATGGAGGAAATCAAGCCGCGCCTGCTGGCCCGTATTTTGGTTAAATTTGTATATAAATCCCCCCACGGTTTGGGCCGGACTTTACCGGAAACCATGGAAATTACTTTGCAGCAGGCCGGTACACTGCGGATTTTATTTGCTGCATTTTGCTCGGCCATCGGAAAATTATTTAAAAAACGGGGTATTTTTTACGCTATCGCCGGAGAGGCTGTGCGAGCCATTGATGGCCCCTGTCCAGGTGCGCTGCCGCCTATGGATCGCTGCGTAACCTTAGGGCCGGAAAATCCAGAAAAGGTCAGCAAGGAGATTTCCAAGGCCATTGGATATGATGTGGCCATTATTGATGCTAATGACTTGAGTATTGAAATTTTGGGCTTCTCCGGTAAAAAGAAGCTGCATAGTACATTAGCGGAAGCTTTGCGGGATAATCCGCTGGGGCAGGGGCGGGAATGTACGCCGATGGGGCTGCTGCGCAAGGTTACAGAATAGGAGTCTGCCATGCATCATATTTTTGTAGACTTTGAAATGAATCATATTGCGGGCCAGTATCAGGAGGAACGGACCTTCAGTAAAATGGAAATTGTAGAGATTGGCGCTGTGATGTTGGACGAGCAGTATCGGGAAATCAGCAGCTTTCAATCCTATGTGAAGCCGGAATTTAACGACAAAATTGAAAAGCAATGCACCAAAGTCACTGGCATCACCACCGATACGGTGGCTGATGCGCCGGCTTTATGGCCGGTGCTGCAGCAGTTTGTGCGGTGGTGCGGTACCGACGATTTAACAGTTTATGCTTGGAGCGACAGCGATTTGCGCCAGTTAAAGCGGGAGCTGAATTTAAAAGAAATTGAATGCAAGGAACTGCACCGGCTTTGCAATAACTGGGTGGATTTTCAGCGTACTTTTTGTGATTTGTTAGGCATTGAAAAGCGGGTGGCGTTGAAACATGCTGTCAATGCCATTCAGTCAGAGTTTGACGGCAATGAACATGACGCGTTATGGGATGCTCGCAACACCGCCAAAATTTTTGCCTTATCTAAAAATGAAGCCGAGTTTCAGCGTATTATGGGACCAGTGATTGAGGCATTTAAACCGGTGGAGCCTATGACCTCCACCTTGGGCGATTTGTTTCCTGATATGGCTAAGCTGTTAGGCACCATAGAATCTTAAATCATAATTGTAAAATTTTTGTACCGTCGGTCATATTATGATGGGGCGGTATTTTTTATGGCCTGTTGTTCAATCGGCAATAGGAAAGAGAGGGTGTTAGAAATGCTATTTGACGGACATTCCGATGTTTTATATGCTTTGAATCGTTGGCATCAGCGGGGCGAATGGGACGTATTCCGGCGGCGGTATAGAGCAATTTTTGCCCAAGGACCGGTGGTGGGCGGTATCTTTGTGTTGTGGAGCAATCCAGAAGAACCAGTGTCGGCGGCAGAGCAGTTGGCACAGCAATTGCAGACGGTGCAGGAAGAAGTAAAACAGGCGGCAGATTGTTTGACATGGGCGCGTACAGCTGCCGATTTGCAACAAGGCCAGCAGCAAAAAAAGTTGGCTTTTGTGTTGGGGCTGGAGGGACTGGATGGCTGTGTGCAGGAGGCTGCGGCTATTGACTGGCTGCATGCGCAAGGGGTACGGCATATCAGTCTTACTTGGAATGGCGCCAATGGCTTTGCCTCAGGTGTACATAGTTATGGCGGATTAACGGCTATAGGCAGACAGGCGGTGCGGCGGGTACAGCAAAAACGTATGCTGTTGGATGTGGCGCATCTCAATGATACTTCCATGAAAGATGTATTACAGTTAGCAGATGGGCCTATTATTGCCTCTCATTGCAACAGCCGCCGTTTATGTAACGTATCCCGTAACCTGACAGATGGGCAGGCCAAGGC
>CABUKW010000009.1 GCA_902492275.1 uncultured Peptococcaceae bacterium
ATATGAGCGGCGGTGGCCAGCACTGCTTCTACAATCTGATCAGCAAAGGTACGGCACAGATATTTATCTGTTTCAATCAGTGGTTCACATTCCGCTGCGTTTACAATAAAATATTCGGCTTTCGCGTTCAGCTTCACGTGGGTCGGGAAACCGGCGCCGCCGGCCCCTACGATACCTGCATCTTTTACTGTATCAATAAAACTCAAGGTCATACACCACACTTTTCTAAAGAAAATCTATGGGACTTTTCTACAATTTAAATTAAATTGGCATCAAACTCTTTATCGTCTACAATGCCGACAACAGTGGCGTCTACTGACGCTTCTGCCGATCCTGTAGCCACCCGGGCGGTGCTGCCGGTTACAATGATAACCGTTTCGCCCATACCGGCGCCAATCATATCGGCTGCCACGATGGGCTCGCTGCACGGCTTATCGCCATCTAAAATATTGACAGGCTGTACAATCAGCAGCTTCATCCCGGTCAGTGTTGATTCCTTTCTGGTTGCCCAGATATTGCCGATTACTTTTGCAATCTGCACTGAAACTCCTCCTCTTATGACGCCACTTATTCCCGAACCAGTTCTACGTTCCGGTTCTGCGCATATTCCTTGGCTAAATCAGTTACAATGGCCTTTGCACCGACAATAATCCGGCTTGCTCCGGACCGGCAAGCTTCGGCAACGCTCCGTTCGCTGATTAAATGATTTTCCAGCTTCACGGTTTTGTCAGCAGCCTTAGGTTCTGTCGCCTGTTCTGCTTCTTTTTTATCTGCTTTCTCTGCATCCTTTGCGCAGGTGGCTTGGCAAGTAGCTGCGCCACCGCCGGCAGCCTGCACGAGAATATCTTCAATTTTATCCGGGCAGCAAATCACCAGACCGGACTGTTCCAGCATGCCCAGTTGGTTGCGGAACATCTTATAATACACCTTAGCGGCAGTTTGCCGGTAGTTGTATAATTCAATCTGATCTTGCAGCAGATAAACTGTCTTTCCCATTAACAACGCCTGCGACACCAGCTTGGTGTAAGGGGTGTCACAGATGCCGCTGGCAATTTTGGCCAGCGATTCATTGGTCAAATCATGGAGTACCACGGCTTCGCAGCTGGCAATATCCACATCATAGTTGCATTTCTGCGCACATTGAATGCGGTATTTCTCTTTTACTCTGGCGCTTTCCAGCAGAGTAAAGCGGCAAGGTGGCAGTGGACTATCCTGAGTCAGACCAATCAAGATTGGTTTCTGCGACTCTGGTGCATCTGCAGTGCAGAAGCCGGTGGTACTGCAAGCCGAAACCGGCTGTCCTGCAGCTTCCTGCGCGGCCAGCGCTGCACGCACACGATTTGCAAGTTCGTCTACCAACGCATCGAAGTCCAAGGAATCCCCTTCTTTCTTATTAAACAACCTCTTATACAACTGTCCCATCCAGCTTGCAATTCATCGCAATGCCAGCCGGTGTTACCAAAAACGGATTGGCCGGTTTTACGGTATGAATGCCGGTTATTTTTTCAAAAACGGTCTCAATGCCAGTTAAACAGCAGGTACCACCGCAAAGATAGATGGTATCTACGTCCCCTTTTTTCACATAACGATTGACGATGGTAGCCATTTTTTCTAGTACAGGTTTCACCACCGGGAAGATTTCTTTGTGGCGCTTATAGTCCTGCTTAATCTGTTCTGCCTCGTCGAAGGGAATTTTATAATTTCCCGCCAGCACCAACGATACATGGGTACCGCCGGTAGGCTCATCTTCAATCTGGATGACTATGCCGTTTTTTAAAATCGCCAGCCCCGTCGTACCGCCGCCGATATCAACCACAACACCGTCTTCAATTTGATAGATAGCATTGGCTGCCGATGGCTCATCCAAAATATTGGTTACTTCAAAGCCTGCGCCTTCTGCAATATATTGATGGGTTTTGATACTGTCTTCTGTGCCGGCCGGCATGGCAATGGCACAATACTGCAACTGGACGCCTAGCCGTTCTTCCAGCTTTTCTTTCAAGGCTCTCACAATTTGCAGAGCACCCACATAATCTACCACAACGCCATCTTTCAAAACACTGGCCGCCTGCTTTTCGCAAGCGATGGGGTTATCTTCTTCATCCAATACAACCAGAACAATGTAAGCCGTCCCCAAATCCAAACCGACCTTCAGCTTCTCGCCGACCGGCTTGAAGGTTTGCTTCTCCGACTGCTCCACCCGTTCCATATAGGCATTTACCCGTTGTAAATCCATCATGCTGAAAAACTCCTTCGCTGGAATTTTATTTGATAATTCTGCCTAAGGTCAGTTTTCCTAAGCTGGTTGCATTGCCTTCATCGGTGTCAATGTGCATCCGGCAGCGGAATTTATCGCTGACACGAACAATCACATCTTTGAACACCAGCGGACGTTCGCCGCCGATTTCTACACTGACGTGCTGATTATCGGTCAAGCCCATTCTGCGGGCGTCGGCAGTTGTCATATGAATGTGGCAGTGGGCCACAATGACGCCTTCCGGAATTGTTACGCTGCCTTTCGGCCCTTCCAATGTGATAGAACCGGAGCCGGCTACATCGCCGGATTCCCGCAATGGAGCCTTCACCCCTAAACCTCTGGCATCACTCTTGGATAATTCAACCTGGGTGGCTTTCCGCACAGGCCCTAAAACAGAAACATTTTCTTTTCTGCCCTTTGGCCCCACCAGCGTCACGCGCTGTTCAGAAAGAAACTGACCTGGCTGCGACAATTCCCGTTTTGGTGTTAAGGTTGCGCCTGGTCCAAATAATACTTCCAAATCGGCCTGGCTTAAATGTACGTGCCGCGCAGAAACCTCAACCTGCACATATTCTCTGTTGATTGTGTCTACAACCGCATTGACAACCTGATCAATCATACTTGTTTCGCTCATTTATATTCACCTGCCAACTGCATAAACATCATAACCCGAAACGCGCTGGACAACCGGTTTAAGGTTTCCAAAATATCGCTTCTGGTATATTGATTTCCTTCGTGGAGCGCTGTAATGGCTGCCACTTCTACTTCCCGCGTCTGTGTATACAGTTGATTCAGCCGGGCATATTGGGTTCCTCGAGTATAATCGGGGATACCGGCCTGCTCAAGCTGGAAGTACCGCATTGGCTCTTTGACCCGTTCTTCTAATTCCACAGGGCTCAACCCGATAATGCTTTCCACTTCCAGCGGCTGATTTAATACATGACTCCGCAGGATATTTCGTAAAATCGTTAAAATATTATTTAAATCATCAATCAGCTTCTGGCTGCCGTTTTGCTCTGCAATCATGGCTTGATAGAGAATAATCTGCGCTTGCAGGCTTTCTACTTTGCCGCGGAATAAAATCTGCGGATGATCCTTGGCCACCAGCACATCGCCGTATAAAACAGTCATATGCACCGGTTTTTCAAAATAGCAGGCGCCTGTGGTATAATCCACATATTTGGCACAGTCAGCCTTCGTCTGAGGCGCTGCAGCAGGCATAGGGGGAACCTCATCTGCAGCGATGACGGCTTCCGGCTCTTCGCCGGGCTTTGGTCCGTTAGAAATTTTGATTTGACGTCCCATCAGATATTCACGAGCTGCCGGCGAGAGGATATATCCCGGCTCCACATAGTAAACCTCGGGCTGGGCGCTGCGCGGCACCTCTGCTCTCACCTTGGCTTCTGTAAGTACCTTCAAACGCTACACCCCCTTATTGGGTCAGAATTAAAACCGTAATCCTATTTTAATTTAGGCAGAATTGCTTCTACTTCTTCGTGTGGTCTTGGGATTACATGAACAGCCAGCAGACCGCCAATCCGTTCAGCGGCAGCAGCACCAGCATCTACGGAAGATTTTACTGCGCCCACATCACCGCGTACCATTACACAAATCAAGCCGCCGCCTACCTGTACTTTACCAATCAGGGTAACGTTTGCAGCCTTTACCATAGCATCTGCAGCTTCGATAGAAGGTACCAAACCTTTTGTTTCAACCATGCCTAAAGCTTGCATTGTAGCCATTTATCTATACACTCCTTCAACTTCCGGCTTCCGGCGCACATAAGAAAGCGCCGGTACCGGGAAAAATTCTGTCAAACTTATTTTAATTTAGGCAGAATTGCTTCTACTTCTTCATGTGGTCTTGGAATTACATGAACAGCCAACAGACCGCCAATTCTTTCTGCAGCAGCAGCGCCTGCGTCCACAGAAGATTTTACTGCGCCTACATCACCGCGTACCATAACGCAGATTAAGCCGCCGCCTACCTGTACTTTACCAATCAGGGTAACATTAGCGGCTTTTACCATAGCATCCGCAGCTTCGATAGAAGGTACCAGACCTTTTGTTTCAACCATGCCTAATGCTTGCATTGTAGCCATTGCTATACACTCCTTTTTCTACGCTGTTCTTTCAGCAATTATATGAAATCACGATACTTAACCCAGAGTTGGCAGAATTTCTTCTACTTCGTCATGTGGTCTTGGGATTACATGCACAAACATCAATTCCCCAACACGTTCAGCAGCGGCAGCACCTGCGTCTACAGCAGCTTTTACAGCGCCTACATCACCGCGCACCATTACATCTACCAGACCAGCGCCGATGTGTTCTTTCCCAATCAGAGTAACATTAGCGGCTTTTACCATAGCATCAGCAGCTTCAATAGCAGCTACTACACCTTTTGTTTCAATCATACCTAAAGCTTGCGTTGCAGCCATAACACAAATTCCTCCTTAAAAAATACAATCTCATGATTTTTATTGTTTTAAGATTTTCAATATACTTGATTTATCGCTTACGCATTCTGTAAACGTTCAATAATTTTTCGAACCAGTTCATCCATCTGGCTATCATTCAAAGATGCGCTGGCAGTAGAAGCTGGAGCAGCAGCGCCCAGTGTTGGAGCGGCTGCAGGAGCAGCAGTATTGTTGTTTCTCATAACGCATACGCCGCTGGAGCAATCTGGCAGAGTAGCGCGAATGTCTTCAATTTCCAGAGCGCCGATGGCAACATAGCGCAGATTTAATAACTGCATTGGACCTACGTTTTCAGAAGTAGCAGAACCGCCGATTGCGCCGCAACCCAGTGTCAAGGATGGCATCAATGCAGTGCTTGCGCCGATACCGCCCAGTGTACTTGGGGTGTTTACGCAGATACGAGATACTGGTACCCGTTTTGCAAAATATTCAACCATTTCCTGGTTGTTGGTATGCATGGAGAAGGTATGACCTTTCCCTTCATAGCTCAAAATCATGCAGACTTTATCGCAAATATCTTTGTAGTCTTTACCTGTGTAGAAGCCTAAGATTGGAGCCAGTTTTTCGTTGGAGTATGGATGACCACGGCCAACGCCATCTTCTTTTGCAACCAGTACGCGAGCGCCAGCAGGAACTTCTAAGCCAGCCAAGCCAGCGATGGTCTGTACACTCTTCCCAACAATCTGTGGGTTCATGGTGCCGTTAGCACGCAGAATGAATTTGCCCAATTTGGCACTTTCTTCATCGCTCAGGAAGTAAGCGCCCTGTTTTTCCATTTCAGCCTGAACAGCTGGTTTGTAATCTTCTTCACAGATGATGGACTGTTCGGAAGCGCAAATGGTACCGTTGTCGAAAGTTTTAGAGTCCATAATCCGTTTTACAGCCAGAGCCAGGTCTGCGCTCTTATCGATGAAGGCTGGACCATTGCCAGGGCCTACGCCAATTGCAGGGTTCCCGGAGGAATAAGCTGCATGAACCATTGCGGAACCGCCGGTTGCTAAAATCATAGCGGTGTCTGGATGTCTCATCAGAGTTTCGGTAGCCTGTCTGGTTGGAATGCTGATGCAGGAAACCAGATTTTCGTTGCCGCCAACTTCTGCAATTGCCTGACGGATTACTTTAACAGCTTCCTGGATGCAGCGCAGTGCAGATGGATGTGGAGAGAATACAATTGAGTTACCGGATTTGATAGCAATTTCTGATTTGAAGAAAACGGTAGAAGTTGGGTTGGTAGATGGAACAATCCCAGCTACAACACCCAGAGGTACTGCAATGGTAATCAGACCCTTTTCATCGTTTCTGTCAATTACACCAATGGTTTTCATATCTTTGATAGCGTTGTAAACATTGTAGCTACCAAATACGTTTTTCACTACTTTATCAGCTACGATACCAAAACCGGTATCTTCGTTAGCCATTACAGCCAGACGAGCTGCGTTGCGCACACCGGCGTCAGCGATGGATTTCACAATGCGATCCACGTCTTCCTGGGATTTTTCAGCCAGTTCTGCCTGTGCTTCTTTTGCTGCACTTACTAAGTCGCGCACTTCCTGTACAGACAAAAGGTCTTTGTCAAAAAGTTGCATAAATCAACACTCCTGTTCTAAATATTTACAAATAGAAGACACTAAGTCTTCTTTTTTGCCAAATCTGATTTCCTTCCGCGTCATGTTGGTGATATTCAATTCACGGGCAACCGTACGTAATTCCTTCACGGTCATACCCTCCAACACCTCCGGAGTCAGAGTTTCCAGCAAAGCCTTTACATCACTCGATAGCTCTGCCGCTTCCTGAACCGAGGGATCTCCCTCATCCTCCTCCGTGCTGTCCTGCGCTGCAGCCTCCACGTCATCCACTGCTTCTGCCCCATCGCCGAAAGGCGCATCAGAAGCAGACGGCGGCTGTGGCGTTGGCGCCTGCGGTGCTGCCGGTGGTGGATTCAGCATAGCATCCACTTCCTCATGGGGACGGGGAATGACATGTACATACAATACCTGCCCAACCTGTTCCGCTGCCGCTTTTGCCGCGTCCATAGCCGCTTGTACCGCCGCCACATCACCAGTCACTGTTAAAGAAACAATGCCTTTATCAATTTTACTGATTTGCTGGAACGATACATCGGCTGTTTTCAAGGCAGTATCCAACGCTACCACTGCAGGACAATATCCTAAGAGTTCAATTAAACCTAACGCTTTCATATTTCACCTCCATCGGACATTCGAAATTTCTTATTTTGTTTCTATCATGTCCAATTTCACCATGCAGTCCATTGTACGATTGGGGCTACCACCTCCTGCATCTTTTTATCTGATATCTTATATCCGCCACATACCGCCCGACTGTCTGCCGGGACAGACCAATCAGCCGGAATGGGCAGCCATAAACCAATTTACGCTTCTGTGCTTTGCTCCCGCCGAGGATAGCCCAGATATTCCAGAAATTCATCAAAGCCTGTGCCTGCCACACTGCTGGTTACAAATAATTTTTGAGCACCAGCCATAATCAAATACTTTTTCGCTGTGTCAATCTGCTTTTCCGTGGCAATATCGCTTTTGGTCACCACGCCGATCGCCGGCTTAGCGAACATAGAAGCATAGGCGGGCCAAAACATGGTGCCATTTTCGGTAGCGTCCTGCACTAACACAATGATATCGGCGTCGGCAGCCGTCGTTGTCAGTGAGCCGCGAAACCGTCTGCTCTCCAAATACTCACCGGGCGTGTCGATTAGCCTTTCGTCAATGACCTGCACCGTCTGCGTTTTGTGATACTGCAGTTCCTCCTGGGAAATATACTGACACATGGTTGTCTTACCAGCCGTTGAGCGACCTATAAGGATAACCCGTTTGGGGCCTTCTTTTTTTGCCATGCCTGCCACCTCAGCTTCTGGTCAACTCGGCAGCGGCAGTAAAGCCCATCTGCCCGCAAAGTACATGCAGTACCTCCTGCATAGCAGCCTCCACAGCAGCCACGTCACCGGTAATCACCAAACTGCCGTTAAACCGGTCTACCAAACCCAAATCAACATCAGCAGCCTTAGAAGCCACATCGGCGGCAATCATCGCCGCTTCCGTCGGCGTAATGGTAAAGATGCCAATTGCACCCTCCGCGTCTACCAAGCCCAGCTTCATATAAAGCGAAGGCACCGGACTGGGAATGAGGTGCGCCAAAGTCACCTGCTTACCAGGCACATACTCTTGAATAATACGCTGCTTTTCTTCCATCGTTTCAACTCACCTGCAATTCAGAATTTACAGACAGCCGCCGGTTTACCGCAGCAATCGTACAAAAAACTGCAGCGCTTGCCTGTAGATTGTCTCTTTTATTTTAACAGACTCTGTCCCATTCTGACACAACCAAAATGCGATAACCGGTATCCGGTGAAGAAATAGAATGGCTTGTGGAAAATTGCCTGATAAACGGCTCTATGGCAACATGCTTGCATGGTACAATACTATAAATTTATTATATTTCAAGTATACTTCCTGAGCAAGTCTTTTGCAATTTATTCTTTGCCACTTCTAGTTGTATCAATGCTTTATTTTCAACTTTTCCGTTCAGGATAATTCTGGAGCATGCTTTTCCTTGTGCTGCAGCAATTCCTCCCCTTTTTCACGCCGAAATTCGGCGGTTTTTCGGTGCGTCGGCGATACAAAAAAGCGGCTGCCAGCACCGCTTTCTGTCATATTGTATACCGACTTGTTCAATATTGCACAACCCAAAAGGATATGCTATAATCCTACTGTATTTTACAGATACTCGTTAAATACATGAATAAAGGCTCGGGCCAGCGACAACTGATTTTTATCCATCTTTTTATTCAGCGCAGCATAAATGGTAAAGGTCGCCTGCTTATCCTTAATGGGGATATGCACCAGCGTCGGGAACACATTGCGTTCCAGATAGGGTGGAAAACTGTACATAATGGCTGTATCATTGCGCAGAATTTCTTCGCACAGCTTATAGTTATTGGTGGATAAAGCCACCTTGGTATGTCCCAGCTTTTGAAAAGCATGAACGCCGCCGGTGCCGCCAATCTCATACACCACAAAGGGATAATGGGCCACTGTGCTGACCGAAAGCGATTTATGGTCCGCCAGCGGATGTCCAGCCGAGACAGCTACATAAATCGGGTACTGCTTCATAGGAATCAGCTCAATCTCGTCGGGGATATTGTCAAAAAATTCAGTAATCAGCGGCGATACGCACAACAAGCCCAATTCCTGATGGGTTAAGCATCGTTCCAAAATCTGATCCCGATAGCGTTCCGCCGTAAATAAATTTACTTCTGGATAATGGGATATAAAATCCTTAAACGCCACAGGAAGAACAGAGATATTCAACATAGGCGACAAGTTGACATTCAGATTGCCATGCAGCGAAGTATCGGCATGCTGTTTTAAATTTAATTCCCGTTCCAGCTTATTTAAACGGCTGATAATATCCTGGGCGGCGCTGAGCACCTTCTCACCGTCAGCAGTCAGACGAATTCCTTTCTTGGTGCGGTCCAGCAAATGACAATTCATTTCATTTTCCAGACTTTTCAGTGATTTGTTTAGGCTTTGCTGTGTAACATGCAGTTTTTTAGACGCAGAATTAATCGAGCCGGATTTGGCAACCTCCACTAATGCGGCTAGCTGATCGATGCGCATAACGTGTTCCTCCTTTTCTGAAAGCTGAGCAATACAAGTAAATGCACCGGCTAAAACAGCAGGCGCCGTTCTTTCAGCGAATTCATAGAATATCAGTATAAATTAAAATCATTATATGTATTTTAGTATAGCACTTCTTTCTTTCAGATACAAGAGTGCACCCATTAATCAATTTTTTTCCAAGGGAGTCTTCCTGTCATGTCCATTGCTATTCTTTTATTGGTCACCTTTATCGCCACCGCCATTCACACCTCCACCAGCTTTGGCTTTGGTATCATCACCATTATGGTATTTCCGTTGCTGATGCCTACCTATTCCTGCGCCACAGTATGTGTGACGGTGCTTACACTGGCCTTTACCGCCATCAATGCCATCCGTATGCATAAGGAAATCGTGTGGAAGTGGATTGTGCCGACCTTTATCAGCTATTTTATCGCCAGTTGCTTCGCTGTGCGGCTGCTGAGTACAGTGGAGGACGGCTCTATCAAAAAAGTGCTGGGCGTTGTGCTGATTTTGCTGAGCCTGTATTTTATCTTCTTTCAGAAAAAAATCCGCATCCAGCCCACCAAACGCAACGGCTTTATTGCCGGCGCTTTAAGCGGCACCTTAGAGAGCCTGTTCTGCGTCGGTGGGCCTCCAATCGTGCTGTATCTGCTCACTGTCAGCAACGACGTGCGCCGCTATACCGCCAGCGTACAGGCTTGGTTTGCCGTTACCGAAATCTTCCTGCTGGCTATCCGTTACATGAATGGCCTGGTTACACCAGCCGCCGTCCATTACTCCGCCATCGGCCTGCTGGCCATCCCGCCGGGCATTTATCTGGGCAACAAACTGCTGAACCACATGAATCCCCAGCGGTTGAAGAATATCGTATACGCCATCATGCTGATTTACGGCTTTATCCTGATTATACGATGAAATAGAAAGGTGTCCCAACGTCAATCGACGAAAAGGACACCTTTTTCATAATTGCTCCATATATGCTGCATTTAAAATCACTAATTTCGTTCTATCCTTTTGAATAATACCAGCTTCCTGCAGTTCCTTCATAACATTTGTCACCGACACCCTGTTAATCCCCAGAAACTTAGCAATATCATAATGGGACAGCTTCCCTTCATAGACATACCGTCCCATTTCATCCAGCCTGCCAAACTTCTCTGCATAGCCATAAAGGAATTTACAAATACGATAGTGCGGATCCTTCACCAGGCTTTCTGTCACCTGTGCATTTAAAGATTTCATACGGTTACAAAACCATTGTATCAGCTCGCGAATCACCTGCTCGTCCTTCAACAGTACTTTATACACCATTTCTTCATCGAACAGATAGCATTCGCAATCCTCAATGGCTACAAATCGTCCACTATTTATAGTAATTATCTTACCATTGCAGCCGATTTTTTATAGTACTTTCGCTTTTCTTGATCATACATCCATCAACTTTCTCCACACACCCTTGCAAAAAACATAGCTGCAAAGTGAAATCCACGAAAGTCTATTGGTTGAGCAGAGAACCAGCATTTCCTTTGTATTGTCCACCCCACTATTAGAGCTACCAATACAGAAATCACTGAAAAAAGCAAAAAAATAGAGCAGAAAATGTTTCACGTGAAACATTTTCTGCTCTAAACTGCGAACATTTATCTAAATCAACGCACCATAAAAAAGCGATGAGAGGGCGTATCACCTCCCCATCTGCTATGGCTAACGCCTATCATATATCATTGCATAACCAACCGTTAGACAACATTTGGACAGGCACTCGACAATTCACAGACACCTTATAAAACAAACCCAACTGGCCTGCGGCCATCAGACAATTGTTTTTTCGAAGCGCGCCTATTTTTCTTTATTTTCCCGATAGGTATAAGGGATTTCGTTGTCCTCGCACCATTCCTTTGCTATATCGCAAAAAGTCAAGAAACGGTAATTATAATACACTTCTGCAATTCGCAAGCGTACGATTTCATCCTTAAAGCGGCGATATGCCTTCGGCCTGTGCAGCACATCCAGAAGCCTGTCCTGCTGGGTTTTCACCGGTAGTGTCTCTGCGAACTTCCTCATAATATGCCATTCATGGATGTCGTATTGATTCGGTAACCGCACATAGCAATCTGCAAATTCTATTTTTTCTGCCAGTTCTTCATCCGTCTCCACCCATGTGCCATCTGACAACGCAACGAACTCCCCTGTTTCCACATTAAGGTACTGCTCCCAGCTATCCATACAGCCTTCCAGCTGCTCTGCAATCGTTTCTATACATACCTGCACTTTTTCAGTTTCCATAGTTATCCCACCAACTCCCTCAATAATTCCTGTATTCATAAAAAAACAAAGCTCAAATATCAAATACACAGAATGC
Source organism: uncultured Peptococcaceae bacterium (assembly GCA_902492275.1). Lineage (GTDB taxonomy): Bacteria > Bacillota > Peptococcia > Peptococcales > Peptococcaceae > UBA7185. The sequence goes on from CABUKW010000009.1 coordinate 11,751, forward strand.
AATTACCTAATGATAACAACACGCTCTGCTCTTTTATAGGTTTCCTAATCTATGCTATCATTGCTCCAACAGCTTCCAGCACAAAAAACGCGCTAGTAGCAACGGCCCCTGCAGTAGGGACAAGGTCCTCTTTCCCCTTCTATGGTTTCAGAATCCTCGCTACCTTTGCCCAAATTCCGACTTTAGATGGAAAAATCTGCAGGATGTCTGCAAAGCTGGACGCAGTCCATAGCGGTGCAGACAGACAAAGATTTGTCCAGATAACGGAGGGATGGGGCAAAGGGTAGCAAAAAACCGAAATGGTAACAAAAGAAATCCAAAACGACAGCATATAAAATCAATCATACAAAAGGCCAAAAAATCAAAAACAATGAAAGCTTATCCTCGTCATAGGCATCAGAAAATTTCCGTAGAGCAAGGCGGCTTTGCAAACGGCGACGCGAGGCTATACATGCGAGTATGCGAGCTAGCCGTTTGCAAAACAACGTAGCTATACGGAAATTTAATATGCCCTTTAGCCTAGTTCATCAAACTGATAGAGTACCACCCCTACCCCCACCATAGCTGCTGTTTCGGTACGCAGGATACGTTTGCCTAAGCTGGCACTGACGGCGCCTGCTTGGCGCAGTTGTTCTACTTCTTCGGCCGACAGGCCGCCTTCGGGGCCGACAATCAAGTTGATTTTCTGCGGCTGTTGGGGCAGTTGTTGTAAGAGCTGCTTGAGTCCCTGGGTCTGCTCATCTTCCCAAAAGATAATGGTAAGACCGTCGTCCTGCTGAATGCGCTGCAAAAAAGACTTCCACTGCAAATAGGAGCCGACGGTGGGCACCTGCACCCGTTTGGATTGCTGGCTGGCTTCCTGGGCGATTTTTTGCCACCGCTCTGCTTTTTTGGCGGCTTTGCCGCTATCTAACCGCACCACGGAACGGCTGGTTTCGACGGGAATGATAGCGCTGACACCCAGCTCAGTGCATTTTTGAATAATCAGCTCCAGCTTGTCGCCTTTGGGCATACCCTGATACAGCACCACCTGCACAACGGTTTCCTGCTGGTTTTCCATGCGCTGTAAAATAACGCCGTTGATAGCATTTTTGCTGAATTGCTGCAATTCCACCACATAGGCTGCACCATCGCCGGTGCAGACCGTCACCTGCTCACCGGCGGTGAGCCGCAGTACATTGCCCATGTGATGAGCCAATTCGCCGTCAAAGGAAATGGTATTGCCTTGCACCGCTTCCGGCGCTACAAAGAAACGTCTCATGGCTAGCCCTCATAGCGGGCGGCAATGGCCACCCAGCCGACGCTTTCTCGCACTTCAACAATGGCAAAGCCGTTCTGGGCCAATGCGGCCAGCACATCGTCCTTGCGGGTATCAATGATGCCGGAGGAAATAAATAATTTGGGGCCTTTTAGATAATCCCTGGCCGCTGGCGTCAGGCGGATAATGATGTCAGCGATGATATTGGCTACCATAATATCGGCTTGTCCTTTGGCCTGGGCCAGCAAATCGCTCTGACAAACGGAAACGGTATCCTGCAGATTATTAAGCGCTACGTTTTCCGTGGCGGCAGATACTGCTACCGTATCGTAATCCATGGCCTGCACCGAGGCTGCGCCTAACAATCCTGCCTGCACTGCCAAAATGCCGCTGCCGGTGCCTACGTCCATCACGTCCATACCGGGCTGCACATAATCCTCCAGCATCTGCAGACACAGGGCTGTGGTGGCGTGGTTGCCGGTGCCGAAAGCCATGCCGGGATCGATTTCAATGACCAAATCGCCGTCTTGCTTGTCATATTGCTCCCAAGTGGGCTTGATGACTGTCTTTTTGCCGATGCGTTCCGGTTTAAAATAGACCTTCCAGGCGTTGGCCCAATCTTCCTCCTGCACGGGCTTGTAGGTCATGCGGGTGGGCGCTAAATCCATACGGGTTTCAATTTCGTTCAGCTCGATAATAATTTGCTCAATGCGGTTCATCAGGTTTTCATCCTGCGGCAAATAGGATTTGATATAGATTTCCTTGCGATGCAGCAATTCGTCGCTGAATTCGTGGGCGTCCCACTGCCCGCTTTCAGCGTAATCGACGATAGCCTGCGGATCCTCAATCATCACGCCGCCGGTGCCCATTTCTGTCAGCATATTGGAGATGCCCTCCACCGCGTTGCGGTCCTGCACTTCCATTTTTATTTCAATCCAATCCATGTCCTTCTTCGTCTCCTTCCCAGAAAGCCTTTCCCCATGCTATGATGGTACTCAAAAAATCCAGTAATACTGCAATCAGTTCACCCATGCCGGACTCCTTTCTCTGTTCGTCTGAACAATAATCTTCTGCAATTTTTTCTGCTTCTATTGTAGCGGTTTCAGCTTTGTTTATCAACAGTTTTGTTGCTTTACGGATTTTCCCGCACGCAAATGGCGCTCCTTGGCGCAAGCAGTCCATTCCGCAACGTATAAAAACAGCCCGGCAAAAGGGATCACCATTTTTGCCAGGCTGTTTTTCAATACATCTTTTTCTGTTGTTTTTCTCTATGCTTGTTCCTGTTCATGTTCCTTTCGGTTTTTCCAACGTATTCCGGTCAGCACGGCGCCTACTGCGCTGATCAAGGCCATAAAGCGATATACCCACTGCATAGCCGTTACAAAGACCTGTTCTTCGCCTTCGACAAAACTCATAACAGTGTAACCAAGCTGGCCGCTCATGACATTATATAAAAGAACGGTGGACAGGGAAATCCCAAATACCATCCCCAAATTACGGGCCAATCCATTGACACTGCCGGCCACGCCAGTTTGCTGTCTTGGTACGGTGGACATAATCAGCGACGTATTGGGCGACTGAAACATGGCCATGCCTACCGCCATCGTAATGGAGCCTGCCAGGAAAATCAGCAGCGAAGTATGGATGCCTAGCGTAGATAGAATCAATAATGCCACTGTGATGATACACAGCCCCACAAAGCAAAGGAATTCAGAGCCGATTTTATCGGACAGCTGTCCGCTGAAGGGCGCCACAATGCACATAGTCAGCGAATAAGCCATCATCAGCAGTCCTGTCTGCGCAGCGCTGAGCATTTGTACTTTCTGCAGATAAAAGGGCTGGATAAAGTTGTGTCCAGCGATGGCAAAAAAGGACAGGAAGGCGCAGAATACGCTGACAGCAAATAATTTGTTGCGGAACATGCCAATATCCAGCATGGCGTTGTCCTGCTTTACCTCCCAGCGCAAAAATCCATAGCCAAAAACCAGTGCTACAACCAACAGCAACAAGCAGTACAGATAATAGCTGCCGCCGGCCTGCAGCAGCTTCACACCGCCATAAACGCAGAAAATCATCACGATAAACAACGCCGCGCCGCGAAGGTCTGTTTTTTCCTTTTTGCCGGTGGACATATTGGGCAAGTAACAGCAGCACAAAATAAAGCAAAGCAACGCTACCGGAATGTTCATGGCAAAGATCGCGTTCCAGTTAAAGCAGGATACAATCAAGCCGCCCAGAGACGGACCCACCATAGAGCCTAAGGCCACGCTGCTGCCGGAAAGGCCCAGCGCCTTGCCTCGCTCATGTGTGGGAAAGGTCTGCACAATAATGCCCTGGCTGTTGGCCATAGTAGCGGCAGAACCTACGCCTTCAATGATGCGGCCCATCAACAGGAAAGGATAGCTGCCGGCCAGTACGCACAACAGCGAACCGGCGATGAACACCAAAGTGCCGGTTTTAAATATTTTATCCTTGCCAACAGTATCGCCCAGCTTTCCAAATAATAAAATCAAACAGATAATGACCAGTGTATTGGCTGTTACCACCCATTCGATACTGGCCATAGGCACGCCCAATTCATCGGCCATATTGGGCAGCGCCACATTAACGCTGCTCTGATCTACACAGCTAATAAAGGTTTGTACTACAACAGCGAAAAAAATCAGCCATCGTTTTTGAAAAATCTCTTGCCTTGTACTCGGTTTTTTCATTTATGACCCTCCTGAAAAGATTTTTTCTCACATGGTTTCTATATCATGTTCTGCAATTTTTTTGAAAAGAGATGGTCCGTTGCTTTATCGGCCCTGCCATTTATAAACGGACAGCACCAGAATCACCGCCAACAAGGCAAGCTGTATAGGCAGTACCAATGCAGAGGACTGTAATGCCACGCTGACCACAACCAGCAGCACGGTGGCGATCCATTTCAGCACAATCCAGGTCCGCTTGAAGCCATAACCGGTAAACAAATTATAAATCAGTCCGGTAGCAAGCAGCAAAATGCCGCCGTTGCGGGTAAAATGCATTCCCAGAAAGGCTATGAGCTGTTGATCGGGTTCAGGCTGCAGCCAAACTGCGCTGGCGCCTAATAAGCCTGTACACAAAAGTACGGTACCTAATAGATGTAAAAGCTTCAAGAGCTTCATCCATTTAGCATTTGTTATTTTTTTCATTTTCATGCACATCCTTTGCTAGTCTCTCCGCAATTCTATTGTGGCGTCGGCTCCTTTTCCAGCGACATTTTTTCCTGCAACAAGCCAGTCAGCACCTTTTCCATCAAGACAATCAGCTGCTGCGCCTCATCGTCTGTCAGATTTTTGACATGCAGCGCTACCAGCTCCTGATAAAGCTGCTGCAGCTTAGGCGCTATAGCGCGGCCTTTCTCGGTTAGATATAAATGGCAGAGCCGCTTATCCTGCCCGTCTGCCTCCCTGCGCACATAGCCTTTTTCAATCAGCGCTTTCACCGACTTGGCTGTCGCCGATTTGCTGTTGAACAACCGCTCTGTCAGTTCCATCTGACTGAGCCCTTCATGCCGCCCGATGGTATACAGACAATCGGTTTGCCCGCCGTTTAGCTCGGCATTTTGCAGCCGCTGAGCCAAAATGCTCTGCCGTGTGCGAAACATGGCCGCTGTCATGCGACTGATATTCATATTCTGCAATGCTGTCATCTCCTCGAACTAGTTTCCTAGTGAACTATTATAAGAGGCAGTAGTTTCCTTGTCAACTAATTCGTTGTAAAAATATTGACTCCGTAATCGTTTCTACACTTTTGCCGCAACCCATTCTATGCTTTAGAGCAAAACTGTGCCGCTTCTCTCATTGCCAGACATAACAAGGCGCTGCTCTTTTCATGGAGCAACGCCTTGTTATGCTGCCGTATAACAGCTTCTTATGATTGTTTGGGTACTGGCTCTATCTCCAAAATATCCAGCACCTCCGACAATGACAGTCCAAACTTTTCTGCAATCACTTCTGGAGATAACACATCTTTCAACAGGCGAATATTTTTCATCCGTTCACGCTTTTCTCCTTCTATACGTCCTTCCATGCGTCCTTCTACCAGCGCTTTTTCTCTGGCTTTTTCGCTAGCCTCTTCGCAGGCAATACGGCAAGCTTCTTCCATGTTCCATTCTGTGTACAGCATATTGCGCACCTCGCTTCCGTGAGTTTCTAAAAATCCACGCATAATATCGTTTTCTATGCAATAATCCATCGCATTGCAAAGTGCTTCTTCAAGAGGTTGCCCTTTTCGCTTTCCTTGCTGTAGCTGATAAATAAACTGACTATATTCTTTTAAACTCTGGCTACGCTCTATAAGTGCCGATTGGACTACTGCATTATCTGTATAATTTACATTATACACCTCCACCCGAACATTTACCACGGGATTTTCTTCCTGCACTAAAAAAGCATCGGTCAAATATTCGGTATAGTGCTCCGGACAGGACGCTTGTCCATTATACAGCACAATAAAACGTGGATTGGGGACTTTCGCCTGTGCAGTACGGTACACCGCATCTCTAGGCAACAACTTTTCATAAAGCCGCGCGCAATATAGCAAGGACCGCAACGCCATATTATGATTTATGGTAGATTGATGCTCCAACAGCACCAATAATTGACCATTTAACACAAAGGATAAATCATTTATTCGGTCCATCCATAGCACATCGGTGAGCGTATTAAGTTCCACCGGCGTATCTGGCGGATAATCCGTTCCTTCCAACGCATTGAATAATTCCACCATTCGCGCATTATTTTCACTAAAATAAGCGGAAAATACACTATCTTTCAAATTCCTATTGACTTTCATAAGTTCACGCACCTATCTGCATTATTTTTACTGGCATAGGTGCTATGATGTTTGCTTCGGTTTAAGAATCATGTTTTCAAAATTATACCAGTTTTTCTTTTTATTATAGTATATATTTCATTATTTGTAAATTCTTATTGGCAACCATAATACTTAGTGCGCAGAAAATTTTCAGTTTTGCATTCATCATTTTGTGACCGAATATTTTTCCAAGCGATAACCATAGAAAAAGCCAGCCGAACAATTCGACTGACTTCTTCTATTTCATATCATATATTGAAAGGGGACATAAAAACTTATTTTACAAAATTAGATAATGTTAGAGATAATGGTGGGAAGTAAGTAACTAGTAACAGCACCAAAATCATCAAGCCCAGCATTGGCATGGCCGCTTTGGCGATATCGGCCAGCTTGAGTTTTGCAATCCCACTGGCAACAAACAGGTTTACACCAACCGGCGGCGTAATAAAGCCGATAGCCAGGTTCAGTACCATAATAACGCCGAAATGGATCGGATCTACACCCAACTGTGTTACGATCGGCAGCAGCAATGGCACCAGAATGATAATGGCAGCCAGTGCTTCCATAAAGGTCCCAACAATGAGCAGCAGAATATTAATCATCAACAGCACCAGGATCTTGCTGGTGGTCAGGCTCAAAATGAACGCGGCAACCATCGTCGGAATGCGTTCGATAGACATGATACTGCCGAAAATCTGCGCCATAGCCATCAGTACGATAATCATGGAGGAGGTACCGGCAGAGCCTACCATGGCAGGCAGTAAATTTTTAACGGTAATTTCACGGTGAATGAACAAGCCGACAATCAGTCCATAGAAGGCCGCCACTGCCGCCGCTTCGGTCGGCGTCATAAAGCCGCCGTAGATGCCGCCTAAAATGATGATTGGCACCATCAAAGCCCATTTGGACTCCCAAACTGCATGCAGCTTGGTTTTGACATTACGGGGACGATCCTCGCCCCGCCAGCCTTCTTTTTTAGCTAAGAAATAGCTATAAGCCATCAATACGGCTGCAACCAGCAAGCCCGGCACAATACCGGCCATAAACAGCTTTCCTACCGACACGTTGGCCGAGATGGCATATACAACAAAAGGATTGCTGGGTGGAATTAATACGCCGATGGCGCCGGCACAGGCCACAATGGCGGCAGAGAATTTCTGGTCATAACCCCGTTCTACCATGGCTGGTACGCACAAAGCGCCGATGGCTGCTACCGTAGCAGGACCGGAACCGCTCATAGCGCCGAACAACACGCAGGTGGCAACGGTAGCCAAAGCCAGACCGCCATAGGCGGAGCCTAAAAATTCATCGGCCATAGAGAACAACCGGCGGGACAGACCGCCGATGCCCATCAGGTCGCCGGAAGCCACGAAGAAAGGAATACACATGATCGCCGCTTTGTCAATGGAGGCAAAGGATAACTGGGCCACATAGGAAATATCAATGGGATGGTTGGCCCAGATGGTAAAGATAGACGAAATCCCCAAGGACATGGAGATTGGCACGCCCAGCGCCAGTAAAACTACAAAGTAACCGAATAATAACGCGATGGTGGGCAGTTTGATGCTCAAAATCATCGGCAAGCATAATATAACGCCAATCACAACGGCAATGAGGCTATCTACGATGCCGCAGCCTTTCACCTGTTTATAAAGATCCTGCAAGGTACGCAGAATGCACAGGCCAAAAGCAATCGGCAACACCAGATATAAGATCCAGAATGGGATGTGCAGCACTGCGGTTGCGGAAGCAAATCTCATAAATTTCTGAATCTGGATAACGCCCTCCATGGCGATAACGCCGGCCCAGATTAACATAGCGGCATCTACAATAACCCAGCTCATATCCTGCAGTCGTTTGGGCAGCTTATCATATAGAATGTCAACACGGATTAAATCCCGCTTTTTAATGGCAACCGGTACCGCCAAATAAGAAATCCATACGAAAATATAACGGGCAAGCTCTTCTGGAGCGGCAGCCACCATAGTGCTGGCACCAGCGGTAAATTTGGTAAAAATATAGCGATATAAGACCTGCCAGGTGATGAGAAAAATAATAGCCAGCATCCCGATTACCAGGAAAATACTTTCAAAATTTTCATCTAACCAGCGCAGAGGGCTTTGCTTTTTTTCTTTATTGCTTACAATTGCTTCTGTCATAACAATCACCTCTTACAATATGTTTTTATTACAGCGCAAACTATGTTCTTATCTTAATTATGAAATTATGTTTTCTTTATAATGTTTTTATCTGTTTAGCAAATTTTTAACAATTCTGTTCATGAAGAAAGCAGAATTGCAGCCACTTTCTATGCATGCTTTTTCGCCGCAATTCTGCTCTTCGAGTTCTAAAAGTACCTATCAATATTTATTCCTGTGTTGCTCTGATTAAATCTACAACTTCCTGAGAAATGGTAGATGGAACCATCTTATCGTATACGCTGGACATTGCTTCAGCCCATTCGGCTTTCTGTTCGTCAGTCAGTTCTACGATTTCTACGCCATTTTCTTTAAAGCCTTCTTTGGCTTCTTCTTCCAGAGCGCCGGACTGTTCACGCTGCCATGCAACAGCTTCCGCAGCTGCTTCGTCGATGATTGCTTTCTGTTCGTCGGTCAGAGCCTGATATTTGTCTTCAGCCATGAACAGAATGTGCATGGAATAGTTGTGTTCGGTGGTAGCGGAGTATTTCAACACTTCGTCATGTTTGGAAGCATGCAGCAGACCGAAAGTGTTGGATTCGCCGTCTACAGTACCCTGCTGTAAAGCAGTGTAGGTTTCGCCCCAGGCAACAGTCTGTGCCGGTGCAGCCAATGCTTCTGCAGCAGCCAATTCTACAGGAGAGCTGGTAGCACGCAGTTTCATGTCTTTCATATCAGCAGGAGAAGTGATTGGTTTGCTGGAGGAATGATAGCAACGGAAACCATATTCACACCACATTAATGGATGCAGGTTCTGCGCAGCCATTCTTTCTCTGTAGTAGTCGCCCAATTCGCCGTTATCGATTGCATCGTACAGAGCATCTAATTTGTCACTACTTACGATGTATGGCAAGCATAAAGCTGTTACGTCTGGATCAAATGCACCGAAGTTATCGGTGGAGCTGTTGGCCATATCCAAAGAGCCAGCCTGTACCTGCTGTACAGTATCTACGTCGCTGCCCAGTTCGGCGTCGGAGTGAACGTCAATCTTCATGGAACCGCCGGATTTTTCTTCTACCAATTCGGCAAATTTATGAATCCCTAAGGATACGTTATTCCCGGTGGACATAACGTCCGCACAGGTAAAGGTGATGGTTTCTGCGCCAGCGCCATCGTTATTGGCAGCCTGCTGTGTATCACCACCGCAGCCAGTCAGAGCTGTAGCTAGAGTGAATGAGGTCAGTAACAGACCTGCAACTAATTTTTTGCTTTTTAATTTCATTGAAAATGCCCTCCATGTTTTATGTGATAAACTTGAAATAAATCCTCTATGTCTGCTTCAGACATAATATATTCATGTGAAATGCCGCCGCTACCCTCCTTCTTTGATATTTCATAGCCCTTTCACAGAAAACACCAACAAATCTGCAAAGTTCGCAGAGACGATTTGGTATACGTTTTTGGATAAGTAAAAATGGCGTATATGTAGTTTTTCAAAACCACATACACGCCAAATAAACTGTAAATATTTTTTATTTTCACAATCTAGTAAATTATAACTTTTCGTCACGGAACATTTGTTGTTTCGCCGTATTTATATCACATACAATTATATCTTATGCGACTTTTATTTCAGATAATACGTTTCCTGCAAACCTGCTTTCATAACTATAACCTATATTCAAATAGCTTGTATTTAGTATAAAGCCAATTTATGCGGATTGCAAGGAAAAATCCCCCATTTTTGCCCATAATACAGGATACCTTTTTCTACTTTTATTTGAAAATATCTAACGCTTGTCACTTATAGTTGCAGCACGAGAAATATTGTGCTAGTATACAAAATGCAAAATAAAGCAAACGGCGTTATGAATCCAAAATCCCCCTGATTTTGTTTCCACAACGCCGTTGTTGTGTTTCTTTATGCATGTATGCACGCTTTATGCTTCGATAGCTTTTTCTTTTGCAGCAGCCGCCAGAACTGCTTCATATTCTTTCAACACAGCGTTTTGAATCAATTCTCTCGCAGTACTGGAAATAGGATGGGCAATATCTTTATATTCGCCATCCGGCATCCGCTTACTTGGCATCGCCACAAATAATCCCTTGTCCCCTTCCACGACTTTGATATCATGCACCGCGAAAGCATCGTCAAAGGTGATGGATACAATGGCTTTCATCCGTCCCTCTGTGTTTACTTTCCTAATTCTGATATCTGTTACTATCATTCTGTTCACCGCCCTTTTGTCATTGTTCACATACGTCATAAATATATCGAATGAATAAAACAGTTTTATGACTATATGTATAATAATAACGCACTTTTTTATTTTTTTCAAGGAAATAACTGGTAAAAAAGGCCATTTTGCAAAATTTTTATAGACAAATGTATTCCTAGTAAGGACATGTGAATTCAGGTTCATTTCGCCAGAAACAAATAAAAAATGCTGCCCGCGCAGCAATAGGTAGCGCGAGAGCAGCAAACTTGTTTCGCTGATATTTACTTTTGACTCAATTCACCGTTTTCTTCCATGCTGGCAATCATGGCGTTTTCGGCATTTTCGATATGCTCGCGGGCCAATTGGGCAGCCAACTCGCCGTTACGTTCAGACAAGGCTTCTACAATCTTTTTATGTTCCTCCAAGGCAGTTTTACTTCTGCCCGGTCGCGCCAACGATGCAGCGCGGAAACGCTGCAGCTGTTCCTGCAGAATATTGACAAACTGCACCAAACGCTGGTTATGGGCGGCCTGATAGATAATATCGTGGAAGCTGCTATCAATATAAATAATATTATCCAGACTGCCGTCTTTTTTACTTTCCTCTTCTGATTCACGCAGCACCTGACGTTCCAGCGCATCCAGTTCCTCATCGGTAATCCGTTCCGCAGCCAGCGTAACCGCCAGCATTTCCAACGCAGAACGCACCTCATACACTTCATGGATATCCTTCATAGACACCCCTGCCACATAAGCGCCTTTGCGCGGCACCATCACCACTAAGCCTTCCAGCTCCAGCTTGCGGATAGCCTCCCGCACCGGTGTGCGGCTCACGCCCATTTCATCGGCCAGTTGAATTTCCATCAGCCGTTCACCAGGTTTCAGCACCTGCCGGATAATTGCGTCCCGCAAAGTTTCAAATACCACATCACGCAGCGGTTTATAGCCGTCTAATTTGATTGGAACTAATTTTCTCTCATTTTGATTATTCATTGCCATAAAGCTCCACCCTTTCCTTCAACATTTTCTGATTGACTGTTTGGGCTGCAATCGCACCCGGATATTCCTGTTTTACTTTCTGATAATACTGCTGCGCCTGCTGCCGTTCCGTAAAAGCGGCGAATACTGTAGGCCCGCTGCCGGACATCAGCACATGCCGGCAACCGTGTTCTATCATACGCTGCTTTAATTTTTCCACATTCGGCTGTAACCGGAAGGTACTATGCTCCAACAGATTGCCCATGGCTTGCAAAACCTGCTCGGCACTGCCAGCCGATAATCCCTGTACGCACTGCTCTACATCAGGATGCTTTTTCACCAAATCCAACCGCAGATTGCCATACACCTTCGGCGTGGCTACCCCAAAAGAAGGCTTCACCAGCACAAAAAACAACGGCGGGCAATCGGGCAGCGGTGTAATCTTTTCCCCTCGCCCGGTAGCAAGCGCTGTTGGACCGCCTAAACAAAATGGGACGTCGGAGCCAAGCTCTGCGCCTAATTGCTCCAATTCCGCCAGCGATAATCCTAAGCCGAACATTTTATTCACACCCAGCAATACGCCAGCGCAGTCGGTACTGCCGCCCGCCAGGCCTGCCGCCACGGGAATGCGTTTGCGCAGCGTTACTTCAAGCGGCGGTATACCGCTGAAATGCTGTTGCATCAAAACCACCGCTTTCATTGCCAGATTATTCATATTTGGCGGAATATATTTGTTATCGGTCACCAGCCAGTTGCGCTGCGCTTCTTTCAGCAGAATGGTGTCGGCCAAATCAATGGCCTGCATCACCATAGCTACCTCGTGATAGCCGTCGTCCCGCTTGCGCAGCACATCCAACACCAAATTAATTTTTGCATATGCAGTAATTTTTGCTCGTTTCATCGTGTTTCTCTCGCTTTCAGCTAAGAAAAGCCATTATACAAATTTCTATCTGTTTATGTATTTTATCCTATTTTTTTGCAACTGTCAACAAAGCGTAAAATATCGACAGGAGTTCTTACTTTTCATTTACATTCGTTAACTCTACCGCCATCATCACAACCTTTCTCGCCCTCAACAAAAAAGGACGACTTCCGGAGAAATCGTCCTGTAATGACACAAGCAACAAGGCGAACACTCCTTTTTTAATTGTAGGAAAAGAACGCCGTTGTTCTTTATATTTATTCATTTTGTATACAATTATTTTAACGCGATAAAGCCTTTTCGTCAAGCAGGAATTTACAAAAATCTCACAATCGCAGTTGCTTTACGCTGGTGACCGGCGCACAGCAAGCACCCTCTTCACACAAATAATACACGGCACCTTGCTCCGGCACCGGATACTCTTTGGTAAAAGGAGCGCATTGGGCCAAGGGCCGCCCGTTCTCCCTGTTCTTTAGCAAAAGCGACAAATGCTCTGCGCGCTGGTTCCGCAGATATGCCTGCAATTCTGCGGGAACACCTTCCGCTGTCGTGCAGACCAACTCCTTATGGGGATATAACGCCCATGTCATGGCCAACAGTGCAAAGCTATGCCCAGCCGGATATTGGTTTGCCTGCCCAGCCAAAAAGCAGAGTTGCCGATAGGCCGCTTCTTGCCACGTTTGCTCGCCTGACAATAGCGCCAATTTTTGCAATACCATTCCAGCCACCGAATTGCCGGAAGGAATAGCGCCGTCATAGGTTTCCTTGGGTCGTGCAATCAACTGCTCGGCATCGCCGGCAGTGAGATAGTAGCCGCCCCGCCCGTTATCCTCAAACAGCGTTATCATCTGCTCCGCGCGCTGCAAAGCTTGCTGTAAATACCGAATCTCCAGCGTAGCCTGATACAGCTCCAACAGCGCCAAAGCATACACCGCATAATCATCTAACTGCCCTGCATGGGCCGCTTCCCCTTCCCGCCAGCGCAAATACAGCCGGTTTTGACTGTCGACCATGTGCTGTTCAAGAAACTGCTGGGCCCGCTGCGCCGCCTGTACATACCTTTCCTCCTGCAAAACAAAACCAGCCCGCGCCAAAGCCATAATCATCCAGCCGTTCCAGGACAGTAAAATTTTATCATCCTTGTGCAGTTTGGTGCGGCTGAACCGGTAATGATACAATTTTTTCAGACGACTATCGTCCAAAGGCCATGCAGCCTCTGTCTGTCCAAGCAAATTGGGAATGCTCTTGCCTTCAAAATTGCCGGTTTCCGTAATGTGATACAGCCGGTTAAAGGCTGCGCCATCTGTTTCGCCCAATACAGCAAGAACCTCCTGCGGCGCAAACACATAATATTTCCCTTCCACACCGTCGCTGTCGGCGTCCTGACCACAATAAAAGCCGCCTTGCCCATCGGTCAGTTCCCGCAATACATAATCGGCTGTACGGCGGGCTACCTGCCCATATTGCTGCCGCCCCGTCAACTGATAGGCTCTCGTATAAGCCAAAAGCAACAAGGCATTATCATAAAGCATCTTTTCAAAATGGGGCACCAGCCAGCGTTCATCGGTAGAATAACGGGAAAAACCGCCGCCAATATGATCCTGAATGCCGCCCCGCGCCATCTGCTCTAAGGTATATTCCACCATTTCCATGCCCCTCGGCTTCTGCTCCAGACAAGCATACTCCATCAAGAACAGCAGATTATGGGGCGTGGGAAATTTGGGCGCTGGGCCGAAACCGCCCCACCGAGCATCAAACTGCTGCTGGAAAAAACCATACGCCCGTTGCAGCAATTTTCGGGACGGCTCCTGCTTTTCAGCGCCAGCCTCTCTGCTGACAGCTGCGGCAATCTCATCGCCAGCCTGTAATAGCTGTTCCCGCTGCCGCTGCCACAGCTCCACAATGCGCTGTAGGATATCCAATAATCCCGGTTGCCCGTAGCGCTGTCGCTTAGGGAAATAGGTGCCGGCATAAAAAGGCTTTTGTTCCGGCGTTAAAAACACCGTCAGCGGCCAACCTCCCGAACCGGTCAAAGCCTGACACACCGCCATATACACCGCATCGATATCGGGCCGCTCTTCCCGGTCCACCTTGATGCAGACAAAATGCTCGTTCAACACCGCCGCCACTGTTTCATCCTCAAAGCATTCATGGGCCATCACATGACACCAATGACAGGTGGAATAGCCAATACTCAAAAAGACGGGTTTATCCTCCCGCTGTGCCTTCTGAAAGGCGGCTTCTCCCCAAGAATACCACTGCACCGGATTTTCTCTGTGCTGCAGCAAATAGGGCGACTTTTCATACTGTAACTGATTTGCCATATCACCATCCTCCTCCATGTAGGTATAGCATCCCGCAAAACGGCTCTTTTTATGAAACAGAAACAAAAAAGCCGCTGCAAATTTTTCTCCGCAACAGCCTTCCTTGCTATTTCTCTTTACTCCTGGTATAGCCGTGACTCTTCATATACTGATACACGGTGCTGCGCCCGCCGCCTACAATCGTGCAAACTTCCTCTATAGAAATTTCACCGTCTGCCCAACGCTGTGCAGTTGCTTCCATCAGCGCCGGATCCTTCACCATAGAAGGCCGCCCAAAGCGGCGACCCTCCCGCCGCGCCCTTTCAATGCCCTCCCGCTGGTTATCCCGTGTTCTGCGATGCTGCAGCGCAGCCATATACACCAACAAATCCAGCATCTGCTGTTCCAACCGTCTTCCTTCCTCTCCCAGTTGCCGGAACACACGACTGTCCAGCTGGATTCTATCGCTGAGTACCACCACATCAATGGTCCAATCATGGGTCAGCCGGTACCATTCTGCAGCCATGTCTTCATAAGTGCGGCCCAGACTGTCCAGCTCATCAATATAGATGACGTCTCCAGGCTGTATCATATCGCACATTCTCTCATACGCCGGCCTGGTATAAGCTTTATTGCGAATATCTACAAAAAGTGTACGCTCATCCTCCAGCATTTCCAGCACTTTATCTCTGAGCGCTCGATCCTTTTCCTCTTGCTCTAAAATTCTGATATATCCAAAATCCATTGCGGCCACCTCATCCTCAGTTCGTTATCGTTGCATACGGTCCTCTTTATCATTATACATGATGAACGGCCCAACTACCACAAAAATATGCCAATTTTTACTATCAAAGTTTTCACATTAAAATAAACTTGGACATCCTGCAGCATAAAACGAAACCGCTGCCATTGCGGATTCTGAACCTGTCATATTTTTATCATACTGCGAAAGAAGGAATTTTACAATCAGTGCCAACAGTCACACAGATACAGACCGTTACAATAAAACGCTACAATGAAAAAATTTCATTGCGGCTCGTGGGGTTCTATAGATATCAGAAAAACAACTGCCGCTCCCGCAGAAAGGCTCTGCAAAAGCGGCAGTTGTGCAAAACTGTTTTATAACGACACAACTCGTTAGAATGTCTGCATTAAAACAATATCTTCGCGATTGGATAACCAATAAAAGTGTAGACAAGTAAGGCGATTACGACCATCGGCAGGAACAGCTGTATAATTTCCTTGTACTCCACCAAATCCTTCCGCGCATGCAACATCCCACAATAAGGAGAAGCCGCTGGCGTCAGCAAAGCCACAAACACCATCATGGTGATGGACATACTCAACACGGTAACGTCAACGCCCGGATACTGGTCGGCAAACACCATCACGATTGGCAGTAACACAACGGCCATACCGGCATTGTTGGCAAAGTTGGTTGTAATAATGGCAAAAGCCAGCAGCAGGAAAATAAACACAATTTCCGGTTTTCCACCCAGCAGCGGCTGCAGCAGTTGAATCAAAAACGGTTTAATCCCTGTAGATTCGGCAGTCATGGCGTTGCATACATACATTGCCGCTGCTACTAAGAAAAAGATGTCCCAAGAAAAAGATTTTTTGGCGATGGCTTTAAAATCCATCATGGGTTTGCCTTGAAAAGGCAGCAGCATCATAACGACAATACAGATAACGCTGACGCCCAAAATTCCCAGGTTACTTAAAAATTTTACAAAGCCTATGCTGTCAGGTAAAAAGTTTGGTAACAGCAAGCTCAAAATATACACGACAACCACCAGGAAAAACGCAATCTGCTGTGCATTCATCTTAGGCAGCGGTTCCTTCGTCAGTTCTGCAATGGTTATCTTACGAAAGCCTTCTACATCTGGACGAATCACAATGCCAATGAACAATAAAAACAATGCCAGTAAAATCAGCGTCATAATGATATTATAAACGATAAAACTGCCATAATTTACAGAAAGCTTGCTCATGCTTTCAAAAGCGCTGACGATAATATATTGGGCGCCTTTGAAGGGCAACATAGGCTGGCCTAACGTGGAAGCCAGATAGGTGCCGCAAATCATGATATAAAATATCTTATCCCCCTTTTTATAACCGAAATTGCCACAAATCTCAATGGCAATCGGCCACAAAATTAACATTGCCGCCATAGGATTGGTCAGTCCCGCGATAACATAGGCGCATAAAAAGAAAATGAACAAAAAAACATAAGGACGTCCTTCCAGCAATTTTATGCTCAGGAAAAAACGCGCCATATATTTGGTACAGCCTACATATTCAACGCCGGCGAATAAAATCATGCCAAGAATGATAACAATGACAGTTTCCGAGCCAAACGCATCCTGAAATAAGGCTTTTACTGCGGCATATCCCTGTAATTCCGGCACATAACCGGCGAAACCTACCAGCAAGAGCCCCAACAAACTGGGCCAGATGCTGTCCACAGTAGACCATAGATACACCATGCCGATAAATACACCTAGTACCGTCATTCCCACTTCTGTAATCGGCTCAATGGGGGAAAGCTGCGGAAAAATAAACATAAACCCCAGCCCAATCGCCAAATGCAGCCAATAACTCCAAGATCGTTTTTCTGTTTTTGTTTCCATAAAAATTCGTCCCTTCTTCATTAAGTGCTTGCTGTTCTTGTAATTGCATCGTTGTATTTCCCTATATTTTATGAAATATATAAATGATTTTAAATAACATAAGTTAATCATTTGCAAAATAGGCAAAAGAAAAACGCGGTTTATGAACTTATATTCATAAACCGCGCTATCCTGCAGCTAAATTCTTTAATCGTATTTCAATTGTTTTTTATACGCAGCATAGTCCTGCAACTGCTGTACATCTTGAAGCAACAAGCCATCTCCGGTACGCACAATCAGGTTTTGCTCTTTCAAAGACCGCAGCATCCGCGCAACCGTCACCTTATGCACCGATAAAAATTTTGCAATTTCCACGTTGGTATATTTTTTAGGCAATAAAAAACCTTGCTCCGTTTTTATGCTTCTTTTCAGCAAAAAAGCACAGAGCTGTCCTGACAAATTTCCCTTTTGTTTCGCATGAAAGGAATCCATCAAGCCAATATATTCCCCCATCGCCATACGGATAACCGCTTCTAACAGCTCCGGCCGCTTCCGCAAATATTGCAGACAAACCTCCTTTGGGATACGGTAACAGCTGCAATTAGTTCGGGCAATAAAATCAAAAGGAGAATAGGTAACGCCATCGCCACAATACAGAGTAAGAACGCCCACCATAGATTGCATGGTATTGTCTCCTGTTTTGCTGCCCCAAATACTTTCATGGCCTGAAGCACTGGTCATTTCCCGATACACAGTGCCTTTCAGCAAATAATATACATATTCCACCGGTTCTCCGGCACGAATCAGATACTCTCCCCGTTTGAACCGACATTGGGTCACGCCGGGCAAATCGTGAAACGGCATACCCATTCCTCCTTTTTTCTCTATAGCGTACTGATAACCGACTTTCTTGTCAAGCAGCGCCGCCTTCACCGATACGTCTGCCTTTAACAGAATGTTTCACGTGAAACAATTACAAAAACACCGCAGTCCGATTTTCCAAACAAAACCGAGCTACGGTGTTCTGATCAGCTTAAATTCCGTCTACACAGAAATTCAACGCTTTGGATTTGTTCACTTTTTTGCGGATACGCTGCACAGCGTTATCCACCGATTTATTTTCCAGCTGCAGGGCCAGAGTGATTTCATTGTAGGACATGCCCATCATACGCATAATCAGCACATTCAGCTCCATTTTAGACAACAGCGAGGTGATTTTCTGCATAATTTCGGCATAGGTTTCCCGTTCTACAATGGTGTTTTCCGGCGACACGATTTCACCGCTGGCGTCCCGTTCAATAAGATAAGCAGCCTTGTCTTCCATCTGCTCATCGTTTTCATTGTAGTTGGACATGGACACCGCATCGTTCAGCACCATATGTTTTTTCCGGTTGGAGCGTTTTACGCAGGAATCCAGTTCCCGCTTAATGCACAGATAAGCAAAGTTTTTAAACTGTTTGCCGCTTTCCGGCTTGTAGCATTTTACACTCTGCACAAAGCCAATCATAGCCTCCTGCATTAAATCGTCCCGTTCTCCATCTTTCAGATAATACTTATCACAAATGTAACTCATCAAACCCTGATACCGTTTCAGCAGATGTTCCATGGCCGCTTCATTTCCCTGCTGCGCTGCTTCAATAATCTCTTGCTCCGGCTTATCTGCAAACTCCATACAAAATTCCTCCTAATTGTTCTCTCGGAATAACTCGGTTGATAGATAACGTTCTCCTGTATCCGGCAATATCACAACAATACGCTTTCCTGCATTTTCTGGACGGCTGGCAATCTGTTCCGCCGCCAAAGCAGCGGCCCCAGACGAGATGCCTACCAGAATGCCCTGGGTTTTGGCCAGCATGCGGGCTTCCGCCATGGCGGCATCGCCGTCAATCATCAACACTTCATCAATGATACTCAAATCCAGAATGGACGGAATAAACCCTGCGCCAATGCCCTGAATTTTATGGGGGCCTTTCGGATGGCCATTAATCACCGCCGATTGCAGCGGTTCTACCCCGATAATCTGAATATCTTTGTTATATTCCTTCAAACCTCTGGCAATGCCGGTAATGGTGCCGCCGGTTCCAATGGCGGAAACAAGCACATCTACCTTGCCTTCGGTATCGGCATAAATTTCCTGGGCGGTGGTCAGATAATGGGCCTGTGGATTGGCCGGATTATCAAATTGTCCGCACATATAGCTGCCGGGGATTTCCTGCAGCAATTCGTTTGCTTTAGCAATAGCGCCCGCCATGCCGTCGGCAGCCGGTGTCAGCACAATTTCGGCACCATAGGCTTTTAACAGACTGCGCCGTTCCTGACTCATATTTTCCGGCATGGTCAAAATCATTTTATAGCCCTTTACGGCGGCCATCAAAGCCAAACCGACGCCGGTGTTGCCGCTGGTGGGCTCAATAATGGTTGCGCCCGGCTTGATTTTTCCCTTTTCTTCGGCATCCTGCAGCATATAAGCGCCAACCCGGTCTTTCACACTGCCGCCCGGATTGAAAAATTCTACTTTGGCCAAAACTTCGGCTTTTATTTCTGGATTGTCGAAATGCAACCGCACCAGAGGGGTACGGCCAATTAACTGTCCAATATTATCATAAATCATTGTTTTTCACCCTTTTTATGTTCTATCAATTTGCGGTCGTCTCACAAAGGGCCGCTCTATAACTATCCTACCCATTGATTGCTGGCTGTCATACAGCAATCTTAGAAAATCTTATTATATCGCTATGATTAGTGTAAGCCATTCACTCCAAGAATTCAAGCGTTCTGCGCGATTTTTTACTATTTCCCGAAGATTATTCAAAATTCAGCGCAAAAATTGCAGTTTCCTTGACAATTTCCACAAAATTCAGCGAAAATTCTGACAGCATCATTGCCCAATAACGCGCCGTCCGATTAAGAAAGCTGATACACATCAGTGCGCCGGTTGGCCACCGACGGATTGCGGCGGCGCACGTCGTCCAGATAGTCCAAATCAATCTCGGCCAAAATGACACCCGGCTTATCGGAAGCGCGGGCAATCACCGTGCCCCAGGGGTCTACAATCATACTGTTACCGTAAGCCACAAATTTTTCTTTCACGCCGACCTGATTGGGTGCAATGAGATAGCAGCCGTTTTCAATGGCGCGGGCCCGCAAAATAGACTCCCAATGGTCTTTGCCAGTCGGCATGGTGAAGTTGGCCGGTAAAAAGATAATCTGCGCGCCCTGCAATGTCATCAGCCGAAACAACTCAGGAAAGCGCATATCGTAACAAATGGCAAAGCCCAAATGCCCCAGTTCCGTTTCTACTGTAACGATTTTCCTGCCAGGCTCCTTGCGGTCCGATTCCCGCACACTGCTGCCGTCAGGCAACGTCATGTCAAAATTGTGCAGCTTGCTGTAGCGGGCAACGATTTCCCCTGCCGGATTGATCAGTACGGTCGTATTGTAGGTGCGGGGGCCGTCTGGATTCACCTCACTGATACTGCCGCCATGAATCCAAATCTGATGTTCCCGGGCCTTTTCTGCCAACAACTCGGTAGTCGGGCCGGGAATGGCTTCCGCATATTGGGGTTCCTCGCTGAGAATATTGACAACTTCCGGGAAGGCCACCAATTGGGCGCCCTTTGCCGCCGCTTCATCGATAAAAGCCGCCATCTGCCGCCAGTTTGCTTCTTTATCGTTCTGGGTATCCATCTGCACTGCTGCAACCATAAATTTTCTCATCAGAATGCCTCCTATTCGATCCAATGCATCGCCTTCTGCACAGCCTTTTGCCAGCCGCGGCAGTTTTCCTCCCGTGTGGCCTGCTCCATCTGCGGTATAAACTGCTGCTGGGCATGCCAGCGCTGGGCGATTTCTTCTTTGCTGCTCCAATAGCCGACCGCCAAGCCAGCCAGATAGGCTACGCCCAAAGCGGTCGTTTCCGTGATGGCAGGCCGTTTCACCTGACAGTTGATAATGTCGGCCTGAAACTGCATCAGGAAATCATTGCGGCAAGCGCCGCCATCTACTTTCAATTCGGTCAGCTTCTGCCCCGAATCCTCCACCATAGCTTGCAGAACATCGTTGGTCTGATAGGCAATGGCTTCCAGCGCCGCCCGAATGATATGGCTGCGGCCTGTGCCGCGGGTTAAGCCTAAAATACTGCCCCGAGCATACATATCCCAATAAGGAGCGCCCAGCCCCACAAAAGCCGGCACCAGATAGACGCCGCCGTTATCCTGCAATGCAGCGGCATACGCTTCGCTTTCTGCCGCCGTTTCAATCAGATGCAATTCGTCCCGCAGCCATTGAATGACAGCGCCTCCCACAAAAATAGAGCCTTCCAGCGCATATTCCACCTGATTGTTCATGGTGGCCGCAATGGTGGTAATCAAGCCTTTCTGACTGGCAATAAACTGCCGGCCAATGTTCATCAGCAAAAAGCAACCGGTGCCATAGGTGTTTTTGGCAGAGCCTTTTTCAAAGCAAGCCTGCCCGAACAGCGCGGCCTGTTGGTCGCCGGCGATACCGGCTACCGGCACCTGCACGCCTTCGCTGTGCACATAGCCGTAAATTTCAGAAGAATTGCGCACCTCTGGCAGCATACATTTGGGAATTTGAAAACGCTCTAACAATTTATCGTCCCATTGCAGCTCCCGAATGTTGTACAGCATGGTACGGGAAGCATTAGTATAGTCGGTCACATGTACAGCGCCGCCGGTCAGCTTCCACACCAGCCAGCTATCCACCGTGCCGAAAAGCAGCTCACCCTTTTCCGCCCGTGCTCTGGCACCGGGCACATGATCCAAAATCCAACTGATTTTGGTGGCGGAAAAGTAAGCGTCAATCACCAAGCCAGTGGCAGAGCGAATATAATCCTCCCAGCCTTCCGCTTTCAACTGGTCGCACAGCTCGGCAGTGCGGCGGCATTGCCATACAATAGCATTATAAATAGGCTTGCCGGTATCCTTCTCCCACACAATGGTGGTTTCCCGCTGATTGGTAATGCCAATGCCCGCCACATCGGCCATGGTAATACCCGCTTTGATTAACGCTTCCTGCAAAACGCCGTATTGGGTAGCCCAAATTTCCATCGGGTCATGCTCCACCCAGCCCGGCTGGGGATAAATCTGTTTAAATTCCTTTTGTCCCACAGCCACAATATTCTGTTCATGGTCAAACACAATGGCCCGCGAGCTGGTAGTGCCCTGATCCAATGCCACAATATATTTCATAGTAATCCCCTCGCTTTTATGACATTTTCTTTATTATACGGGAAAACCTCACCCGAATACAACTGTTTTTTGCTGCGCGCCGCCTGTGCCGCTGTCTCTCGTTGATACGGTATCCTTGACATTGTAAAATCTTGTGCTACAATATATTTTGCTTGCAAATTATTTGCATACTAACAATTTGGGAGGATTGCAAGATGGATCAGAGCTTTCACTATTTATTGATGATTACACAAGCCTTGTTTCAAAAACGGCTATACAACGAGTTCAACCAAAAAGGCTTGACAGCCGGACAACCCAAAATATTAGACTATCTGGGACGGCATAACGGCTGCGTACAAAAGAGCATTGCCGACGGCTGTCAAATCGAGCCCGCTACGCTGACCGGTATTCTAAACCGTATGGAGGAAAAGGGGATGATTGAACGCCGCACAGAAAAAGGAAACCGCCGTTCTTTCTACATCTATCTCACCCCGTTGGGCTGGCAGAAGCAAAAAGAAATCAGCGAAATTTTTGAACAGCAGGAAGCGCAGCTGCTTGCCTGTCTTACTGCACAGGAACAACAGACGTTGCAAGCCACCTTACATAAACTTTGCAGCAGCATGATAAATCCGGAGGTTTTACAATGAGTAAGAGAGAACTATGCAATCGCTATCTATTTTTTCTAGTCGGATTATTTGTCAATTCCTTTGGCATCAGCTTCATCACCAAATCAGCCCTAGGCACCTCGCCTATCTCCAGCGTGCCTTATACGCTGAGTCTGGGTTTCGCGCCTACTTTGGGCATGTTCACACTCTACATGAGCATTGTATTGGTTTTCCTGCAGCTTTTGCTGATGCGGAAAAACTTTCCCAAACAGTATTTTCTGCAGATTCCGCTGTCTTTTTTGTTTTCCTATTTTATTGACCTGTCCATGAGTTTTCTGGAAATTCTAAATCCGCAGCTCTATCCTGTCAAAATTATCTGTTTGCTGATTGGCTGCGCCATTCTCGGCTTCGGCGTTTTTATGGAAGTGGTGGCCGACGTGGCCATGCTGCCTGGAGAGTGCTTTGTCAACGCAGTCTCCAAAACCTTTCACACCGACTTCGGCAAAACCAAAATAGCCTTTGATTCCTGCATGACAGTAACCGCTGTAGCCCTTAGCCTGATTTTATATCATCATTTAGCCGGTGTGCGGGAGGGTACCATCGTAGCTGCCATTTTGGTAGGCACCATTGCCCGTACCTTAAATCGCAAAATCGGCGGCAAAGTCAACGGCCTGCTCACCGTCACAGCGCCTGCCGCAGCAGAAAGCCAACCGCTGCCCGCCCCTGTCTGCCTGTGCAGCGAAACGCCGGTTATCATCACCATCAGCCGAGAATATGGCAGCGGCGGACGCAAAATCGCCAAACGGCTGGCACAAGAGCTGGGGCTGGAATTTTACGACCGGCAGATTATCGCGCAGGCAGCCCACAATTTGGGGATGTCCGAATTAGAGGTAGAAGCCAAGGAGCAAAAATTGGGGAACGGCTTACTGTACGATTTTATGGCGCAATTTTATGACTTTTCCGACCAGAAATCCACGCTGGATAAGCTCTACGAATCGGAAAAGCAGATTATTCTATCGGCTGCGCAAAAAGGCAACTGCGTGATTGTAGGCCGCTGCGCCAACGCCATCTGCAAGGATTTCCCCAACGCCT
The DNA here is from genome assembly GCA_902492275.1 of uncultured Peptococcaceae bacterium. Taxonomy (GTDB): domain Bacteria; phylum Bacillota; class Peptococcia; order Peptococcales; family Peptococcaceae; genus UBA7185. Next base: position 35,902 of record CABUKW010000009.1, read on the forward strand.
ATCACATTTTTCTGCATGCCAGCGACGATTACAAAACCCGTGAAATTATGCAGCGAGAACAGCTGGATTTTGACACCGCCGCAAAACACATGACCGACATCAACAAAAAGCGGTTCAATCACTACAAATATTATACTGGCCGCATCTGGGGACTGGCACAGGATTATCATCTCTGCATCGACACCAGCACACTGACCACCGAACAGACCCTGGCCCTGATTCGCTCCGTTTTGCCCTGTTAAATCACCATCACAAAAAGGCCCGCAAAGCAAATTGCTTTACGAGCCTTTTTATGATGCTGTGCTTTCGATTGCACAGCCGTTTTCTTAAATAAAGGCGATAAACACAACGGCTATCAGGAACACCGTCATGATGATAATCATCGGTTCGCCAATGACAGCGCGATAACTGTCTGCGTCATATTTATCCGGAATTTCTTCCGAGTCCTCCATGGCTCTCGGCGCTAAGCTCAAGAAGCGCATAGGATTCTGCATCAGATAATTGAAGGTGTCATAGATGGACCGGCAGAATTCACCCAAGGCTGCCCGCACTGCGCAAACCAAAGAGGAAATGCTGACTACCAGCTTCACAAAAGGCACCCGATAGAGCCAGTCTAAGTCCAGCGTGAGCTGTTCGTGCGGCTCCATGTGGGACAGATACATCATAAACGGCACCATAGCCACACCCAACAGCTGGATATACTGTACAATGTGGTCTACCGTAAATGGATGATAGTCCATGGCAAAGGGCAGGAACCGATACAGCAGATCCGGGAAAATCCCGTAAATGGTACACAGCGCTGCGCCAATCCCCATGGCAACATACATGTTTTTCGGCAGTTGATTTTTAATTTCAACATCCTTGCCTTCCCGAATGAAGATAAAGTAAATCATCTTCATGGTGATGGATAAAAATGTACCGACACTGGCCAACTGCAGCAGCAGTTCAATACCAGGCTGCCCTGCTTCCATAGCGGCCGTGATGGTAATGGATTTGCTAATAAAGCCGTTGAACAGCGGAATCCCCGAAATGGAGAAGGCTGCAATCACAAAGCAGGCACATACAAAAGGCATCTTCTTGGCCAAACCGCCCAGATGATTAATCTTGCGGATACCGGTGGCGTAAATGATTGCGCCGGCGCACATAAACAGCAAGGATTTATACAGAATGTGGCTGAAGGCATGGGCTGTCGCCCCGTTTAACGCCAAATCGGTGCCAATGCCGACACCAGCCACCATGAAGCCCACCTGGCTGACAATGTGATAAGCCAGCAGACGGCGCATATCGTTTTCGATAATGGCGAAGCAAGCGCCATACAGCGCCATGATCACGCCAACCCACATCAGGAAATCGGTGCCTGCAAACATACGGATTAAGCAGTATACCGCAACCTTGGTGGTGAAAGAGCTTAAGAATACGCTGCCAGTAATCGTACCTTCCGGATAAGCGTCTACCAGCCAGCCATGAATTGGCGGGATGGCAGCATTTACAGCCACGCCGATTAAAATCAGCCAGAACGCTGCGTCATGCACCGCAGTGATATTACTTACCAGCAGATCGCCACTGGTCACTTTCAGGAAAATCCCAGCCAGCAGCATATTGCCGCCAAACATGTGAACCAATAAGTACCGGAAACCTGCTTTTCTGGATTTGGCCGTGTTATTGCACCAAATCAGGAACAACGACGAAGCCGCCATTAATTCCCAGAAGAAAATTAAGGTCATCCAGTCGCCGCACAGCGTAACGCCTAAGGTGCCGCCGGCGTAGCACATGCTGGCCAAGGCTTCCATCCAACTTTTATTATGCATGGAATAGATGCCGCCGATAGCAGCCATCATGCTGAAAATCAAACCGAAGACCCAATTTAAACGGTCTACTTCAATCACATGCAGCTCAATGCCATTGATAAAGGGCACAATCCATTCTGTACCGTAAGACAGCGACAGCATTGCAGCGAGAGCCACCAGCGGTCCGCCTGCCAATACATATTTACGCAAACTTTTTGGAACGATTGCGGCGATGAACCCGGTCGCAATCAAGATGAAACCAGGATGTAAATTACTCATCACCGTCACCTCCATCGTAGTAATCTTCGTTGCGCTGCAGCAGCGGCGCTAAAATCTGTTTTGCGAACAAAATCAGCACCCAGCCGCCAACAAAGCCCATGATGATGTCAAAGCCCGGCATGGTATGCCAGAAATTATGACCATGTGGATGGGCAAACAGCGCTTCTACCACAACAGAAGCCGCTACTATAATGGCAATGATGATATAGATTTTCTTTTTATTTAAAGATTGCATCACCAGCCACCTCCAATCCAGCCTTGGGTAATACCTTGCGCCGCCATGGAAGCCAAATCATACAGATGCGGTCCAAAGTTCGGCATAATCCCCAAAATCACTGATAACGCTGCGGTCACGCAAATCGGAATCAGCATAAATTTATTTGCTTCGCCGTAGGTCTGGAATTCGCCGTTCTTGTTCGGCTTAAAGAACGACAGATAGGCAACCGGCATCAAGTAGGACAGACTCAGCAGCGCACTGCAGATTAAAACGGCAATGTAGAACGGCTGCCCAACCTGCAGCGCACCCAACGCCAGATTCCATTTGCTGATAAAGCCGATGATAAACGGCATCCCGGCAATCCCTAAAGAAGCGATGGTGAAGCAAGCCATGGTAATCGGCATTTTCTTGCCAATTCCATGCATATCACTGATATTATCCTTATGGGCCGTCACAATAATAGCGCCGGCGCACATAAAGAGGGTAATCTTCATCAGAGCATGGGCCACAATATGAAAGTATGCGCCCAAAATGCTCAAAGGAGCCAACAACGCAGCGCCCAATACCACATAGGACAGCTGACCGACTGTAGAGAACGCCAGTCTCCGTTTTAAGTTGTCCTGTTTCATGGCAATCAGAGACGACGCAATGATGGTGAAGGCTGCAAACCATGCCAATACGGTAGCCGCTCCAATTTCGGCCAGCAAAGCAGGGCCGAATACGAAACCGATTAACCGCAGAACACAGAACGCACCGGCTTTCACGACGGCTACGGCATGCAGCAGCGCACTAACAGGCGTAGGCGCAACCATGGCCGATGGCAGCCAGCCGTGCAAAGGCATAACGCCGGCTTTTACAGCGCCGCCCAATACCATCAGGAAGAACAGGAGCTGCAGCACCCATTTTGGCGCCATATCAATCGTTAAGAAACCGCCAGCCTGGAAATCCAGTGTGTGTGCCAGGGCATACACAACCATAATGCCAGCCAGCATCAACTGACCGCTCACCAGCGTATAGATTAAATATTTCCGGCCAGAGAACCGCGCTTCTTCGTTCCTTTCGTGGAAAACCAGAGGCCAGGTTGCAATGGTCAATAATTCATAGAAAATAAAGAAGGTCAACAGATTGGCAGACAGAGCAATCCCGATTGCCGCCGACAAGCAGACTGCAAAGGAGGCATAGAAGCCAGTCTGTTCCTTTTCGTGATGTCCCCGCATATAGCCGATGGCATAGAAGGAAACCGGAATATACAAGAACGACGATACACAGGCAAATACCATACCCGCCGCATCGGTGCGCAGGGTAAAGCTGATTGTGTCGGTAGCCTGGAACAGCGTGTATTCATACACATTGCCCGCCAGCACAGCCGGCACCATGGAGAAAATCAGGCCGCATTTGATAAATGCCGCAGCCACACTCCAAAATTCACGTACATTAGGCTTTTTCCCGCTGAACATAATCAGGAACGCAGCCAGAAGGGATACCCCTACCGCCAGAAATGGTCTGATATCAATAATGGTCATCCTAAGAACACCTCCGGCAATCCTAATTTAATAATGCCATCTACAATGGCAGCATTGCAGAAGCCCAGAGCCAGAATGGCAATGCCAAAAATAATGATTGGAATCAACATTTGCAATGGCAGTTCCAATTTCCCTGTAGGAGGATGAACCTCTTTCAGGCCTGGGTCTGGATTGATAAATACATTTTCCAATACGCGGAAGAAGTACACCGCGTTGAGCAAGCTACTGATTACCAGCACAGCCACATAAATGTACTGTCCAGTATCAACTGCGCCCTGCATCAGATACACTTTGCTGAAGAAGCCGCCGGCCGGTGGAATCCCAATCATACCTAGCGCAGCCACAACTAATGTAAAGACTGTAAAGGGCATCTTCTTCCCAATCTGCCCCAGTCGGCTGATACGAACCTCACCGAAGCGATATTGAATACCGCCGATTACCATAAACAACGAGCCTTTCATAAAGGCATGATTGATAATGTGCAGAATCGCGCCAATTAATCCATACATACTGCCGATGGCCAGACCAACCGCAATGTAACCAATTTGGGCCACACTGGAGTAAGCCAGCATTCTGCGGAAATCATCTTGCGCAATGGCCATAACAGAGCCTAAAATGATACCCATTGCACCCAACACGCCGAGAATGGTTAAGCCATGTTGTACAAACAGGTGCTGCGCGCCAAACAAATAGAAGAAGAACCGCAGCATTGCATAAGCAGGCACTTTACTCATCGCACCGGAAATCAACGGTGCAGCGCCCGGATGGGAATAGGTATAGGAATCAGGCTGCCAGCCATGGAAAGGGAACAATGCTGCTTTAATGCCGAAGGCTGCAATCAGCAGCGCAATGGCCATAATCATCAGCGGATAATCCATTTTATCCTGCAGCAGCACAGACAAATCGGCCATATTCAGCGAACCGGTCATGGAATACATAAACCCGATGGCCAGCAAATATAACGACGCGCCGATAGTACCAATCAGCAAATAGCGGAACGCCGCCAACGTACCTTTGTTTCCGCCTAACGCGATTAAACCGTAACCGGATAAGGACGCAATTTCCAGATATACATACAGGTTAAATACGTCGCCCGTTAAAGTCATCCCGCATAAGCCAACGCACAACAGCGCCATCAAGGTGTAATAACCGCCCATATACAGCCAGTTGGATTTTTTCAAAAAGGGTGTACTGTAAATTGCCGTACACAAGGCCAGGAAGGTAATCATGGCCACAATCACGCCATTTACCGGGTCAATTACAAATTCAATCCCCAGCGGCGGCGCCCAGTTACCCATCCAGTAGTGAATGGCTTCGCCGCCTCCGGCAATTACCTGCAGCAGCAAGCCGACAGAACAAAGGAAGGAGCCTAACAACGCAGCCACAGCAATCCATTTACCAGCCTGCCGGTGCAGGAAACTGAAAAAAGGACTTAACAGTGCGGCGCTCAAGGGCAGTAATACGATTAAAACAGGAAAGTGTTGACTCATTTATCTGCCCTCCTCAAAACTTCATCTTCCTCTACCGAGCCATAGGTTTCTTTAATACGCATCAGCAGCGCCAAAGCAACCCCGGTGGTACCAAGGCTAACTACGATGGCTGTCAGCATCAGAGCATGAGGCAATGGGTTGATATAGGCATTGGGGTCGGTGGTCAGTCCGTTTAAAATTGGAATCATACCGCCTTCCTTCTGCGCAAAACACAGATAGAAGAAGATAACGGCGACCTGCATCACGTTCATGGCCATCATCTTTTTCATGTAGTTATTGCTGACAATCATCCCGTACAAACCCAAGAACAATAAAATCAAGACCAGAGAATAGATCCCTTTGGTGGCCAGAAAATTATTAATGACATCCATTGTACTAGCATCACTCATGGCAATCTACCTCCTCCTTATCATCATCTAAACGTTCAATAATTGCATCCATAATATCAATAATGGTCATCATAACGCATACCGTTACGCCGATTTCAATCATCAAAATCCCCAGCGCATGGAGCTCTGCCCAGTTGTGCATCGGCACCGGCAAAAATGTATAATCCAAAAACTGACCGCCGCCAAACAATGTGAGCCAACCGGTTGCCGCATAGATAAACGTACCCACGCCGGCACATACAACTGCAATCGGCCCCGGAACATTAAAACTCTTCTTATCGGCGCCCTGAATCAAACGCACCAGCACAATGCCCACCGCCAACAGCGCACCGGCCTGGAAGCCGCCGCCCGGGCTGTATTCGCCGTGGGTTAGAATATACATCCCATACACCAGTGTAAAGGGAATGATAATGCGGAAGGATGAATCCAGAACAATACCGCCGAACGGCTTTTTCAATTTATTATTGTTCACGATTGTGTCCTCCCTTCTTTGCGCCCTGTTTTCTGCCCTTCAGCAGCTTGCCGCCTTCTTCTGTGTTTGCCATCAAAATCAGGCAGGCTGTTAAACCGGACACAAACATAACAGAAGTTTCCCACAAAGTATCGAAGCCTCTGTAGTCAGCCAGCGTACCGGTAACAATGTTTGGAGAACCGGTATCTACGGCGCTGTTTTCAATATAATATGGTGTAACATGCTGATTGGGCGCCGAATTGGGGTCGCCAATCACCGGCAAAAAGACGGTACACGCACAAAATAACACAGTGATGACGGTCATCAGAATGGTTGTTAATCCTCTTGCCATTGTTATTTACACCACCGATCCACTTTTTTCAGCGCTGCAACAAAGAATATGGTGGACATCGTCCCGATTACCGCTTCGGTAAAGGCAACATCGGGAGAGCCAAACATAAAATAAGTCAGTACAGCGCAGAAACTGAACGCACTGTAAATAATGGTGCAGGCTAAAATATCTTTAATAATCAGAATGCTGACTGTTATGAAAATTAAAAATAACAGCAGCAACGCTTCAATCATCAATACTTGCATGCTTATTCCTCCTCCTTATCCTTGTTTGTCCAAACAGGATGACCGGATTTCAGAGCAGCTTTTCCCAGGATATGAGTCCCAATCGGGTTAGCCAGAAATACCAGCAAAAAGACAAATACAATTTTAACAGCTAAAAGCGTCGGCCCTTCATGAATGACTAAGCCCAGACAAGCCAGCATCAAGCCTAAGGTTTCACTGTTCCCGGAAGCGTGCAGCCGGGTATAAAAGTCCGGCAGACGAATCATCCCAATCGCAGACGCCAGAAAGAAGAACAGACTGGCAACCAGAAGCAGAACCGCGATAGTTTCCCGAATCAACATTCCTGTACTCATACGCCCTTTCCTCCCATATATTTTGCTACGATTACGGAACAGATGAACCCTAAAATGGCATAAGAAATCGCAATATCCACATACATATCCGGACGGCCGTCAATGTAACCAAACAATACCAACAACAGGATTGTATCGGCGCCGATAACGCCCAGACCATTCATGCGGTCATAAATCGTTGGTCCCTGAAATACACGTTGGAGCATGAGTCCAATAATAATTACCACAGCGACCATCAGAATGCCCCAGATCACATTCATTGTATCCATTATTATTCTTCTCCTTCCTCCACTACCGCATAATCAAACGGTTCACCAAACAACTCGGCCACACGCTTTTGCATGCCGCCGTCCAACAACCCTTCTGCAGCGCCGTCGGTCAACGCATGAATTTCATACAAACCATCTGGCGTTACATTTAACGTAACCGTACCAGGCGTTAACGTAATGGAATTGGCCAGCGTTGTATGCGCCATTGGATTGTCCATTTTAATTCTAAAACGGATTACCCGTGGATTAATCACCATCTCCGATTTTACTGTAGCCTTTACAACGTCAATGTTGGCTTTTACCACTTCATTGAGCAGCCACAGCCAGTACAGCGCATATTTGCCCAGCGGCACATCAAAAATGAAATATTTCTTTGTTCCATCCGCATTGGGTAAAATCAGAAGTGGTACGCAGATCCAAGCCGATACAATGGCTGTCAGCACCCCGTAAAACAGGAATTTGAATTCAAATTTTCCCGACAGCAGCAGCCAGAACACAAACATCACGCAGGCCACTACAATCAAATGCTTTTTCGGCGATCCAACGATGGTTTCATCCTTCAGCATATCCTTTGTTTTCAAACAAAACACCCCCCTTACTCTAATAATTATTTAAGATTTAGAAAATTTCCATGATACCTTTCATGATACCTGACAAACGGCCATATAGTCAATGATTTTTCCCATATTTCCGACTCATCGTCATAAATTGTATAGAATTTTTTCATTATGTTTATCCTATATTAGCAGCGTCTTTATAGCAGAAAAGCCTAGGTAGGCCAATATATAGCTATCTATTATGATAACACTTTCTTTTGAGCGATAACATCAGTAAAACTGATAAAATTTTATTCGGATAAGTATAAGCAAGTGTTTTTATTTTTTGCTGCCCTTCGTTTTTATTTGCTACACTTTGCCCGATCCCTCCGTGTACCCGACCATTCGCGCAGAAAAACG
>CABUKW010000010.1 GCA_902492275.1 uncultured Peptococcaceae bacterium
GCATGACTGTTAATCATGATGTCACTGGTTCGAGTCCAGTTTGGGGAGCCATTTTTTTATTTATTTGGAGGGGTTCCCGAGTGGCCAAAGGGGACGGACTGTAAATCCGTTGGCTCCGCCTTCGAAGGTTCGAATCCTTCTCCCTCCATAAAAAAGCCAGCTACGATACGATTGGCGTGTCGTAGCTGGCTTTTTATATTCTGATTGCAGAAACACCTCCTCCGTAAAGCTGCCGCTACCTTTTACAATCAATAGCGGGTCAATTAGGACTAGGACGATGCGAAAAGAAAACAGAGCGATATCACTTTTCAGCTATAGCGCTCTGTATGATTATAAAATGAGTTTTTTATGCTGTGATCGTTTTTGCTGGTCTTTCTTATAAATAATTAGTCAACCATTTTGGGCGCACTGTCGCCGAAAACTGGCGCTGGAACTTTGTAGCCGCCTGCTACCGGCAAACAATGACCGGTGATGAAAGACGAGGCGTCGCTGGCTAAAAATAATACGGCGTTGGCGATATCTTCTGGCTGCCCGCAACGTTGCAGAGGAACATGTTTTAAGAAGTTGTCGATATATTCCTGAGGCATGTTGTTGATCAATGCGTCGGTGGCAATCATCCCTGGCATAACACAGTTACAGCGAATGCCCCGCCGCGCATATTGGGTGGCAATATTTTCGGTCAGGCTCATAATTGCCGCTTTGGAAACGGTGTAGGAGATTTGCACCAGATTGGGATTGAAGCCGCCGATACTTCCGATATTGATAATGGAGCCGCCTTTTGGCATATGGGGTACGGCATATTTAACAGGCAAAAATACACTGTCCAAATTTTTGCAGAGGTTTTCGTTGAAATAGGCGACATCGGTGTTTACGACGTCGAAATCTTTTTTTACATCGGTTCCGCCATAGTTGTTGACCAGAATGTCAATACGCCCTTCTTTTTCAATGACCGTTTCTACCATGGATTGATAGCTGTCCATTTCGGTAGCGTTGAAATAAACCGGTGCAGCCTTACAGCCTTCTGCGACTAATTCGTCAGCGATTTGCTGCCCGGCATCCATACGACGAACGCCTAAATAAACAGTGGCACCGCCGCGAGCTAAACCCTGCGCACAGGCTAACCCGATTCCCCGTGTAGCCGCTACGACTAAAGCTATTTTTCCTTCAAATTGTTTCATGAACAATCCCTCCGATCTTAAAATAACACTTCTATTATAAACAAGATACTTCATAAAATACAGTAATAACTTTTGATGTTTCAAAAATAAAATTTTGTGAAAAAATTCGTAATTGGATGCAAGTTTATTTGATAGCCTATGAGGAGGCGTTTTGAGATGTTTTCCAGTAAAATCATATTAAATCAGCAGCAGATTGAGGCCGTCAACCGACAAAATTTACAGTGTTCAGATACGGGATTAATCGATTTAGTGGCCGTTGAGCCAAAACAGGTCCTGCAAGAGCTGGAAATTCTGCTGAGCGTTGAAAATTTGCCGCAGGAGCCTCGATATGATAAAGAAGGTAATCTATATGGAGAAGATTTTTATAACGCTTTAAAACGGCGTTTAGAAGCGGTTTGTCAAAAACAAGCATCGCTGCGCTATGGTGTTGTGATTTGCAATAGCTTTTTGCGTGCCTTTCCTACAATGGCCGCCAGTTATCGTACCGGAGAATGGGGCGAGCTGGACCGCTTTGCAGTGAGTTTGTTGAAATTGGGCGAGCCGGTGCTGGTCTATTGTCAGGATGACAGCGGACAGTGGAGTTTGATTCGCAGCGCCCAATGTTATGGTTGGATACTGACCGCGCATCTAGCCTGGGAAACCGATTTTTACCGTTGGCGGCAGTATTGCTGTGACCGAGAACAGCTACTGGTTACCGACAGCCGCCGCCAGTTGGACTATATTGATTTTGACGGCAGAGCGCGAACACAGATGCTTTTGATGGGCACGCGCCTTCCCTTATATGACGCCACTCAACGCAGCTTTGTAGTGGGTTTGCCTGTGAAAGACCGTCGTGATAAGCTGGCGGTGCTGCAATTTATGGTGCAACGGGATGGTGGATTTGCACCAGGGCCGCTGCCTTGCTCTGCACAGAATATCGTCAGCCAGGCAAAAAAAATGCTGGGCGAGCCTTATGGTTGGGGCGGCGCCGGGTATTGCCGGGATTGCAGTTCGCTGCTTGTGGATGTGTTTTCTGTGTTTGGCCTGCAGCTTCCGCGCAATAGCCGGCAACAGATGCAGATGGTGGGAGTGGAGTGCTGCCCTGATAATCGGGAACAAAAGCAGCAATTTATTGCGGCCTTGCCGTCAGCCAGTGTGTTGTATTTCCCGGGGCATGCCATGTTATATTTGGGCAGCCAAGGTAATGCGTTGGAGATTTTGCACAGTGTATATGCCATTGGTTTACCAGCCGTCGATAAAATCATTCCCCATAAAATACGCAGAGTGGTGCAGGGCAATTTGCAGCAGCGGAGGGTGAACGGAGAATTGTTCTTAGACGCAGTGACAGCTTGCTGGGTGCCGGAGCGTCTAAAGCGGTTTTTGTGAGCTGTCAAAATAAGAGTTCTACTGTTCAAAGAAACAAAAAAGAAGGCAGGAAAAAGGCTTGTTTCCAGCGCCGTTTTTCAGTACAATAGCAATAGTGATTTTCATGTTATCATAAAAGGAACAGAGTAAAAGGAGTTTATGCATGAGTATTTTGACGGTTGAACATTTGAGCCACGGTTTTGGCGACAGAGCAATTTTTGACGATGTGTCCTTTCGTCTGCTGAAAGGGGAGCATATTGGTCTGGTAGGCGCCAACGGCGAAGGCAAATCTACCTTTATTAACATTATTACAGGAAAACTGATGCCCGACGCGGGTAAAATTGAATGGGCCAAACGGGTGCGGGTCGGCTATTTAGACCAGCACGCCGTGCTGGAACGGGGCATGACCATCCGCGACGTTTTGAAAAGCGCCTTTCAGTTTTTATACGATATTGAACAGCAAATCAACGACAGCTATATGAAAATGGGCGAACTGGAGGGCGACGCTTTAGACGAGCTGATGAACGAAGTGGGCGATTTGCAGGAATTGTTGGATACCCACGATTTTTATGTCATTGACAGCAAAATTGAAGAAGTTGCGCACCATCTGGGATTGAATGACATTGGTTTGGACAGGGATGTAGAGGATTTAAGCGGCGGTCAGCGCACGAAAATTTTGTTGGCCAAGTTGCTGCTGGAAAAGCCGGATATTTTACTGCTGGACGAACCGACCAACTATTTGGACGAGTCCCATATCAACTGGCTGAAACGCTACTTGCAGGATTACGAGAACGCATTTCTGCTGATATCCCATGACATTCCTTTTTTAAACAGTGTTATCAATTTAATCTACCACATGGAAAATCAGAAGCTGGATCGCTATGTGGGCGATTATGACAACTTCCGCCGCATTTACGAGGTGAAAAAGCAGCAGCAGGAGGCGGCTTATCGGGCGCAGCAGCAGGAGATTGCCGAGTTGCAGGATTTTGTGGCCCGCAACAAAGCACGGGTGGCTACCCGCAATATGGCCATGTCCCGACAGAAAAAGCTGGACAAAATGGAGCTGATTGAGCTGGCTGCTGAAAAACCGAAGCCGCAGTTTCAATTTATCATGGGCCGTACCACCAGCAAGCTGATTTTTGAAACCAAAGGGCTGGTCATCGGTTATGATAAGCCGCTATCTAAGCCGCTGGATTTATTGCTGGAACGGGGGCAAAAAATTGCACTGGTAGGAGCCAATGGGATAGGGAAAACCACGTTGCTGCGCAGTTTGTTGGGAGAAATACCAGCGCTGGCTGGTGAAGTTTTGAAAGGTCAAAATCTGGAGATCGGCTACTTTGAGCAGGAAACAAAGCCGACGGATCATACCTGTCTGCAGGAAGTGTGGGATGAATTTCCCCATTTTAATCAGCAGGAAGTGCGGGCCGCGTTGGCCCGCTGCGGTTTAACCACCAAGCATATCGAGAGTAAAATTCAGGTGTTGAGCGGCGGCGAAAAGGCCAAGGTTCGTCTTTGCAAGCTGATGAACCGAGAAACCAATGTGTTGGTGCTGGATGAACCAACCAACCATTTAGATGTGGACGCCAAGGACGAATTAAAACGGGCGCTGCAGGAATATAAAGGCACGGTGCTGTTGATTTGTCACGAGCCAGAATTTTACCGCGACGTGGTGACCGATGTGTGGAACTGTGAAAAATGGACCACCAAATTATCATGATCAGTCGTTTCTAAATCAATAATTTTAAAACATAATAAAGCATAATAAAAAAGGCTGTGGAGCTAAGTTCCACAGCCTTTGTGTTTGATTGCGTTAAACCGGACTATTTTAGTTTTTTATCTAACCACAGTAAAGCTTTAAAGCTCAGCAGACCCCAGATGACGAAGAAGCCATAGGCTGCCACCGGATTGTCAAAGCCCAAATGCCATGTTTTTTCACTGAGGAAGATTTTTTCCCAGCCAGGAATATCGGAATAATAATACGAGCCGGGACCGAAAGAACCATCAATCAGTCCTGCATCCTGCGAAATCAGATAAATAGCTGTCAACAGGGCAGCACAGCAGATTACAATGACGCAGCGGTTCAGAATGGCAACAATTTTTTGTCTCGTTTCATCACGCATGAAAAGTCACATCCTGTTCTTACACAACATTACTGGATTAGTATACCATATCCCAATGACAAATGCAATTAAGCAGTTACGATATTTGGCAGTGGGAAGAAGATACCGCTCAGCATAATCCAAGCTACCAGCAGTGTCAGAACCAAGTTAAAGGTCTGACCAACAACGTACAGTGTCAGAGGTTTACCACCCTGCATGTAGTATGCCATTTCCTTGAAGTTGGATTCCAAACCGATGGATGTGAAGGCCAAGCAGAAGCACCAGCCTTTGTAGTTGCTGAAAGTTTTCAGGATTGCGCTGTAAGCTTCACTGCCGAAGGTTGGCATGATGATAAAGGAGAAGATTACAGAAGCAACGAAGAAACCGATGATGAATTTCGGGAACCGGTGCCAAATTTCGCTGGCGCCCACTTTATCACGAGAATCATCCACATCAACTTTCATGGCAAAGAAAATGGAGATTGCCAAAGCGATGAAACCAATCAAGATATTCTGAATCATTTTAACCAATGCTGCAACCTGACCGCCAACAGGGCCTAATGCTTCCCCTGCCAATACAACGGCGCCGGTAGAGTCTACCGTACCGCCAATCCAAGCGCCGCCGATCATGGAATCCATGCCGATAGCTTTGATGATAATTGGCATAAATACCATCATCAATACGGTGAACATCAGAGATAAGCCGATTGCGAAAGTTAAGTCGTTTTTCTTAGCGCCGGAAGCAGCAGCGGCTGCGATAGCGGCAGACACCCCGCACACAGAAGTGGCGGTAGCGATAACGATAACCATTGGTTTGGATACCATTTTTAAGAATTTGGTACCGAAAATCCACATGAAAATGATAACGACAGGTGTTACGAACCAAGCGATAGCTAAACCGTAAATCCCGAAGTTGGTGATGTTGGAGAACAATACTTCAGCCCCCATGACAACCAAACCGGTTTTTACATAATATTCGGTCTGAATCCCTGGTTTAATCCATTCCGGCGTGCCGATGGTATTACAGATTAACAGACCAACCACCAAAGCCCAGAAAGCATATTCTACATAGTTGCTCATGGTTTTCTGAGCAGCCAGTGCATATGCTACCCAAGCGCATACAAATACGCCGGTGAAACCTAATGCGAATTTCGGAACATTCTGTCCCATAAAATAAGTACCAATCGAGAACAAAACTAACAAAACAACAAAGGTAATCAGCAAGCTAACAAAATAGCTGCCAGTTAAACCACTAAAAATGTTTGGCGCTTCTTCAGTGCCCCAAGTTGGGAATTTTACAGCGCTGAATTTGAAAGCGCCGGTTGTAACAGAAATAATCCCTGCTGCAATGATAATGAAACCGAGCCATATGGCCCACCAGTCTTCTTTTTTATAAAGGTCCGACCAGGCAAACTTATCGGCAACAACTTTATCTTCCACTTGTGGATTTGCCATAAAAAATACCCCCTCAATGATAAAATAGTAATTTGAGTTCTTTAATAAACAAAAACATAAAGTCCAAATTAAAAAATAATACAAAATGAATCTATCTCTGAAAAAACTGCCACGTTCCAGCCCTCCTTTTCAGGCAAAATGTTTTTTCAGAAACAATCAATGCTTGCTGAAGCGCTATACAACCTTTGTTAAGATAACAGCGACAGCTGCATGGATGCACCGTGTATAAAAGTTAGAATTTTTAATATTTTCTTTATGATTATCATAAAACTAGTTCTTATTACAACGAATACCCCTCTTGTGAATAAATGTATTTGTGATTTAATAATAATATACCATATATTAAGAAAACGTCAAGAGAAAATTACAAAATTACTGAAGAAATCATAAAATTAATAGGGAATTCTTTTTGAAAAAAGTAAAATGCGCTGAAAATGGAAAACGAAACGCTAGGAATTAAAAAAGTTGAAAAAATAAAAATAATTGAAAGCTTAAAAAAGGGTCTTGATAAATAAATATAGGTAGTCTTTTTTATTTTATTGATAAAAACAGTATAGCATTGAAAGTAAACTTTAAGTCAAGTGCTGTAGAAATGATTTTGCGAAAACTTAGCAAAATATTTACATGAAGCTGTGTCTTATCAAACGAACAGAACTTTTATGTGGAAACCCGGCCATGATTTTTTGTAGGCATAGGAAGCCCGAAAATACAAAATAAATACAAAATACATGGGCGTTCCTTCCTTGCGTCCAATAGGAAAAATCAGTATAATAACAACAGTATAAATTAGAAAATTGCGTTTCAAATATGAAGCAGCCGTTTTTCTGTGAAAAATGGTAAATTTGTATGGGATAACTCTAGGGAAGAAAGTAGGAATGGAACAATGAGCGTTTTAGCAAAGCATACCCAGGGCAAAGGGGGCCCGGATAAAATCTTTCGCATCAGCGGCATGGCCAAAGCACGGGCTGCTGAGGTGGGCAAGGAAAATATCACCAATGCCACTACAGGCGCTTTTTTGGATGCCAACGGGCACTTAATTACACTAAAAACAGTAGAAGAAACGGTAAAAGAAATTCCGTTCAGCGACGCGGCCGAATATGCCACCATTGAAGGCTCTCCGGCCTTTATTGAAGCAGCCATTGACGCGGCCTTTCGGGAATATCGTCCCACCGCTTATATTGACGGTATTGCCACACCGGGCGGCACCGGCGGCATTCATCACGCCTTATTCAATTATTTAGACGACGGCGATACCGCCATTACCATGGACCGTTATTGGGCTGCATATAAAAGCATTTGTCGGGAAACCGGCCGTAATTTTGACACCTTTGTCATGTTTGACGAGCAGGGCAATTTTAACGTACAGGGCTGTATTGAAAAATTGCGGGAATATGCCGCAAAGCAGACCAATGTCTTTTTAATTTTAAATACGCCGGCGAATAATCCAACCGGTTATAATGTAAAACAGCAGGAATGGGAAGCCATCATGGCAGAGCTGACCGCCATAGCCAACAACGGCAAAAACAATGTGGTGTTGTTAGTGGATATTGCCTATATTGATTTTGCCGCGCCGGAAAGCCGGC
This sequence comes from uncultured Peptococcaceae bacterium, assembly GCA_902492275.1. Lineage (GTDB taxonomy): Bacteria > Bacillota > Peptococcia > Peptococcales > Peptococcaceae > UBA7185. The sequence goes on from CABUKW010000010.1 coordinate 7,659, forward strand.
AATTCTTCCAGTTGTTCAATCAACTGCCGGAAAACTTCTTGGTGCTGGTGGCGTTCAGTATGTCGAAAGGCTACACCATGTATGGGTACCGTCTGGGCTGCCTGCTGTGTATCTCTTCCAGCAAGCAGGAAGTGGAAGACTTCATTGCCATCAATAAATTTTCCAGCCGGGCTACCTGGTCAAACTGCAGCCGTTTAGGGATGCTGGTGATGGAAAAAATCAATACCAATCCGGAAAAAAAGGCAGCGTTTCGTGCCGAACAGGATCAACTGCGGCTCAGCCTATTGAAACGGGCCGAATTATTTATGAAAGAAGCCGGAGAAATCGGCTTGCCCGTTTGTCCCTTTGACGCCGGATTTTTTGTGACGGTGCCAACCGTCAAAGCAGAAGAAGTGGCCGCCAAGCTGCGAGAACAGGATTTATTCGTAGTGCCCTTAGGCGACGGCGCCAATGCAGGTTTGCGGATTGCGCTGTGCGCCATTCCAGAAGAAAAAATTACCGGCATTCCGCAAAAAATCAAAGCGGCATTAGATGCGGTAGAAGCATAACCATAAATTTTAGCAAAACAGGACGAATGGTCGGTTCGTCCTGTTTTTTGTTGCGCAAAAAAGAATAATTTGTTATGCTGAGAAAGTCAGATTACTAGATTGTACGGTTAGGAGTTTGCACATGAATTTCATTCAAGAAGTATTACAGAAAAATCCGGTGGTGGCGGCGCCTATGGCTGGTATCAGTGATAGACCGTCCCGTTTGATTGCCCGGGAATATGGCTGCGGTTTGGTTTATACCGAGATGATTAGTGCCAAAGCGCTCACCTATCAGAATAAGAAAACCTATTTGCTGATGAATATGGAAGGGGAGCAACAGCCTGTCAGCATGCAGATTTTTGGTTCAGAGCCTGCTGTGATGGCGGAAGGCGCTCGCATTATGCAGGATTATGGCGCGCAAATCATTGATATTAATATGGGCTGTCCTGTGCCCAAGGTGGTCAATAATGGCGAAGGCTCGTCATTGATGCGCAATCCGGAGCTGGCGGCAGAAATTGTGTCGGCTATGGTGAAAGCGGTAACGGTGCCAGTGACGGTGAAAATCCGCAAAGGTTGGGACGATACCAGCGTCAATGCGGTGGCGTATGCCCGCGCCATGGAGGCAGCAGGAGCCAGCGCGATTGCTGTGCATGGGCGAACCCGCATGCAGTATTATAGCGGCAAAGCCGATTGGGATATTATTCGTCAGGTGAAGGCGGCAGTGGCAGTGCCAGTCATTGGCAACGGCGATATTTTTACGCCGGAAGATGGCAAGGCTATGCTGGAGCAGACCGGCTGTGACGGTATTATGCTGGGCCGCGGCGCGTTGGGCCGTCCTTGGCTTTACCGGCAGACGCTGGATTATTTGCGCACAGGCCAGTATGCGCCGGAGCCTGATTTGGAACAGCGCAAGCAGGTCATTCTGCATCATGCCCAGCTGATTTGTGCGGAAAAGGGCGAGTATGTGGCTATGAAGGAGCTGCGCAAGCACATTGCCTGGTATTATAAGGGCCTGCCCAATGCGGCCCGTATGCGGGATTTGATTAACACCGTATCAACCATGGAGGAATTGGAAGGGCTGCTGCAAATAAAATTTTAAATTGTAAAGAGACAAGTTTCCCAATAAAATTTTGCCTTCTGTGAATATTATGTAAATCTCTGGTAATAATACTACTATCTTGGAAACATCATTCATTAGGAGGCAGAAAAAATGGAAATGGAAAACGTATTGGAGAAAAACAGAACCATGCATTGCTTGATGCAGAAAGCGACAGTGGATGCGTTGGATTTTCAAAACGCAGCGGAGCAGCTGCACGATTTGCTGCAGTGCAGTATTTATATTGTCAATGGAGAGGGCAATCTGTTGGGTTATTGCGATACCGACGGGATGCAGCTGTTTAGCCGGAAGGAGCTGGAAGAAAAATGTTGTCAGAAGGAAAATCAGGAATGGCTGGTATCCATCCGGCAGCCAGTGTATAATCAGTGGCATAACGGCAACTGTTTGGCCTTATTGCCGGTGGTGAGCCAGTCGGAGCGGCTGGGGATGCTGATTTGCGGCAGAGAACAGGAAGAATTTGCCGCAGAAGGTCAGCTTTTAGCCGAATATGCGGCTACTTTGGCTTCAGTGATGATGATTCGCGCTGCCAGCCGCAAAGCGGAAACAGAGGCTCGTAAAAAGAATGTGGTGCAGTTGGCGCTGGAGGTGCTGTCCTATTCCGAGCTGGAAGCGGTAAAATATATCTTCAGCGAGATTGACGGCAACGAGGGCTTTTTGGTAGCCAGCAAGCTGGCGGAAGAATATAAATTAACCCGTTCTGTTATCGTCAACGCACTGCGCAAGCTGGAGAGCGCCGGCGTGATTGACGCCCGCTCACTGGGCATGAAGGGCACCTATATCAAAATTTTGAACGATTATCTGTATGAGGAACTGGCTGCCATTTAAAATGCTCCATAGGTGTGAACGGTACCGTTTACCAGCTTGTGATAAACAAGAGTCGTTCAAAGTTTGTGCCAAAAACAATAAATAAGACAGTTATTTGTTTAGGAGGGCAAAGCTATTTTTTCAGGCTTTGTCTTTCCTTTATTTTAGAAGGCGTGGTTGCAATAAAGTTTTGGTTCTTCTATTCTTAGCTTTACCTCCGATAAAATGAAGCGGCACAACGCAGCTATCATTCTGCGAAACGGCGTTATACCGTTATAGAGCATCTCAACACGCACATAAAAGGAAATCTGGTTGAAGCAACTGAACGATTTCTAAAAGGAGAGCGGAGATTCCTGTGTTGATATGATGACGAGCCTAATTTTGGAATGGTTTGGAGTCTCATATTTGATTTGAAAGATCTGATGATATAGCGGGCAGAGGATGCGAAGCAAGAAATTTGTTGTGGACAGCGGATTACATGATATAGTACAAAGAAAATGCGATACTTTCGCTTAAGAAAGCAAGTGCAACAAAAAGAGATGCCTTATGGTGAACAAAACGCATAAGGCATCTCTTATGTTGCGGATAAGACTGTGAGCGTGTTTTTATTCTGCTGCTGGAGCCGGGATACGTACCAGTTTGCCGTCTTCTACATGGAAGAAGATGTTGTTTTCAAAGTAGGTGCCGCCTGCCATAATTTTATCTAAGCGGGTCTGTACGAAGGCGTCTTCATTCTCTGCTGGGTATGGAGAAACAATTTCATATTGATTGTCTTGCGCCATAGCTAAAACAAAATCGCTTACAATCTTCCGTGCGCCAAAGTCGGAGTTACTTTCCAACACCAAATTGTCATCGCCAAAAAGCTGACCACTGACATACATTTTAGTTACGTATCTGGCTTGAACAGTATTGCCGCTGATTTGGAGGGCTGGCATGGAAATGGCCTCTGTTAAGGTATCCAGATTAGCAGTCAAACCGATTGGGGACATGGGGAACGCAGTGCGGGTGGTGATAATGGTATTGCCCGTGATTTTACCGTTGGTATTGGCATCAATGAATACGCCGCCCCGTTCATAGTTGTTATTTTCTTGGTTTTTCAGTGTTAGCTTGTTGCCAGTTATTTCGGCATAGCTGTTGCTGCCCAGATAAATTGCGGAATTGCTGCTGCCGAACACATCCATTTTTACTGTGTTGTCTTTGAGAATTACCGGAGCGTCCGGGGTGCCGCTGTGGACTTCAAGGGCGATACAGTCGCCTGGGTTTTTCAGGTTGCTTTGACCGCCAGTGCTGACTCCTTTGTTAAAATCAGAGATATTCATGTTGAAGTTTTTCACGGTAACGCCGTTGGATAATATCTCAATGCCGAAATCAATGGTACTGCCGTTACCGTCCAGTATAACAGGGCGTTTCACTTCCAGCTTGCCATAGACTTCGCCTGCGGTATTGAAATCTTGCAGGGTAATGGTGGAGGCTTGTGTGTTCAGTGCCAGTTTCAGCTGTTGATAGTTGGATACGGTTAAGGATTCCGGTTGTAGCGCAGAGGTTTCTTTATTGATCGTAATCGCTCCTTCAAGATAATCTACAGTTGCGCCCAAAGATTCGGCTACAGCCCGTAAGGGCAGCATCGTGCGGCCGTCCTTAATGACAGCGGCGGTGTCGATTGTTTCACTTGCATGGTTTATGGTTCCTTTTTCAGCATCCATGATAAAGAGATCCACTTGATTAGAGCCAATTGTAAAAATAGCCGCATTTTCATTGTTTTGTACCGTTACGGTTTTTGTGTCTGCTTCCCAACTTACCTGAGCGCCCAAGGCCTGCCCTACAAACCGAACTGGTACCATAGTGCGGTCGTTTTCATCAATATAAGGCGCACAATCCATTGTGCTGGCGGTTTCTCCGATGCGGTAAGCCGTTTGCCCTACCGTCATATTTACGGATAGGCTTTCGTTGTCAGCCCAAGCCGGCATTGCAATACCAGTGGCCGCAAAAACAGCCAGTGTAGCTGCGGTTAAGGTTTTTTTCAATTTTTCTTTACTCCAGACATGTAACATAAACTTCCTCCTAAAAATAAAATTGTGGCAGCAGAAAAATAACAAATATATCCGCGAAATCCTCAAATACTACCAAGAATATTATAGCTTAAATTATAGATGGTGTCTATAGAATATATCGGAATTTATTATGCTAAGCTAGAAGTATTAAAAAAATCGTATTGGGGAGAACGTACAAAGGCATAAAGGAGACAGATTTGATTGAAAGAAGAATTGAAAGAAGATAAGATGGAACTGTCGCATGAAGGTCTTTGCCGGTTGTGAATTTGCATCAGGAACACGGGAATTCTTTCATGCGGCAGTTCCGTTTTGAGAGCTTTGAAATCGTGCAATCTGGTTATTTCGGATGCAGTTTTCGTATGGAGAATCGCAAAGAATTTATGTCTGATCATTTCTAGTTGCGCTGGATTGTAGCAGAATCGCATCCCATCCAAAAAAGACGGATTGAACGTAGTGTCCCTAGAAGGAGTTTTATGAATTTTCCAGAATATTCTAGTTATCATCACAGGCACACAGGTTCCTTGCTGTTCAGGGCTCTGGTTTAGGCTGAGTTTCCGGCATGTATTTTCGATAGCGGTGGGGCATATATTGGGTCTGCAGCCGTGGATTGGCCCGTTCAACAATAGTAATGGACTGAAAATATTGCCGGAACAAATCAATGGTGTCGTCTTGCTTGTCCTGCAATAACTGAGCGGCATCTGCCTGGCTGAACGGCACAATGACGCTGCGCTGCAAATCATAGAGCAAAGCGCAGTTTCGCTTTTCATCGTGGACAATCAGCTTTTGGTCGGAAAACCGTTTTTGCAGATGGGGCAGCAGCAAAGGCAATTGATTGTGGTCTGGTGCGAAATGACCAAAATATACCTGCCAGTCAATCTGTTGAAAGCGCAGAAAACCTTTCATATGGTCATACTCCACCAGGACTTTATACCGGTAATCCTCCACCTGCCGAATAATGGGATGTTGCTTGGCTCGGTTGATTTGGGCGCCGTTGGTAAAACAAAGCCGCAGATAACGCAGACCCAGCAAATCACAGTGGGGCAGCTCGCTAAGATAGAGCAGATAGAGATTGTGCATGGTGTCCGCAGAAATTTTTTGGCAGACGGAGCGGTAAATGCGTGCCGCTTTGTCTGCTTCCGTCGCAATGCTGTACGGTTGGGACAATAAATCGGCCTGATATTGGTCCTGCCGGCTGATATCGTAAATATCTTGGTCTTTGTAGGCGTAAAAATAGGCAGTCAGCAGACCGTCAAAGCTGCCGTCATATAAATAAAGGCGCATAGATGGTTCTCCTTTTGTTTGAAACTGGTGCAGCCATTAAAACAGCGGTAATAAATCGGCCGATGTCTGGTTGGCTGCCGGCTTGTTTGTTGGGCTGGCCTTTGGAAAAAAGGCTGTATTGTCCAGCACTTCTACTTCGCCGAAGGATGGCGCAGCCGTTGGCTCAGGAAACAAACTAAGCTGCTCATAGGGCGAGTGGGCTTGCGGTTTTAAAGCCTGTAAAATGGCCTGTGGCTGGGGATTTTGCAGCCGATAATATTTTCCCTTGCAGGTGATAAAATATTGGGCCCGCTTTAACGAAATGTGCATGTTGATTAAATCGGCGAAATCCAAGCGGCCTGTTTTACGGGCGCTGGCAATGCGCTGAGCGCCCCGTACGCCAATGCCCGGTACGCGCAGCAGTTGTTTATAGGGTGCAGTATTAATTTCTACTGGGAAGCATTCTGGATGACGGATGGCCCACATCACTTTGGGGTCGTAGTCCGGGTCAAAGTTGGGATTGGCTTCATCCAGCAATTCCTGGGCCTGGAAACCGTAAAACCGCATAAGCCAATCAGCCTGATAGAGCCTGTTTTCCCGCAGCATAGGCGGCTGGGAAATCTGCGGCAGACGGGAATCCTGATTGAGCGGGATATAGGCAGAAAAATAGACCCGCTTCATAGAAAATTTTTGATATAAGGCAGAGGAAAGGCGTAAAATCTGCAAATCGCTTTCTCCTGAAGCGCCCACAATCATTTGGGTGGTCTGTCCGGCCGGTACAAAAGACGGCGTTTTGCGGGATAAAGCCCGTTCTTGTTTATGCTGCGCGATGCCCTGTTGAATTTGCTGCATGGGCAACAAAATGCTCTGCTTTTTCTTTTCCGGCGCCAATAAAGACAGGGAGCGTTCTGAAGGCAATTCCATGTTGACGCTAAGTCTGTCGGCCGCCTGTCCGGCTCGTTGGATGAGCGCAGGATTGGCGCCGGGAATGGCTTTTAGGTGGATATAGCCGTGAAAATGCTCTTCGTAACGCAGCTTTTCCACCACCTGTACCAAAAGTTCCATGGTGTAATCGGGAGAGCCGAGAATTGCCGAGCTGAGAAACAGCCCTTCAATGTAGTTGCGGCGGTAAAAATTCATGGTAAGCGCAACCATCTCGTCTACGGTAAAGGCGGCCCGGGGTTTATCGTTGGAACGGCGGTTCAAGCAATAAGCGCAGTCGTAGATGCAGTTGTTGGTCATTAATATTTTTAGAAGCGAAATGCAACGGCCATCGGCGGCAAAGGCATGACAGATTCCAGCCTTGGCGGCAGAGCCGACAGAGCCCCTAGGCCCTTGCCGAGTAGAGCCGGAGGAGGAGCAGGATACGTCATATTTGGCCGCGTCGGCCAGAATTGTTAATTTTTCCATGAGATTCATAGGCAAGCTCCATAATGAAGAATAAAATAGGGAAACCCAAAAAGAATATCTGTTTGCTATTATCATAAAACATTTGTTTGTATATTGCAAGAGCCTTTTATAAATTTCTGCGAGAAATGATGCTGCGCCAACGATACAGAACGGTTGCAAAGATAGGAGGAACAAGGCGTGAGATTTTTACAGCGGCTCTATGAAATCTTTTTTCCGCTGCCGGCAGTTTGTCCTGTTTGTCTGCAGCGGCAGCAACGACTGCAGGTGTGCGCTGCCTGTGAAGCGGAGGCTTTGCGAAAGCGCAGCCTGGAAGGGCAATGCCAGCGCTGTCACAGTTTTGGCATAAAAAGTGGGGCTTGTCAGAGTTGCCGGCAATGGCCCCAGTATTTACTGGGCAATGTGGCAATCTGGCCTTATGAGGATGCTTGGCAGCAGGTGATTTTGGACTTTAAGTTTCGCAATAAGCCGTGGTTGGCAGAGGCTTTGGCTGCTGAGCTGCTGCCGGTTTTGCCGGAAAATTTTGATCTGCTGGTGCCGGTGCCGCTGCATCCTAACCGATTGCGGGAACGGGGCTATAATCAGAGTGCGTTGTTGGCCAAAGCATTGGCAGAGCAAAGCGGAATCCCGTGGCAGCCGTGCTTGCAGCGGGTGCGGGATACGCCCCACCAAACCGGCTTAAACCGCAGTCAGCGGCTAGAAAATCTGGAAGACGCCTTCGCGCTGCACAAAAAAGCCAACATCGTCGGTAAGCGTATTGTAATCGTCGATGATGTGTTTACAACGGGAACGACGTTGCGCCAATGCGCCAAAGTTTTGCACCAGCATGGTGCCAGTCAGATTTTAGGCGTAACCTTGGCCAGCGGGCGGGGACATTTTTAGGATAAAACAACCATCCACAATATTTTAACAAATTATCAACAACTGATGGTGGGTTGGACTGGCATCATAGAGCCAATATTGTTAAGTTATCCACATTATCCACAGATGGGATAGCATGTTCTGTGGATAACTTTTTATAAAAATCAAACTTGTAAAAAAGTTGTAAAATAATAAGAAACATCTTGCAAAGTATGGGGAGAATGGCTATCATTTATTTTATATGAATTCTATTTTATTTATCAGATAAGGTGAAATGAGAGGAGTATTTTTCAATGAAAAAATTTAACAAAGCTTTGGTTGCCGGTGTAATGGCTGCCAGCATGGTTCTGTTTGCAGGTTGCGGCAACGGTGGGAACGACGCCAATCAGGAGGCCGATGTTGACGCAAATGCTGGCGGTGATGAAGCAGTTGTATTGCAAGTAGGTACAAACGCTGCCTTTGAACCATTTGAATATATGGACGAAGATGGTCAGACTCCAATCGGCTTTGATATTGACTTAATCAACGCCATTGCTGCTGACCAGGGTATGACGGTAGAAATTCAGAATCTGGAATTTGACGGCTTGACCATGGCTGTGCAGAATGGTCAGTTGGATGCCGCTATCGCTGGCATTTCTGTAACACCTGACAGAATGGAACAGGTTGATTTTACCGATACCTATTATGATGCAGGCTTAAACATTGCAGTGGCTGCCGATAATACCGACATCAACAGCGAAGAAGACTTGGCTGGCAAAATTGTAGCTGCCCAGCAGGGTACCACTGGCGCTGACAAATGTGAAGAATTGCAGGAAGCTGGCATTGTTTCTGAAGTGAAAATTCTGCCGGATATCAATATTTGTATGCTGGAACTGGCCAACGGCTCTATTGACGCTGTCATTATGGACATTCCTGTCAACAACAAATATGTAGAGTTGCATCCAGAAGAAGCTAGAATTGCCGCTGAATTTGCTGTTCCAGAAGGGGAAGAAGAACAGTTTGCCATCGCTGTTGCCAAAGACAATACCGAATTGCTGGAAAAACTAAATGCCGGTTTACAGAATGTAAAAGAAAACGGTACCTATGATGAACTGTTTGACAAATACTTTGGTACTGCTGAATAATCTATACAAAAATTGTTTATACGCTAAAAAAGAAACAGCAAGTCGCGCTATACTGAGCAACCGCCAAGTATAGCGCGACTTTTTTTATTTTTCTAACCGGAATTTGTTGCCAGAAGCCTGCCGAATGGGGTATAATAATAAAAGATTTTGCATGAAAAAGGGAGTGCATAAGGGAATGAATAATTTTTGGCATCATTTTTGGGCGTTAATGCCCAAATTGTGGTTTGGTGCTACCATTACAATTAAAATCACCGCCATTGCAGTTTGTCTTGGTATGATTATCGGCATGGTGATGGCGTTATGCAAGTTGAGTAAAGCGTGGCCGTTAAAGATTATCTCGAACGTGTATATTGAGTGTTTGCGGGGCACGCCGTTATATGTGCAGATTTTGCTGTTTCACTACGGGATGCCGCAAGTCATCCGTTCTTTTACCGGACAGCAATTTTATTTTGATGTGATGACAACGGCTATTGTGGTTTGCAGCTTAAACAGCGGCGCTTATATTGCCGAAATCTTCCGTTCTGGTATTCAGTCCATTGACAGAGGTCAGATGGAGGCGGCCCGTTCGTTGGGGATGTCCCATAGTAAGGCTATGCAGTATATTATTCTGCCCCAGGCGGTAAAACGGGTTATTCCGCCTTTATGTAATGAATTTATCGTGTTGTTAAAAGATACCTCGCTGCTGGCTGTCATCGGCGTAACGGAAATTATGAAAACAGGGCAGCTATATACCAGCAAATATATGGTGCCGTTCCCAACTTACATTGGCGTTGCCTGTGTATATTTGGTACTGACCTTCACCATTTCCCGTGTGGTCAGCTATATTGAGAAAAAGTGGCATATGAGCGGCAGCAATTAAGGAGGGTCAGCCATGATTGAAGTAAAAGATTTACATAAAAGTTATGGAAAGCTGGATGTGCTACAGGGCATTACCGAAACCATTCAGGACCAGGAGGTTGTCTGTGTCATTGGGCCTTCCGGTTCGGGCAAAAGTACCTTTCTCCGTTGTTTGAATTTATTAGAAACGCCAACTTCCGGCACCATTCTCATCAATGGGTTAGAGATTACCGATCCCAAAAACGATGTCAATAAAATTCGTGAAAATCTGGGGATGGTGTTTCAGCGGTTTAATCTGTTTCCCCATATGAATGTATTGGATAATATTACATTGGCACCCGTAAAAGTAAAGGGCATGACCAAAGAGCAGGCCGAAAAAAAAGCCATGGAATTGTTGAAGAAGGTTGGCTTGGTGGATAAAGCTCACGTGTATCCCGATAATTTATCGGGCGGGCAGCAGCAGCGTGTCGCCATTGCCCGTGCGCTGGCCATGCAGCCGGCCATTATGCTGTTCGACGAGCCCACATCAGCGCTGGATCCGGAAATGGTCGGGGAAGTATTGAACGTTATCCGCGATTTAGCGCGGGAAGGGATGACCATGGTCATTGTGACCCATGAAATGGGCTTTGCCCGCGAAGTGGCAGATCGAGTATTATTTATTGACGGCGGCAAGGTCTTGGAGCAGGGCACGCCGCAGGAATTGTTTCAAAATCCGCAGCAGGAGCGGACAAAAAATTTCCTGGCAAAAGTGTTGTAAAAAGTTTTATAAAAAGGCTATCGTAAAATTTTATGCGATAGCCTTTTTATTAGTGTTTTGAAATGAATTATAAGTAAATAAAGGCTTACTTATATACATAATGCGGAAATGAGTTTTTAAAATAAAAACAAGACAATATGTGAAACAAAAAATAATAAAATGAACAAAAATATTTTTCGTAAATTTACGACAAGTATTGACAATTTCACGACAAAGGATTATGATTAAGTCAGTCAATGTGAATGAAACAGTTTTATTTTCCCATTGATCATTACGATATATGCATCCAGGAAGGGGAATGTACGATGAATTGTTTAGAATGCTTGAAGAAAAACCAGAAGTTAGTATGCTATGTAGGAGGCTTGGCCACTGCCTTTATCGGTAAAAAATTACTGGGCAGCAGTACAGTGCGCAGCGCTTGTGTATCCACACTGGCCAAAGGCATGACCCTGCAAAAAGAAGTAGAAAGCTACGTACAGAATATCAAAGACGAAGCACAGGATTTGTGCTTCGATGCGGCTGCAGAAGCTGCCGCTTCTGAAGAGAAGGATGCTGAATGAGATACAGCATTGTTTATGACAAGCCAGGTCGCTTGCGGCTGCGCTGCGGGATGTATGCTTTCAGCGAACAGCAGGGGTTTGGCTTAGCAGCGTTATTGCGGGAAAATCCGGCTGTACTGTCAGTCGAAGTGACGTACCGCAATGGCGGTATGCTGATTTATTATCAGCCAGGTAGCAAAGCTGCGGTATTAGAACAGATTGACGCGATCAAAAAGGCCGATCTGCCAGAGCTGGAAGCCCAGGAACACGATTTGAGCAATAAGCTGGACACCGATTTTCAGATGAATTTGGTGAAAGTGACAGGCGCCCATTTTGCCAGAAAGCTATTTTTGCCTCCTTTGCTGCGTAATGGCTGGACCATTTTGCGTGCGGTACGGTATATTGCCAAAGGGTTGAAAGCTCTGTGGCATGGTCATTTGAATGTGGATGTGCTGGATGCCGCTTCCATCAGCGCGGCGTTGGCTCAAAAATCCTGTTCGACAGCCGGCTCCATTATGTTCCTGCTCTCCATTTCGTCCTTGTTGGAAGAATACACCTGCCAGCGCACCCACAATGCTTTGGCGCGTAGCCTATCCATTCATGTGGATCAGGTATGGCGTGTAGATGGTGAGAGCGAAACCTTAGTGCCAATGTCAGAAATTAAAGTAAATGATGTCATTCGCATTCGTTCCGGCAATATGATTCCTGTCGATGGTACAGTCTGCGATGGAGAAGCCATGGTGAACGAAGCCTCCATGACCGGTGAATCGCTGGCGGTTGCCAAACGGCCCGAATCCAGTGTTTATGCCGGCACTGTGGTAGAAGAAGGTTCTATTGCTATGCGGGTAACAGCGCTGTCAGGAGAAAGCCGCATCGCCCAAATTATGGATTTGATTGATAATTCGGAAGCGTTGAAAGCGGGCGTGCAGAGCAAAGCGGAACATTTAGCCGACGCCATTGTGCCCTATAGCTTTTTGGGCGCATTGGCAGTGTTTGCCTTTACCCGTAATTGGACAAAGGCTCTGTCGGTGTTGATGGTGGATTATTCCTGCGCCATTAAGTTATCCACTCCGATTTCTGTTATTTCAGCCATGAAAGAAGCGTCCGACCATGGCATTCTGATTAAAGGCGGTAAATATTTTGAAATTTTTGCCGAAGCCGACACTATTGTGTTTGATAAAACCGGCACCTTAACAGAAGCCAGTCCAAAAGTGGACAAGGTCATTCCGTTCGGCAAATACAGCAGTGAAGAAATTCTGAAAATTGCGGCTTGTCTGGAAGAACATTTTCCACATAGCGTGGCGCGGGCCATTGTCAACCATGCCAAAGAAGAGGGCGTTGTTCATGCCGAAGAACATGCTGAGGTGGAATATGTGGTGGCTCATGGCATATCTTCTCGTCTGCATGGGAAACGCTGCTTAATCGGCAGCTATCACTTTATTGCCGATGATGAAAAAATCCGCATTACGCAAAAACAGCAGGAAGAAATTGCAGCCCAATCCAACGGCAGCTCCGTCATTTATCTGGCTATTGGCCGCAGCTTGGCAGGCGTGCTGTTAATTAACGACCCGCCTCGCCCCGAAGCGGCAGAGGTGGTTGGGCAGTTGCAGGCAGAAGGGATTCACAAGGTCTACATGCTCACTGGCGACAGTGAAAATGCAGCCCGTGCTGTTGCCGACAAGCTGGGAATTACGTCTTATAAAGCGCAAGTGCTGCCGGAGGACAAAGCCAATGTGGTAGAATCGCTGAAGTTCCTGAATCATAAGCTGATTATGGTAGGCGACGGCATTAACGATTCGCCGGCATTAGCTGCTGCCGATGTTTCTGTCGCAATGCAGGATTCGTCCGATTTGGCCAGAGAAGTGGCAGATATTACTTTACTGCAGAATGATTTGCATGATTTGGTCTTTTTGCGCCGTTTAAGCAAGCAGATGCTACAGCGGATTAAGAGTAACTATCGCTTCATCTTGAGTTTTAACACTTGTTTATTACTCAGCGGTCTGGCAGGTTTGATTACGCCGTCAGTATCAGCTTATTTGCACAATTTTTCAACCATGCTGATTAGCGCGGCAAGTATGCGGCCCTGCTTACCGGAGAAATCCGAGGATACTATGACGGCGAAGGAAGTGCGTGTGTATGAAGAAGCATAAATTTTGGGCTTATGCAGCATTTTTTTGTATGCTGATGTCCATTTATACAGGCAAGAAGCATAAATAAACAGAAGAACTATTGTGGGGAAGCCTGCAATAGTTCTTTTTTTGCAGGCAATTCTATTGCGATGCTGATATAGTTGTACAGATGACGCAAAAGAAAAGCACCAGTGAGGGGCAGCGGTTCCGGCACTACCTTTCACTGGTGTTTTTCGTTGCAAAGTTAAGTGAATCCCTAAGAGTCACTGCATGTGGTGCGCAATACAAATCCACGCTGAATAAATTTATACTGCGATGTGTTACAAAGACTGCTAGTTATCGAAAAGGTAATCATGGCTTTGAGGTGTAAGCCCGTCAGATCTGCTTTTCTCGCTCCTACTATGGAGAAAAACTGCTATCGCTTATAGCTTTACTAGATAGTCGTCACTGACATCTTGATTATGTTTATATATTACTATATAAGTTAGCTAGTGTCAATATAAAAAAGAATAGAGTTATCATAAAGGGAATTTTTACAAAGTATCATGAATATTTTTCAAAAGTTTCTGCACCACAAGAAAAAATAGCGTAAAATAAAAACGAATTTGTTATTTGCAATGTAATTGTTGGAAAAGTGCTTTACCGTAGATTTTGCAAAATACTGAAACTTTTTTTGCGGAAAAGCAATCTAACCTAGTGCAGCTGCAAAGGAGGAACCCAACATGAAGCAAGAAAAAGAGGCCTTGATTGAGCAACAATTCATTGCCGATTATAAAAAACTATACCGGCTGGCTTATAGCTATGTGCATAACGAAAACGACGCGCTGGATATTGTGCAGGAGAGCGCCTATAAGGCTATCAAAAACAGCAGCTCTTTAAAAAATGTTCAGTATGCGGGCACGTGGATTTATCGTATTGTCATTAACGAATCCATTCAGTTTTTGCGCAAGCAGAAACAACAGACCGTTCCGCTCTATGAAGTGGACGGTGAAGCGGAAGACACTTATACCGATTTGGATTTGCGCCGGGCGTTAGAGCAATTAGAGCCTTTGGATAAAACGGTGATTGTATTGAGATTTTTTGAAGGCTTACAGCTAAATCAAATTGCCCAGATGCTGGACGAAAATTTGAATACGGTGAAAAGCAGATTGTATCGGTCATTGAAGAAACTAAAATTATCTTTGGCAGACGAAGGAGCGGATTGTATATGAATAGACAGGAGCAGATGGATATGCTGAAACAAGAATATTATCAGGTAGAAGTGCCTGAGCAAGCCCTTGCCGCAGTACAGACCGGCATTCAGAAAGCCAAACAGGAAAAACGGCGCAGTGTGCAGTGGAAACGCTGGGGCAAGCTGGCGGCAACAGCGGCAGTAGTAACCGTGGTAGCGCTGCCCAATCTCAGCCCCCAGGTGGCGATGGCCGTGGCCGATGTGCCAGTTTTCAATAAGATCGTGCAGATTGTTACGTTTGACCGTTATCAGCAAAAGGCCGATAGCGGCAACTATGAAGCCAACGTGCAGACGCCGGAATTGACAGCCCAGGGCGATGCGCAGCTTCAGAGCAGCGTGGGCCAAATCAATGCAGAGGTGCAGGCCTATGCACAGCAGATGATTGCCCAATTTCAGAAAGAGATGGAACAGCAGGGCGGCGTGTATGGCTTAGATGTGCAGTACAATGTCGTGACTGATACGGAAAACTGGTTCACGCTGCAGATTACCACGCTGGAAATAATGGCCAGCGGCGCCCAGTCGGTGCAGTATTATAATCTGGATAAAACCACCGGACAATATGTGAAGCTGTCCGACCTGTTTGCGCCAAACGCCGACTACATTGCCGCCATCAGCGACGATATCAAGTCGCAGATGAAAGCCCGCATGGCAGAGGACGAAAATCAAATCTATTTTGTGGATACCGATATGCCGGAAGACGATTTTCAGCAAATCGCCGCCGACCAGAGCTTTTATGTAAATCAGCAAGGCCAGCTGGTTATCACTTTTAACGAATACGAGATAGCGCCCGGCTATATGGGCTGCCCCCAGTTTGTCATTGATGATGGCGTGATAGCAGCGTTGCGGGAGTAGTTATGAGCCTAACTGCAGGATAGAGAGAAATAGAATCCATATCATATTACACGTAAATGTCAAAAGCCGAAGGTCTGCACACCTTCGGCTTTTTTCGGGGGACATCTATACGATAAAATTTGATGGAACATACCAAATAATAGGATATAGGAACGGTTCTGATACAGAACAATGAGTTTTTAATGGTAAAGTTACAAGCGACTTATGCCTGAAAGGTGCGGTCAAACCGTTGACTGAGCGGTTCTCCGGTAAAAAAGCTGCTGTAGTATTCCACCATCACCTGCCGGGCTTCGGTAAGGGAAAACTGATAGAACTCCATTAATTTTTGGTTGCTTTCCCGGCATAAAGGGTTGGGCACTGGATTGACAATTAAACCGCCCAAAAGCTGTTCTGTATGGGTGAGCCGCAGAATGCGGCGGATGGTGTATCGTTTGGAGGGCGTAGGGCTCACTAGTAAACGATGATAAAATTTCATGGAACGCAGACCATAATAGATTTGCTCCGGCGTTAGGGGCACAAAAATCTGCGCGATAATGCGGGACAATTCCTTATCCACCGGCAAATGGTCGGTGGCGTTGGTGTTTAACGGGTCGATATGCTGCTGCACCATTAGCATGCGGTCAAATTCGGTTTCCATTTCCACATGGGAAACCTTACCGTCTTTGATTTTTGGATAAATGTAGCCGTGGCAGTTGCTGTCCAAAATAAAGTGACAGAGAAAGCCTAAGGTGTAGGCCAAAAGCCGGGGGTCCTGCTGGTGCAGGCTGACCGTATCCCGCGCCTGTTCAAAAAAATAACGGGCCGGAAATTTGTGCATCTGAAAGCCTACGCGGGAAACCGAATGGGGCAGGAAGGGACGGTAATAAAAAATAATGTCTGGGCCATGCTGGCCAATCTGATATAATTTTAAATTAGGCTGGATAATTTGCTGCAAATAATCGGGCAGTGTGGGCAATAGCTGCTGTCCAAATAGATAATGGGCAAAATTCGATGGCATTGACCATTCCTCCAATCCATGCATTTACTATAATACTTTTTTGTAATAATACTATGAAGTTTATGTAAAGGTTTCAAAAAATATTTTAACCAGCTCCCAGTATTTTTACAATGACAATTCTAGCAAAATAACAAGGGCTATGGTATAATAAAAACCGTTCGTATGATATGCAGCAGTTTCATAGCTGCTGCTTCAAGAAGAAAAGAGATATTTTCAAAAATGGAGGTTTTCAACATGTTTAATATTGGGCCAACCGAATTAATTTTGGTCTTGGGCGTCGCGTTGATTGTTTTTGGTCCCGGCAAGCTGCCCGAATTGGGCCAGGCTTTGGGCAAAACAATCCGTGAATTTAAAGGCGCAGTCAACAATATTGATGCAGATATTAAAAAAGATTTGGGCGACATCAAAACAGAGGTACAGGAAGTGAAAGAAGCTGTTGATGTGCGCTCTGCTGTGCAGGATATTCAGGACGATATCAAAAATGCCGTAAAAATCGACTTGGACAAGACGGAAGAAAAATAAACTTATTCAGGGTGCATTGCGGCGGGAACGGTGAGAAGCCGTAAAAAACAGAACTTTACAGATTCGGTTACAATCAAAATTTAGGCAGCGCTCGCAGGCAGGGTTGCAGACAGAAGTTGGTGAACTTAATGAGTGAAAAAGATGAAAAATATGCGCCGATGCTGGAGCATCTGGATGAGTTGCGCACAAGACTGATTCGCTGTGTGTTGGCGTTGCTGCTGGGTATGGTAATTTGTTTAGCATTGTTTCAGCAGCAACTGGCAGATATCATTATGGGGCCGTTTATGGCATTGGATCAGAGCCTGGTATATACGGGGCCGGCAGAGGGTTTTTTATTTAATTTAAAAATTGCGCTGCTAGGTGGCTGTGTGCTGGCCAGTCCAGTGATTATCTGGCAGATTATGCGCTTTATTTTACCGGCGCTGTACAGCAATGAGAAAAAAATATTTTTCATTATGACTTTTTTCGGGATTGTATTATTTGTAGGTGGCGTTTGTTTTGGTTACTTCCTGGTGCTGCAGCCGGTTATGGAAACTTTGATTCGTCTGGCTGGTACGGAACTGATCCCAATGATTACGGCTGGTTCTTATATGTCTTTTGTGTTGGGGTTCTTAATTCCCTTTGGGCTGGTGTTTGAAATCCCCATGATTGTTTATTTTCTGACCATGGTGGGGATTATCAATCCGACCATGCTGACCAAAAACCGCAAATATGTATTACTGGTGGTGCTGATTTTGGCCGCGATGCTGACGCCGCCCGATATTGTCAGTCAGCTTTGCCTGGCAGCGCCGATGATGCTGTTGTATGAGATTGGAATTCAAATTTCCCGTTTTGTTTATAAACGGAAACAGAAAAAAGAAGCAAAGAAAAATCAAGCATAGAGCAGGTTTACTATATTTAAGGAGGTATTTTTATGGGAGTATTGGTGAATGTGGGCAGTATTATGGGAAAAGATATTTTAAATCTGGCAGATGGCACCATGATTGGGAAGGTGTGCGGCGTGGCGCTGACACCGGACAATAAAGTGGCGGGACTGAAAGTGAAAGAAAAGAAATTTATGGGCAATGTCAATATTGTTCCTTTTGAAAGTGTAAAGGCTTTCGGTGCTACCATCACCTTAAACGATATTGACGGCGCTGCCTGTGCAGAAATCCGCGACGCCATCGGCAAAAATGTAATTACTGCCGACGGCAATCTGCTGGGCCGGGTAGAAGAACTGGCCTTTGATTCGGAAAGCGGTCAGGTGGCGGAAATCGTCATCAAAGGTGAATTGATGGAAACCATGGTTGGCGGACGGGGCATTTTACCCGGCGAAAAAATCGTCAGCTTCGGGAAAGATGTGGTGGTAGCGGCAGAAAATATCACCGCAGAGGATTTCCACATTCCTGCAGAAGAATTTTATGGCGATTGGAAAACGATGGATGAAGTGTTGGAAGAGATTGATTCTGCCGATGATGTATCCTTTGATGAAGACGGTTTTGAACAGCAGAACGAAGAAGAACAGGTGGAAAGTACCATCGAAGGGATCACCAAGACCATGGAGGATGCTTTCAATAAATTAAAGGACGAAGTGACCAGCGATAAATTTAAAGAACAGACAGACCGGTTTATTGACCGGTTCGGTGATGAAGCCAAGAATTTGTTTAATGAAATGCGGCTGTGGGTAAAAAATATCGATACCGATGGTTTGAAAGAAGATATTAAGAGCAAGATTAACCGCCGGGAAGAGCCGGAAGATGTGCTGGCAGCCGATTTGGTAGCCCAGTTGGAGGATTTGACCGTAGAAAAACCGGTGTTGGATGAAGACGGTAACGTCATTGTATGGCCTGGACAGATTATTGGTAAAGAAGAAGTTAAAACAGCGCTGCGCTGCGGCAAATTGCAGGATTTGTTAGATTTGGCCACAGTGTCTTTGTTGGAAGAACGTGAAACCGCTGCAGAAGCGGCAGAAGACATCACAGAGCCAACAGTAGAAACGGTAGAAGATACTGCGGTGAAGGAAGCAGAAGAAGAACAGCCAGTTTCGGAAGAAGATGCGGCTTTTATTGCTGAAGAAGCTGCTAAAATGGAAGAAGCTGAAGAAAAGAAACCGGAAGCATAAAAGTGGTATGGTTCTTTCAGAAGAAAACGGCTTCGCTATTTCTATGTGGATATCCGCGCTTCGGGCGTGTGCGGGGCGCGGAAACGGACAACAAAAGAAACAGAATGACAAAATATAGCAAAGAATTATAAGGGGTGTTATTTATGCAGGATGTAGTAACATTAAAGGATTTGCCGCTGGGACAAATGGGAGAAATCGTGTCATTATCAGAAGAACACAAAAATGCCATCTATCAGGAATTTGGCGCCGGTGTAGGCATGACGGTTATGATTCTGCATAAAGCGGTGGATTGGCTGGTGCAGATTGGCTACAGTCAGGTGGATATGGGCAGCAAATATTTGCAGCATATCAAGGTGAAGCCGGTTACATTGTAAATAGACAGAATTGTGTGAATCAAATCTATAAAAAGGACTGCCGCGTAACGGAAAATAACCGTTATGCGGCAGTCTTTGTTTGCGTGGGGAATGTTTGCAATGAATTTGAATGACAAGTTATCTATTTTTCTGTATAATATGTGTAGAAAAATACTGAAAAGGCTAAGAAAAACGGTCATGAAAATGACATTGTGGTGAAACCAATACGTGAAGGAAGGAGAGCAGTTTTTAGTGTTGCAGGAGACAATGATTATTATTTTTTACAGTTATTACGGATTGCTCAGAAGTTTGTAATAAACTGATACACAAATGTGAAAAAGAAATATGTCTTATATATTTTAGCAGGAGAAATGTGAATTTTTGTTTGTTATTAATTTATAGAGAGGTGAGAAAAGCATGGGAAGTTTAGTGGATAAATATATATTGATAGGAGGTTCTGCCAATCCGCCAAAAGAGACAGGCGTTCATACACAGTACAATGTAATAAGCGTGAGTTTATATATTAACCGCAAGACGCATTTGATTGAAAAAGCGAAATTAAATGTACCTTCAGAACTAACACAGGCTTATGTGGCCGATCTATTAGTGGGATACTGTTTATTAGATTCGCCTGAAGATTTGTATCAGACCATTCGAGAAAATGTTTTGCTTACATCAACAAATGCGATTATTCAAGCACTTAAGGTAGCATTTTCTCGATATCGAGATAAAGTCGGTTTTTAAGAAAATAACAGTTGACAGAGTAAATGATTCGTAGTATACTAAACGTAAGTAGAAAACATATGAATTTATAAATTTTATAGTCGGGAGACTTACTAATACTAAAATAAATTGTGCTTAACCAGTGCAGTTATTCTTTTAGTGTTTATAAAGAAGTCAAAGCCCAAATAATCATTGAGACGTTTTGTCTTTGTGGTTATTTGGGCTTTTTTATTTATTTTTATAAATTTAGGAGGAATGAAAATGACATGTTGTGTGTTAAGTCCACAGGAAGAACGATTGAAGAATGCTAAAGTAGCGAATCCGAGAGAACGAACGAATGCATTGTTAAAGGGATTTCGGGAGCAAACGCCAAGAATTGATACGCAAAGGGCGGTACTATTTACTGAATCTATGCAACAAACAGAAGCCTATCCACTGAATCTGCGCTGGGCAAAGGCATTGAAACATATTTGTGAAAATATTGATGTAGTAATTCAGGATCATGAATTAATTGTCGGTACTTGCGGCGGTCCAGGTCGTTATGCAATTTTATATCCAGAGTTACGGGCTGGCTGGTACGAAAAAGGATTACCTGATACTCAAAAAAAGGATGCTTTTGACATTTCAGATGAAGCAATCAAAGAAATTATGGAAAAGGTTGTTCCTTATTGGAAAGGCAGAACCAGTCATGAGATGTATTTGGCCATTATGGATCCAGAAACGAGAGCGATTATTTATGGCGATGATGATTATGGTTCTACTGGCATGATGCAGGATAATGCTAATGTTAGCTCTTGCCTGAATTGGCCTGGCAATTATGATTATGTGATGAGTCACGGACTAAATGCAATTCGGGAAGAGGCAGAAGAAAAGTTAAAAGCAATCAGGAGCACTCTGAAGGAGAACCATTACGAAAAAATTCCTTATCTACAGGCAGAAATTGAAACGTGTGATGCAATGGAGATTTTGGCCAAACGCTATGCTGATAAAGCAAGAGAAATGGCAGCAGTGGAAGCAGATATGAAAAGAAAAGCAGAATTAGAACAAATTGCGAAAAACTGTGAGTGGGTTCCGATGCATGCACCAAGAAATTTCTGGGAGGGCTTGCAATGCCAATGGTTTGTGCAGATGGGCTATAAATTAGAACAACAAATTTCGGGTGGAATCGGTTCTGGGCGTATTGATCAATACATGTATCCATTGTACAAGAAAGATATAGAAAGCGGTATGCTTGACGAGGAACGCGCATTGGAATTGTTGGATTGCCTCTGGCTGAAGATTGCCAGCAATGTTATTTTTAACGCAACAAATGCCGGAAATTTTTGGGAGGGCCATGCACATTTTGAACAGGTCGTTGTTGGTGGTCAAACACCTCAAGGACAGGATGCTTGTAATGAACTAACTTATTTGATAATCCGCTCTAAGCGTGAGTTGCCAATTACTTACCCAGACTTAGCGGTACGGTTACATTCTTGTTCGCCTAATGAATTATTACGTGCTTGTGCTGAGCTTATCAAAGATGGAACAGGGTTTCCAAAATTTTTTAATGATGAAGAAATTATTCCGGTCATGCTGCAGAACGGTTGTACGATGGAAGAAGCGCGAAATTATTGTGGTGCTGGTTGTACAGAAATGCGTGCTCCAGAGAGAGACTGCTATCTGCCATTAGGCGGTCATTGTAATTTAGCAGCGGCACTGGAGATGGCAATGAGCGATGGGTGGGTACACTATGGCGGCACGCATTATGAGAAGAAAATTGATATGCCCATTCCATCGAATCAAATTACATCCTATGAGGATATTTTAAAGAATTTGAAAGTAGCAGTTAATTATTATACAGATCATTTTACTAAAAGACAAACTGCGATGGAATTAACTGATCCACAACGTTTGGCGGCTCCTTTTATGTCTATGTTACATCCAATTGCTCATAAGGCTATGATGGACATTCATCAGAGAAATATTCCCGGCGGTATCTACCATGATACTGGTAACGCTACATTTAATGGCTTTGGCACAGTGGCAGAATCGTTGGCCGCAATGAAAAAGGTTGTATTTGAGGATAAAAAGATCAGTTTTTCAACTTTGAAAAAAGCATTAGAAGTGGATTTTAAAGGCTATGAACCAATTCAACAAATGCTATTAAATGCGCCGAAATATGGAAACAATGATGCTTATGCTGATGAGGTAGCTCGTGAGTTAGATGCTTTGATTTTAAATACGGTAAAAGAAAATAAAACAACTTACGGCAATCAATATGTGAAATTTGTACCGATTACTTCCCATGTTGGCATGGGGCATAAAACTATTGCCACACCAAATGGCAGAAATGCTGGTGTAGCATTATCCGAAGGAATTTCACCAACGCAGGGCGTTGATGTAGAAGGCCCAATTGCTACGTTGATGTCTATTAAAAATGCTATGAGCCGTGTCCATTCAAATAGTGCTTCACGATTATTAAATATGAAACTTAGTCCGCAAGCGGTAGCTGGTGAAAAAGGTACGCAGGATTTAATGAGAATTTTACGTACATGGGTGGATTTGAAACTATGGCATATTCAATTTGCTGTGATAAATCGTGACACGTTGCTGAAAGCGCAGGAAAAGCCAGAAGAGTATAAAAATCTGATTGTACGTGTGGCGGGCTATAGCGCATATTTTACTGATTTGAGTCCGGGATTGCAGACAGAAATTATTAATCGAACGGAGCATGAAGTGGCTATGTAATGTTGCAGCAGTATGAAAGCTAGAGCTGTAGCTAATACAGCTCTAGTACATATACAAAAGAAAGGGGGGAAACCATGACTTTGATGAAAGGAAGGATTTTCAATATACAAAGATTTTCTGTACATGATGGACCAGAGATTCGGGATTTGATTTTTTTTAAGGGATGTCCATTGCGGTGTGCTTGGTGCTCTAATCCAGAATCACAGAGTTTTGAAAAACAGATTGCGTATCGGAGAAATAAATGTATTGGTTGCGGCTATTGTATTACAAGCTGTCCAACAGGTGCATTGTCTCGTTGCACTGATGGTAAAGTATTTGTAGATAAAGGAAAGTGTGTCAATTGTGGTACTTGTGTAGACGTATGTTGTGCAAAAGCCATGCACTTGTTCGGCGAAGATTATACAGTAGAGGAATTGTACCGTAAAGTGCATAACCAGAATAACTCTTGGCGGTGCAATGGAGGCATCACGTTAAGCGGGGGAGAAGTAATGGCGCAAGCTGATTTTGTCGCTGCTTTTTTGAAAAAAAATAAGATGATGGGTGTTCATAC
Source organism: uncultured Peptococcaceae bacterium (assembly GCA_902492275.1). Lineage (GTDB taxonomy): Bacteria > Bacillota > Peptococcia > Peptococcales > Peptococcaceae > UBA7185. The sequence goes on from CABUKW010000010.1 coordinate 31,128, forward strand.
AGCAATTGAAACTAGTTTATATGCGCCTTGGGAAACAGTAAGAGAAGTTGTACAGTATTGTGATTTAATATTTTGTGATTGCAAGTTCTATGATGCGGAATTGCATAAGCGATGGACGGGTGTGGATAATACTGTTATTAAGGAAAACATTGTACGTGTAAAACAGGAGTTTCCAAATATAGAGTTGATCGTTCGAACTCCCGTTATTCCGGGTATTAATGATCAGAAAGAAGAATTAGATAAAATTGTGAGATTTTTAAAAGAGGTTTCTGGTTTGAGTGATTATGAATTATTGCCGTTCCATAATTATGGGAGTGGAAAATATCAGCAGCTTTGTATGACGTATGGATTAACTGATGTAGTAGCACCAGACAAAAAGATGTTATCGACGTTGAATAATGAATTTAGACGAGAGTTAAAATTACCTGAGCGATTTTGACCGCGAGAAAGAAGGTTATTGTTATGGAAAAAGTAAAAGTGTCGCCAATCTATATTTTGAATGTAGCAATTACATTATTTTTGATGTTTGGTTTTAAATTTTTACCGCCAGTTTTAGGGTTGCAAGCATTAGGCATGGCAGTGTTGGGTGTTTTTTTTGGAATGCTGTATGGTTGGGTGACTTTGAATACGTATATCTGGCCATGTTTAGCAGGTATATTGGCATTACAGTTGACTGGCTATAATACTATGAACAGTATTCTATCTAGTGGGTTTGGCAATAATGTCATTCCATTTTTGATGATGATATTAGTATATGTTATCTTTTTAGAAAAAGCAGGTATGTGTTCGAGAATTGCAAACTGGTTTTTAGCACAAAAAGTTGTTGTGGGGCATCCGTGGATTTTAGTTATTTTTATTTTTCTTTCCGCTTATGTTATGGGGATTTGTACGTATTCTTATCCAGCAATGCTTGTACCTTGGGCAATTTCCTATGCAATTTGTGAAGAGGCTGGCTATAAAAAAGGAGAGAAATTTCCGGCACTATTGATAATCGGGGTTGCTGTTGCAGCTTTTGCCGGTTATACTGCTTTACCAATTAAAGCGACTGCAGTTTTGGTTTTAGGTCTTTTGGACTCTACAACAGAAGGCTTATATACGGTAAGTTTTTTTGAATATAGTGTGTTTATGGTTCCTATGACTTTACTATCTATGTTTATTTATGTCGCGTTAATGCGTTTTGTTTTTAAAGCGGATGTTAGTAAGTTAACTGGTATAGACAACAGTAAATTTGTAAGCGCAAGCAAAGCACCAATGTCAAAAATGGAACGTGCAGCATTTGTTTCTATGATAGCGTTTATTTTAATGATGTGTATTCCAACTGTGTTGCCGCAAAGCTGGGCGATTACAAAATTGTTTAAAGGTTGGGGTATGAATGGTCCTTTGTTTATTGTATTGGTTGCTCTAGCAATTTATTTAATTGATGGGAAAAGTGCCTTCAATTTTACCAAAGTGGCTAATTCAGGAAGTGTAAACTGGGATGTAATTATTATGACTGCTTGTTGCTTTGCTGTAGCCGCAGCTGTAGAAAACGATGAAGTAGGTATTATGGATGTAATTTCTACCTATGTAAATCCAATATTAGAAAATTTGTCCCCATCATTATTTATTGTTATGGCGTTCATTGTTATGGCAGTGGCAACACAGTTTATGCATAATTTAGTATTGGCTTCGGTTATGACACCATTAATTGTGAAATTTGGTTTGGTTGTTGGCGCAAATCCGATAATTTTGACTATTTTTCTGACCTATGCATTCAGCATTGCGATGGTTACACCAGCTGCGTCTGGCGTGGCAGCATTGACTTATTCTAATGATTGGGCTCCAAATCATTTATGCTATCAAAGCTTGATTATTCATTTCATCCTTTCGACAATGTTGATTTTATTGATTTTTATGCCGATTGGTTTATTGTTATATGTGTAGTAGAATGTTAGCTGTAAGAGACTATCGAGTGAAAATGTTGAATATTCGATAGTCTCTTATCTGGTCTTAATTATTTTGAACAACAGGAGTGATACTATGAAAGCAGCTTTTTATGCAGGAGAGCATAAATTATTTATAAAGCAGGGTGATGTAATATCGCCTAAAAAAGGACAAGTCCGCTTGGAAATTGCTTATTGTGGTATTTGTGGTTCTGACTTACATGTGTTGAGCGGTTCTGAGGATCATCGAATGCAGTTGCCATCGGTAATCGGACATGAATGCTCTGCAGTGGTCGCAGAAGTGGGAGAAGGTGTGACGGACTATCAGATTGGCGATCATGTGGTGGTAATGCCAGTGGAGGCCTGTGGGCAATGCCATGCCTGCAAGGAAGGGTATCATCATGTATGTCAGAATTTGAAAGTCCGTGGCATTGAAACACCAGGTGCATTTCAGTATAGTTGGACAGTGGACGCTGAAGCATTATTTAAAATTCCAGATACCTTAGATTTGAAACATGCTGCGTTAGCAGAGCCATTATCTATTTGTTGTCATGTGGTAAAACGGGGACGGGTAAAAGCCAACGATTATGTAGTTGTCATTGGCGGAGGGCCTATTGGTTTAATGACAGCGTTGGTGGCGAAAGCAGAAGGCGCAAAGGTCGTCATTTCCGAAGTGAATGAAAATCGTTTGCAGAAAGCAGCAGCAATGGGGTTGAATGCAGTAAATCCAGCCAATGTGGATTTAAAGGAGTACGTGTATCAGCAGACCAATGGCGCAGGTGCTGATGTGGTATTTGAAACCTCTGGTTCCCAACCTGGTGTGGATGTCATGGTACATTTGCCTAAAGTACATGGAAAAGTCGTATTAGTAGCCATATATGGTCATCCAATGACGGTGGATTTGAAACAATTATATTATTTTGAAAAAGAAGTGACAACGGCGCGGATGCAGGAACCGGAGGACTTTGCAAAGGCGGTACATTTGTTGCAGGAGAAAGCGTTTGATCCAGAACAGATTATTACTACAATATTACCACTCTCAAAAATTCGTGAAGGTTTTGCTCGTTGCAGTGACAGGGATGGGAAAGAAGTAAAAGTTATAATAGATTGTCATGTAGATTAATTAATGGTTATTTCTTTTGATAAAAGCATATGAGTGATGAGATGAAATGACATAAAATTTTAAGGAGTGAAATAGGGATGGTGGAAAATATTCAGATAAAAGTATTAGATTTGGGCTATATGACATTTTATAAAAAAGAACTGGTACAGACAGAACAGGAAGATGCCATAATTTTTTCTCCAGCTTTGGCAATTTTGATTAAGCATCCGGAGGCAGGCTATATCTTATATGATACGGGGAATGATGCTGCATGGGAGAGCAGTTATTCAGAAGCGATGAAGGCAACCTATCCCATTACAAAGCTGATCACCATTGAAGAAGCTTTGCAGAAAGAGGGCTTAACTGTCCATGATATTGACCAACTGGTATTGTCCCATCTACATTTTGATCATGTAGGTGGTATGAAATATTTTAGAAACACAAAGGCTGGAAATAGAACTCTGGTATCAGCGGCAGAACTAAAAGAGGTAGCAAAGCTTATGGAAACAGAGGAGGGGCAGATAAGTGGAGCATATATTGGAGCGTTGTTTTGGAATCTATCTGGGGTGATGTATCAAGCAATTGAGGCGGACGAGGTAGAAATAGCGGAAGGGGTAACCTTGTTTGTGCAAAAATGTCATACCGCAGGATTATTAGGAATGCGGGTAGCGTTAAAGGAGCGCACGATAATATTTACAGGAGATACCGTTTACACAAAAGAAGCCTATGAGAAGGAGTTACCACCTGGTGGGAACATCAATAAAACCAATGATGAATTTTTTGCCAATCTAAAAAGATTGAAGGCGATGCAAAGAGAGTATCAAGCAGAGATTTTTTTTGGTCACGATTATGAGCAGGCCAGAGTTTGGCAAGAAGCAGGATGGATACAATAAAAAATAACTCAGGAATGAATCGTAGCTTGTTATTATTCCTGAGTTATTTTTTACTTTTTACGCTTTCAGTTCATCAATTTCAGCCAGCCACAAGGCCGATACGGCGTCGCTGGGCATGCGCCAGTCGCCGCGGGGCGATAGGGCTACCGAGCCAACCTTAGGACCATCGGGCAGACAAGAACGTTTGAACTGCTGATTGAAGAAACGGCGGAAGAAGGTGCGCAGCCAATGTAAAATGGTGGCGTCGTCGTATTGTCCGGCAAAGGCTTTCTGGGCCAGATAATAGATTTTTTTCGGCGAAAAGGCCCAGCGCACAGCATAGTACAAAAAGAAATCGTGCAGCTCATAGGGGCCTACTAAGTCCTCGGTTTTTTGCGCAATTTCCCCGTCTTTGGCCGGTAGCAATTCGGGACTGACTGGTGTGTCCAAGATGTCCAGCAGCGTGGCGCGCAGCTTTTCGTTGTCGGTGGTGTCGGCTACATAACGGACAATATGGCGTACCAGTGTTTTGGGAATAGAGGCATTAACGCCGTACATAGACATGTGGTCGCCGTTGTAGGTAGCCCAGCCCAAAGCCAGTTCGGATAAGTCGCCGGTGCCCACTACCATGCCGCTGGTCTGGTTGGCAATATCCATCAGCACCTGGGTGCGTTCCCGGGCCTGTCCGTTTTCAAAGGTAACGCTGTGATCGTCAAAATCATGGCCGATATCGGCGAAATGGGCCTTTACCGTATTGCCAATGTCCACTGTGCGGAAGGTCACGCCCAATTCCTGACATAGCAGCTCAGCGTTGGAGCGGGTGCGGGAAGTGGTGCCAAAGCAGGGCATGGTAACGGCCACAATATCGGTGCGGGGGCGATTCAGCAAATCCATGGCGCGGGCGGCCACCAACAGAGCCAGCGTGGAGTCCAAACCGCCGGAAATACCGATGACTGCCGTTTTAGACCAGGAATGCACCAGCCGTTTTTTCAGTCCCTGGGCCTGAATGGATAAGATTAGCTCACAGCGCTCTGCCCGATGCTCCTTGTCGGCAGGCACAAAGGGCATGGGATCAACGGAACGGGTCAGCGGGGCTGTCAGCTTGGAGGCTGTAAACGGGATATGATAATAGCCGGTGTGTTCGTGCAGCGGGAAGGTGTTCAGCTTGCGCCGTTCTTGCGCCATTTTCTGCACATCAATTTCGCTGATGGTCAGTCCGGTGTCAAAGAGCTGGCTTTCTGCCAAAATAACGCCGTTTTCGGCAATGATATTATGGCCGGAGAATACTACGTCGGTGGTAGATTCGCCGTAGCCTGCGTTGGCGTACACATAGCCGCAGAGCAGACGGGCCGATTGTCCGGTTACGAGCTGGCGGCGGTAGTCGGCCTTGCCGATTAATTCGTTGCTGGCCGACAAATTGACCAGCACCGTTGCGCCGGCCATGGCATGCTGGGTGGACGGTGGCAGCGGCGACCATAAATCTTCGCAGATTTCTACTGCAAAGGTAAACTCCTTTTGCCCGTCACAGGTAAAAAGCTGCTGGGTGCCGAAGGGCGCAGCGTCCTCCAAACCGATGGCGGCCAGAGCGTCGCTATAAATAATAGTGTGGGGCGGCGCCGCTTTAAAATGGCGCTGCTCATAAAATTCGCCGTAGGTAGGCAGCGACGTTTTGGGCACAATGCCCAGCACTTCTCCCTGCTGCAGCACCACAGCGCAGTTAAACAGCTTGCCCTGATGGATCAGCGGCGCGCCTACCACTGCCACCGACTGCAGTTGCCGGCTGGCTTCCAGCAATGTTTTCAGGCCGGCCAAACAGCCGTCCAGCAATACCGGCTGCAAAAATAAATCGCTGCAGGTGTAGCCGGTCAATACTAGCTCGGGAAACACCACCAACTGACAGCCCTGCCCGTCAGCCTGCTGCCATAATTCCAACACATTCTCTGTATTAAAGGCACAGTCTGCTACCCGAATTTCCGGTGTTGCAGCCGCTACCTTTACAAATCCGTATTCCATCTGAAAACCTCCTGACACGTTATCTATCACGTAAAACTAAACGATTTCTAAATCTTAGTTTATTGTACCCGAATTGCAGGCAGGAAACAAGGTGAAAGCGGGAGATTTCAGGAATCTTTTTCATTTGCAAAAAGGATAGCGCTTGTTTTGGTAAACATTGTAAAAAGAATTGACAAGTTTGCATAAAGCGTTTATAATAAACATACAATAATGATGCGGTGTCATCATTGGGCTGGCCGTAAGGCCCTGGTCCACCGAGTGGCGGGGAATTTCCCCGCCTTTTTTATATGGAATGCATGTAAAGGCGGAGTATTAGAAAACGTATTGAGCATTTTTATTGATGAATCGGGTGATTTTGGAGAGTATCAACGTCATGCGCCATTTTATTTCGTGACTATGGTGTTGCATGAACAGCGTATTGATATTGCGAAAAACATAACCGCTTTAGAAGAACATTTACAGAACCTTGGCTATTTGCAGCATGCAATTCATACTGGCCCATTGATTCGGCGAGAATCTGTTTATTGTTATGATCGCATGGAGGACCGTAAAAAATTGTTCAATGCGTCATTTCATTTCGCAAGAAAACTTGAAATAAATTATGTCTGTGTAAAAATTAACAAAGCAGAATGTGTGGATATTATTTCTATGAATGCAAAATTATCCAGAGCAATTGCTGATGTGTTGTGTAAACATTTGCAATATTTTAAAAAATTTGAGCGCATCATTGTCTATTATGATAACGGACAAATAGAGCTTACGAAAATAGTAACAGCTGTTTTTCATACACTTTTCTCTCATGTAGAGTTTAGAAAAGTACAGCCTGTGCAGTACAAGCTTTTTCAAGTTGCTGATTTAATTTGTACGATAGAACTACTCTCACTAAAAGCAGAAATGAATTCTTTTTCCCGTTCGGAAAAAGAGTTCTTTGGGTCGGTACGTGATTTCAAAAAGAATTATTATAAACCACTGCGAAAGAAATGTTTTTGATATAGAACTTGTTAGATAGGAAAGACCAACTATAAAAAGTCAAGCAGGTAATAGAAAAAAGTAAAAAGAAATTTTCTGGAAAAAAGAGCATGACAAAAAGGCCAGCTATCATGCAAGCCAAAATCTGGGTATAAGGAGTTAAGCTTTA
>CABUKW010000011.1 GCA_902492275.1 uncultured Peptococcaceae bacterium
CAACCGGATGGATGATACTTTGTATGTATTGGGTTCTGTCATGGGGCCGCACCCGTTCCCAATGATTGTGCGTGATTTCCAAAAAATTATTGGGGAAGAAGTGCGCACGCAATTGCTGGAAAAGGAAGGGCGTCTACCTGATGCGGTGTTAGCCTGTGTGGGCGGCGGCAGCAATTCCATGGGACTATTTTATGACTTTATCAATGAGCCGTCGGTGCGGCTGATTGGCTGTGAAGCAGCCGGTCTTGGCGTAGATACAGATAAAAATGCAGCCAGTGTAGCCAACGGCAAGTTGGGCATTTTCCACGGTATGAAATCTTATTTTTGCCAGGATGAATATGGTCAAATTGCGCCGGTATATTCCATCTCTGCTGGTTTGGATTATCCGGGTGTGGGACCGGAACACGCCAATCTGCATGATTTGGGCCGTGCCCAATATGTTCCGGTGACCGATGAAGAAGCAGTAGAGGCTTTTGAATATTTATCTCGTGTAGAAGGAATTATTCCAGCCATTGAAAGCGCGCATGCCGTTGCGTATGCGAAGAAGTTAGCCAAGGAAATGACACCAGAGCAAATTATGGTAATTTGTTTGTCTGGTCGAGGAGATAAAGATGTGGCAGCCATTGCCCGTTATAGAGGAGTGGATTTATATGAATAAGATACAGCAGGCTTTTTCTAATGGCAAAGCGTTTATTCCGTTTGTAACTGCCGGCGATCCAGATTTGGCTACTACCGAAACTTTAATTGTAGCCATGGCGCAGGCAGGAGCTGACATTATTGAGATTGGCATTCCTTTTTCTGACCCAATTGCAGAAGGGCCGGTTATTCAAGAAGCCGATGTGCGTGCTCTAGCAGCAGGCACTACCACTGACAAAATTTTTGATATGGTGAAACGAGTTCGTCAGCAGACCACGGTACCCTTAGTATTTATGACTTATATGAATCCAGTGTTTTCCTATGGAATTGACCGTTTTATGAAAAACAGCCGCGAGGCTGGTATTGACGCCATTATTGTGCCCGATGTGCCTTTTGAAGAAAAAACAGAATTATTAGCAGGCTGTCGCGCCAATGATATTGCATTAATTTCTATGATTGCGCCAACATCGGCAGATCGAGTGCAAAAAATTGCCGCTGAAGCAGAAGGCTTCTTGTATTGTGTATCTTCGCTAGGTGTTACGGGGATGCGCGCACAGATTAATACCAATATTGGTCAGTTAATTCAAAATGTAAAGCAGGTAAGTACGATTCCCTGTGCTATTGGTTTTGGCATTTCTAATCCGCAGCAGGCTGTGGAAATGGCGAAGTTGTCCGATGGTGTCATTTGTGGAAGCGCCATTGTAAAAATTGTTGCTGAACACGGAAAAGATAGTGTAGGGCCGGTGTCCGATTTCGTTTGCGCAATGAAAAAAGCGGTAGCGGCAGTAAAATAGCAAAGAATACTGAAAAGGCGGTGTTATTGTATAGCATCGCCTTTTTTACATAAACTAGCAATAAAAACGGACGGCGTTAAAAATTTTTGTTGGCATTTCAGTTCCTACTATGGTATAATATTAAAATAACACGCGAAGATGTTGTATATATGCCAAGATAGAAACCATCTTTTTATAATCGTACCCTTCCATGTAGTTCAAAAGATGCTAGCGGCGTATTTATTTCAAATCAAGAGGGGAGATTTATATGGATTTAGAAAAAAGTATGGAGTTGGTGTTAACAGAATTAAGGGGCTTACGGACAGATATGGATGATGTGAAATCGGACATATCGGTTTTAAAGGCTGACGTAGCAGACTTGAAGACAGATGTAACTGCGCTAAAAACTGATGTGGCAGATTTGAAGACAGATGTAACTGCGCTAAAAACTGATGTGGCAGATTTGAAGACAGATGTAGTTGCATTAAAAACTGATGTGGCAGATTTGAAGACAGATGTAGCTGCTCTAAAAACTGACGTAGCAGATTTGAAGACGGATGTAGCTGTTCTAAAAACAGATGTGGCTGGCATCAAGTCAGAGTTAAAAGTGGTAAATTCGCGCTTGGACCGCTTGGAACAGGGGCAAGCGGATATATTAGAACAGCAACAGGAACACACTGTATTGATTCATGCCTTGATGGATGGTCAAGTGACTTTAGAAGAACGAATTGCTGATTTCCGGAAAGAATGCAATCAAAAAATCACCGTTTTGGCAGAATGGGTGTATGAGTGCGAACAGGCAACGTGCCGCAATTCTTATGACATTGCGTTGTTAAAAATGGCGAAATAGCAGTGAAAGAGATATGGAGTTTTTTCCGTATCTCTTTTTTATTTTCTGGAAAATAAAAACTGCTACACAGGATGTTTGTGCAGCAGCGGTGAATGGTTTGGCGTTAAAGTGTTTTTAACCGGGCATTCTGCTGAGATTACCGAATTTGGTAAATTCTTTGCGGAAACTTAAATCTACAGAGCCGGTGGCGCCGTTTCTGTGCTTGGCAATGATAATTTCAGCCTGGCCTTTTTTGTCTGAATCTTCATTATAATATTCATCGCGATAAATAAACATAACGATGTCGGCATCTTGTTCCAGAGAGCCGGATTCCCGTAAATGGCTCAGGCTTGGTTTTTTCTCTTGTCCCTGTTCTACCGAACGGCTTAATTGGGAGAGGGCGATAATGGGAATATCTAATTCTCTGGCTAATGCTTTCAAGCTGCGGGATATTTGTGAAACTTCCTGCTGCCGGCTTTCAATGCGGCCGGTACTGCCCATTAATTGCAGATAGTCGATAATGATTAACCCTAAGCCCTGCTCTGTTTTTAAACGGCGGGCTTTGGCGCGTACTTCCCGCACAGAGATGGCTGGCGTATCATCAATGTAAACGGGAGCCTCCCCTAAGGGCGCTACAGCATTCACCAGGCGAATCCAGTCATCACCATAAATGCGGCCGTTGCGTAGTGTCTGCTGGTCAATTTCTGCCAAAGAGGAAATCATACGATTGACCAGCTGCTCCTTTGACATTTCTAAGCTGAAAATGGCTACCGGCTGTTTGGTGGCCATTGCGGCATTTTGCGCCATGTTTAGAGCCAAAGCAGTTTTCCCCATAGCAGGGCGGGCAGCCAAAATGATAAAGTCTGATTTTTGCCAGCCGGAGGTCATGCGGTCTAAATCTACAAATCCTGAGGTAAGGCCGGTCAAGCCTTCTTTTTTCTGAGAAAGGATTTCCAGACGGCTCAACGACTGGTCGATGACCTCAGCCACTGGCGTTAAGCCGGAGCGGGTACGTTTTTGCGAAATCTCCAGCACCATGCGCTCCGCGTCGTCCAGAATTTTTTCTGTATCCTCTGTATCATCATAGCTGCGGTTGGAGATATTGCTGGCAATGCTGATTAAATCGCGCAGTACGGCTTTTTCCTTGACGATATTGGCGTAATAGGCAACATTGGCGGCGTTGCCGATGGAATTGGCAATTTGGGCCACATAGGCGATTCCGCCAGCTTTCTCTAAATTGCCGTCTTTATCTAACTGGGCTGTGATAGTGACCAAGTCTACGGGCACATTTTGTTCATTCATTTTACGCATGGTAGCAAACAAAACACCATGATCGTGTCGATAGAAATCGGATTCTTTTAATAGCGGGATTGCCTCTAAGATAGCGTCGCGGTCATTAAACATGGCTGCCAGTACGGCTTGTTCTGCTTCTAAACTCTGCGGCAGCATTTTATCACTTGTAAATTCAGCCATAAGGCGAACCTCCTGTTTCCAAATCATTTTGATAACTTATTATACACTATCTGAGAAAAAAAAGACAATGCAGATGAGCAATTTCTATTGTTGTGCTATAATAAAGCAAATAGAATTTACGGAGTGAAGAAAATGTCTAATAAAACTGATACGACATGGAACCAAGAAAAGGCGGAGCAAATTATAAAAGAATTGCGACAGGCAGAAAAAATTTTGCTGGGCGTGGGCGCAGGCTTTCCACACGCTGCCGGTGTAGATGCGCTTCCGTTGGATAAAAAATTGCATGAGAAAGAATACTGGCCCTTTTGGATGCCGTATATTGAAACGCAGAGGCTTCATAAAACTGTGCCAATGCTGTATACAAAATTGGCGCAGCTATTAGCAGGCAAGGATTATTTCATCATAGACAGTAATCCTGACGGCTTTTTGCAGCACAGCGGTTTAGAGCTTTCTCGCATTTATAAAGCGCAGGGCGACATGGCGCGGGTACAGTGCAGTAAAAATTGCCGCAATCATACTTGGATTGGCAAACAGCATTTTCAGCAACTACAAAAAGATGCAGTCTACTTGCCAAAATGTCCCCACTGCGGCGCTCCATTGGTGATGAATGTTTATACAGGGAAAAATTTTTGCGCGGAGCCTTACCAGGAGAAAAACGAAGCATATTTTCGGTTTATTAATGGTTCTGCCCGCAACCGCCTGATTATTTTGGAGTTAGGCGTAGGTTATACCATGCCCGAATTAATTCGTTTCCCCTTTGAACAGATAACAATGAACCATAAACACGCTAAACTGATTCGTGTGAATACCATGCACCCTCTCTGCGTGGAAGAAAATCGACAGAAAGCAATTTGTGTGGGCGCCGATTTAGCACAGGTGCTGCCGGATTTGCTGGCTCGGCAGCAGAAAGGAACACGATGATGACAGAAAAGATAGTTGGAAAACCGCTGCGTCAGCCTCAATTGAAGGAAGCTGATTTGCAGTTGATTGCAAATCAGGAGGATTTTCTGGCATTGTTAGAGTTAGCGGCTTATGAAGAAAGCTCCATAGAGAATTGTTTGGTGAAAGGCTTATCCTGTATAGAACTAAATTGCCATGGCGTAACCTTTCGCAACGTTGTATTCGCCAATTGCCGTTTTTCTGCCTGCAATTTTGAAAAAGCCAGCTTTCGGTACAGTATCTTCCGTAACAGCGATTTATCTAATTGTAATTTCAGCGATAGCTACTGGGATTGCTGTGCGCTGGAAGAAATCAAAGGACCGGGCATTTTGTGGAAGGAAAGCAGCTTGCACCATTTGCTGCTGCAACATTGTCAACTGCGCTATGCCAATTTTTCCAGAGCTATTTTGGAGATGGTGCAGTTTCAACAATGTAACTTGCAAGAATGCAGTCTGTCTAGCTGCAAGCTAAAGCAATGTCAGTGGGAAGCGTGTGATTTAAGCAGAGCGGATTTTTTCTGCACATCGCTGAAAAATCTGGACTTTTCAACCTGCCAGATAGAAGGCTTGTTATTATCTGACAATTATAATGAATTGCAGGGGTTAACCGTGAACAGCTTGCAAGCGTTGGAATTGAGCAAGCTGTTGGGGGTAAAGGTGAAATGATTTTAGCTGGAAGAAAATTTTTTGAAAATAATAGTTAATTTCAATAGAGAGAAAGACAACTGTTTAGGGTCTAAACGGTTGTCTTTTTTTGCGATTAGCCAAGAGGATATTCTTATTGCTATAAAAATTTAGTTAATTTAAGGATTATAGAGAGTTGGTGTGAGGCCAAACTCCTGAAGGTTCTGTAATAACAGCCAATCAAAAATTTGTCCAACAGCAGATAGCTTCCGTTTTCGAATATAGACATGGACGATTGGGATTTTATGCGTCATGGGCAAAAGAATGAGATTATCAGAATTTGTCCTGACAGCTGTTTTGAAAACCAAATCGGACGATATCGCAATTGCTCTTTTTTGAATAATGAATTCGTTGAAAATAGCCTGACTATTGGAAGACATGAACTGCTGATACTGAATGCCTTCTTCGTCAAGTAGCTGTAATGTTAAAGGTTTATGTGTTGAAGCGGTGGCATAGGAAATTAAAGGATATTGTGATAATTGTTTATTGGAAATGCTTTGATATTGTACGAGTGGAGAAGATATGGTAGTGAACACTTTTAAATAATCGTGACGCAAAATCAGGATTTCGTAATGATTCCAGAAGCTTGGCTCAGTAATAAAACGAATCTTGCTGTCAAGTGTAGCCAGACCGCATTCGTGTCCTGTGGCAATTAAATAATTTACAACATCAAGTGCTTCTTTTTCTTCTAAATGAAAAGTGAGTTGTGGGCAAAGGTCCTTGAGTTGCATCAAGGTATTGTACATAAACGGGGTATAACCTGGGATTGAGGCAGCAGAAAAAGTCCCCTTCAGTGTTTCATATTGTGATAAGATTTGTCTAGACGGAAATAGTGTTGAAATTTTTTTTGTGCGCTGACAAATCTCACTGGCTAAATGATAAACTTTTTCACCGTCTTGTGTAAGAAAGCAGCCTGTTGTTGTACGTTCAAGCAGTTGAACACCTAGTTCGTCTTCAAGATTACAAATGGCCTTACTAATGTTTTGTTGAGAAATATGTAAAGTTTCACTGGCTTTCCGCATGGAGTGACAGTGGGCAATTGTGATTAAATATTGTAGTTGCTCCAAGCGCATCGTTATAACCACCCTTTTAGATAACAATAGTATATTTCTTTTTAATCTCTATTATACGATACAAACGAAAATTGTCAACTAAATAGTTATCATAAATTAAGTGTTTGATTAATATTAGCAAAAATTATATATTAGAAGTATAAAAGTGCGCACTTGATTTTTGATAGCTTTAGATAATATTCGTTCAGGCGAGGGAGGTTCTTTTCATGACAGTAGAAAGAAAAGCATTGAGTGAAAAGATTTTGGTACTTGGTATTGATGGGTTAGATCCAAGATTAGCTCGAAAATATGTAGATGAAGGTGTTATGCCCAATCTGAAAAAATTTATGGAACGTGGGGCATGTCGTGAGGATTTGGTAATGCTAGGTGGACAGCCGACTATTACCCCGCCGATGTGGACTACCTTAGCGACAGGCGCCTTCCCGGTGACACATGGAATTACAGATTTTATGGGACAGGTTGGGATTGATGGGACTTGTTATAATATTGATTCTCGACGTTGTAAAGCAGAACAATTATGGAACGTATTTGCAGAAGCAGGGAAAAGAACGTTGGTTTGGCATTGGCCAGGTTCTTCTTGGCCACCAAGCTCTGACAGCCCCAATTTACATGTTGTAGATGGTACACAGCCGGGTTTTGTCAATATGGGCGGCGGTGTTGTTGACTCAGAAAAATTGTTGATAGCCAGTGAAAAGACAACAGAAGTGTTATATCGGCGCCGTGCTGCTTCCGATGGGAAAGTACCTTGTGTCATTGAGGATTTGGAAATTGGCGAAGATGGAGTAAATTTATTTTTTGATACAAGTTACGATGATAGTGCAATTACGCGGATTGTTTTATTAACAGAGGAAGATGGAGAAGGCGCGCTCTCTGATAGCCCATTTGATGTCATTCATTCTCCTATTAAAATGGCAACCGGTTGGGCTAGTGCTCCAGAGGATGCGAAAGAATTTGTAATGCTGCATGGGAATGGTCTTGTAAGAAGACCGTGTTTGATTGTAAAGAATGCGCAGGGTGTTTACGATCGTGTAGAGATTTATCATTCTAAAAAAGATGCAGAACCTATGGCGATTCTGAAAGAGGGCGTATTCACCAAAGATTTGGTGGACGACTCTTATAAAAATGATGTACATTATATGGCCAATCGGAATATGCGTATCTTAGAATTATCTCCAGAAGGCGATTATATTAAAATGTGGATTTCGGCGGGCATGAATGTTGATAATGATGCAGTTTGGCATCCAAAGAGCTTGTATAAAGAAGTAATCGAAAATGTTGGCTATTCGCAACCGACCAGTTTATTAGGCGCTGGCGATGAGCAATTAATCAGGGACTGTATGTTTGCCAACTGGACTGCTGGTGGTGAATGGCAGGCAGATGTTTTGAATTACTTTATTGAGCATGATAAATATGATGTAATTTTCTCTCACTTTCATAATGTAGACCTGGAAGGTCACATGATTGTGAAATTCTTGAGAAAAGGACACAATAATTTGCCAGCGGAACGGTATCAACAATTGTTTAAAGAAGTGTATATGCAGACTGATGATTATATTGGCCGGTTTATGCATTTGTTAGATGAAAACTGGACGATTGTGATTGTATCAGACCATGGACAAGTTTGCCCAGAACATGAGGTACAACTGATGGGCGATCCGTCTGGTGTGAATGTAGGCATTATGCGTGAATTGGGATTCACAGAGGTTAAGAAGGATGAAGACGGAAACCTTTTTCATGAAGTAGATTGGAGTAAAACAAAAGCTGTAGCTTGCCGTGGTAACAACATTTATTTGAATTTGAAAGGACGCACAGAACACGGAATTGTAGAACCAGAAGATCAATATGAATTAGAAGAAGAGATTATGACAGCCTTATATGGTTATCGGGATCCTAAAACTGGGAAACGTGTTGTGGCATTGGCTTTGCGTAACCGTGATGCAGTCTTGTTGGGGTATGGCGGTCCAGAATGCGGAGACATCTGTGTTTGGATGAGCGAAGGTTACAACCGTGACCATGGTGATTCCCTGTCAACAACATTTGGTTTTGCTGATACATCTGTGTCGCCAATCTTCCTGGCAGCTGGACCAGGTATTAAAGAGAATTTCATTACAGACCGGATTATTCGGGAGGTAGACGTGGCACCAACAGTGGCATTGTTAGGTGGCGTGCGTATGCCGAAGCAATGCGAAGGCGCTCCTGTATATCAGATTTTAAGTAAAGAAATGTAGTATATGAAAGCATAAGTCTTGTTATTTCTTATGTGCGAGAGAAATTTCGTGAACGATAAGTTATAGATTTATAAAAATGAGTAAAAATATTAATAAAAATGGAGATTTAGAGTTAAATACTCCAAATCTCCATTAAATTTATTACATGCTTTGCTATAAATCTATAGATCTTCTGCAAGTATAAAAATAGTTGTGCGGTGAATTGTTTCATGTGCAGAGCGAATTATAGACACATATTATGAAGGTTTCATTATAGTTTTGCTAGCGTTAAAATTTTGCAGAAATGATAAGTTAGTAGTTAAGTATCAGGGAATTTCTGCAATATTTAGAAGGAGTTGAAATCAATATGTCATCTGAAACAGCAAGTAAAAACAGAATTTATTATATAAATCTTATTATTTATATGTTACTTACTTTTGGCATTGGCTTTTTGCCTCCGTTTGGAGCAATTACAGAGTTGGGGATGAAATGTTTAGGCGTTTTTGTTGGCTCTATTTATGGATGGCTGACATTGGGTATTATCTTTCCTAGTCTGTTTTCTATGCTGGCTCTTGCATTGGTCGGCTTTACAGGTGTGCAGCAGGCATATGTAGATGGGTTTTCTTATTATTTGGTCCCGATGATGATAGTAATATTCATATTTTCTGGTGCGATTGCAACGACGGGCGTAACAACCTGGTTAACGGAGTGGTTAATGAGCAGAAAAATTATTATTGGACGACCTTGGATACTAGTTGCAGTATTGCTTTTGGGCATGGAATTGCTTTCTGTGCTGCAAGCTCAATGGGTGGGGCTGTTTATGTTATGGGAAATGGTAGTTGTTTTATCAAAAGAGGCAGGTTATGAGAAACGTAACCCATTTCTCACTTTTATGATTCCGGCTTTGATGGTTGTATATATAACCGCAAGCTATATGTTTCCGTTTTTCTCAGGGCAGATTATGTATCTCGGCTTTTATGCACAAGGCATGCAGAGTTCTATCCCAGAACTTCCGCTTATTATTTGGGAAATTGTGATGATAAATCTCTATGTAGTATTTATTTTGTTAGTGGCAAAATTTATATTAAAATTGGATTTAAGTAAAATTGGTGCCGCTTCAGAAATATATAGAGACAAGAAATGTCCAGCTATGACAAGAGATCAAAAATTTGGCTTGGCGTTGTTAGTGGGTTTCTTAGTTGTAATGCTATTGCCCATTATTCTTCCAGACGAATTGGTGTTTATACAACAAATCAAAACGCTGGGTATTATGGGTATGATGACAATTATCTTATACATCTTATCAGGGATTCGGAAAAAGGATGGAACACCTTATGCAGATTTACAAAAGGCTGCCCATACAATCCCTTGGGAAGTAATTTGGTTATTAGTAGCTTCTACGCCTTTGGCAGCTGCATTTAATGCAGAGGAATGCGGCATCATGGCAACGCTGATGGGCTTCTTAACGCCAATTTTAACAAATATGGACGGCATTTTATTTATAATCATCTGTACAATTGTAATAGGTATTATTACACAATTTGTACACAATTTAATAGTGGCAATCGTTTTACTGCCAATTCTCTGTCCACTGTTTGCTTCTATGGGCGGTAATCCTGCAACCTTGTATATGTGTTTGGTATGGGCTCTGACCTTTGCATTTGCAACTCCTGCAGCAAGTATGAATGCAGCACTGATATTTGGACATAGTTCACTATCTTCTAAGGATGGTTATGTGAATGGTATTATGCATCTTGTCCTTGCTTTAATCTTAGCCATTTTAGTTGGAATTCCGCTAGGTAACCTTATTTTCTAAAAATTTAGCATAGAAAAATAAATAAAAACCGAAAAAAGAGGAAGACAGGTCGATAGATGACCGTTCTTCCTCTCTTCCTTATTTTGTTTGACTTTTTAAATAATAGTTACTATTGCGCCAATTTCTTTTCTACTAAATCTTTCAATAGAGCAACGGTACCGTCAATTCCAAGCAGGCCACTGTCGATTAATAAATCCTGACCTTCTATGCGGCCCCATTTCATTTCGCTGTAAAACTGATAATAGCTGCGGCGCTGTTTATCTGTCTTTTTGATTAATTTGCTGGCAACGTCGCGGTCAGCAATCCCATGACGGCTCATAATGCGATTGATACGTTTTTCAATGTCGGCATAAATGAATACACGGATTACATTTTCGCGATCTTCCAGTACATAGTTTGCACAACGTCCAACAATTACGCAGCTTTCAGCATCTGCTTTTTCTTTGATTAAATCGGCCTGCATTTTAAAAACACGGTCGTTCAAAGAGCCCGGATCGATGGATGGTGGATAATAAGGTGCGAACAATGGATTGGAGGCAGCTTCATCGGCTTTCTGCAATACCTGCTCTTGAATACCACTTTTTTCGGCGACAATTTTTAATAATTCTTTGTCATAGAATTTGAAGCCCAGTTCCTTGGCCAGCTTCTCACCAATTTCGTGCCCGCCACTACCGTATTCTCGACCAATCGTAATAACAATGTTAGCCATATAAATTCCTCCTGATGCGTCAAATAATTTTGTTGTTAAGGAAAATAAAATTTTTCTTTTCCTTAAAATAAGTATAACATATATGTTGAAAAAAAGAAAGATGTTGCTGCAAATATTTAGTGAATTTTTCTGTGACCGACATAAAACCATTTTTTAAAGAAGGGCTTTTTCCTCAGAAGGCAGAATAAAATAAGATAATATTACAAAACGCTACAGAGAGTTTTATAATTTTTTATATAAAGAGGAGATGGGCACATGCCGGGATTGGTATTAGAAGGGGGGACGTTTCGTCCCATATTCAGCGCCGGCGTTATGGACGCCATGCTGGAGCATGACATTCTCTTTCCCTATTGCATTGGCGTGTCGGCGGGAATTACCGATGGATTTTCTTATATATCTAAACAAAAGGGGCGCAATTTAGAAATTTTGCGCCAATACCGCCACGATAAACGGTATATCGGCGCAGGGAACTTCTTAAAATGCCGCAGCCTGTTTGGCTTGCAGTTTGCTTTTGAGGAAATTCCCAATCGGCTGATTCCATTTGACTGGGATACCTTTGCCCAATATGAGGGAACCTATTTGGTAGGCGTTACCAACGCACGAACTGGCAAAACGGAATATCTGAACGGGAAGGATTTAGACAGAGCCAATACTATGGTAAAAGCAACCTGCGCCATTCCGTTGGTATTTCCAGCCATTCCGCTGAATGGAGAGGAATACTTTGACGGCGGAATTTGTGATCCCATTCCTGTGCGAAAGGCGCTGGCTGATGGCAATGAAAAGCTATTGATTATATTGACCCGTCCTGTCGGTTACGAGAAAACACTTAGCAAAAGTAATTTGGCCGCGGCGCGGGTATTAAAACGGAAGTATCCCAATTTGGTGGAGCCTTTGCTGACACGGCATAACAAATATAACGAAACCGTCCGCTTTTGTGAGGAGTTGGAGCGACAGGGCAAAGCAGTTCTGTTGCGCCCCGCCCATCATGGTATTATCGATAGCTTTGAAAAAGATATGGATAAGATAGAAGCCTGCTACCGTTACGGTTATGCATTGGCGCAGCAGCGGATGGATGATATTGCGGCATTATTCTAGGAGGGACAGTTCATGCAGAGGACTTTGCTTTTTCTGGTCAATCCCAAAGCGGGGAGAGCAGAAATTAAAAATAATTTGCTGGAGGTTGTCGATAAATTTGTAAAACATGATTGGAAGGTTGTGGTGCGGACGACCCAATATTCCGGCGAACTGGTTGAAATTATTAAGGCTGAAGCCGGACAGTACGATTTGGTTGTCTGTTCCGGCGGCGATGGCACCTTAAATGAAGCTGTAGGAGGTCTGCTGCATTCTGGCAGCCATCCGTGGCTAGGGTATATTCCGGCCGGCACCACCAATGATTTTGCAGTAAGCCTGGGCATTCCCCGCAACGCATTACAGGCAGCAGATGTGATTGTAACAGGACGGCCCTTCTCTTGTGATGTGGGGCAGTTTAATGAGCGGCATTTTGTCTATGTGGCGGCTTTTGGTGCTTTTACAGAAGTCAGCTATTCTACGCCGCAGCAATTCAAAAACGCTTTGGGACGGGCTGCCTATATTTTAGAAGGCATTAAGCATCTGGCAGAAATCAAGGGTTATCAGTTGACCGTAGAGCATGATGGCGAAACCATTTGCGGAGAATTTATTTTTGGCATGGTGTCCAATTCCATTTCGGTCGGCGGTTTCAAAATGAATACCAAAGCCAATGTTTCCATGAATGATGGACTGTTAGAGGTTTTATTGGTGAAGATGCCGCGCAACCCGATGGAACTGCAAGGCGCTATTGCAGCGTTGCTGCTGAATGATTTCAACAATCCTTGTCTGCATGCATTTCACACCAGCGCGCTGCGGATATCGGCTACAGAAGAAATCTCCTGGACTTTAGACGGTGAATTTGGCGGTAATTTACAGGAGGTGCAGATTGAAGTTCTGCATAAAGCCTATGAAATTATAGTGCCTGCCGAAGAAGCGGAAGAAGCAAAAGACAGTAGCTTAAAAAATGAAGCATAGTAAAAAGCCAGCTGCTTTATGAAACATCATAGCAGCTGGCTTTTTTGTCAACCCTATTACATATAGGAGAAAATAGATAGGAAGGACGGCAGCAACAAACCAACAGAAAGCATGGCTACAAGAACAACTAAAAAGATTTTTTGCAGCTTGGTTTGTTTTTTCTTATTATAATACATAAGAGAACCTCCAGTCTTTAAGCGCGGAAATATTCTTCAATGCCGTGCATAACGGCGCCGCCGTCACCAACTGCGGTAGTAACTTGACGCAGCTTCTTTTGACGGACATCCCCTATGGCAAACACTCCTGGGATGTTGGTTGCCATTTCATCATCGGTAATGATATAGCCTTGTTCATTCACTTCCAATTCTGGAGGGAAGAACGCGTTGTTAGGCAGATAGCCTACGAAAATAAAGACGCCGTTGATGTCCAGCGTGCTGGTTTCATCAGTCTTTTTGTTGCGCAGCTTTAATTGACTGACCTTATCGTCGCCGATAATTTCATCCACAACAGTGTCATAGAGAATGTTAAGCTTTTCGTTGGCAAAAGCCCGGCTTTGCGCCAGCTTGTTAGCCCGCAGCTCATCGCGGCGATGAATGAGCGTAACGCTGGAGCACATTTTAGTCAAATACATGGCTTCTTCTACAGCGGTATCGCCGCCGCCGACAACGGCCACTGGCTGATCCTTAAAGAAAAATCCATCACAGGTAGCGCAGTAGGAAACGCCGCGGCCGCGCAAACGACCTTCGTTGGCAACGCCTAATGCTCTTGGTTTGGCGCCGGAAGCGATTACGACAGCTTTTGCTTCGATGGTTTGTTTATCGGTAGTTACCCGTTTTATGGCGCCGTTTAATTCCACCGACTGTACCTGTTCGTAAATCAATTCTACGCCAAAAGTCTGCGTTTGCTCAAAAAATTTCATCATCAGTTCCGGGCCGGAAATCCCTTCCGGGAAGCCGGGATAATTTTCAATCATATCGGTAGTAGCCGCCTGACCGCCAGGAACGCCATGTTCTAAGACAGCGGTCTTGTAACCTGCCCGCGCTGCATAAATAGCGGCAGTCATACCGGCTGGACCGGCCCCGATAATTAATACTTCATACATGAAAAAATCCTCCTTTATTGGTACTGTAATCAAATCAGCCGTATAATATCAGTTTACAGTATCATAACACAAAAAATGCACAGGAGCAATTCCTGTGCATTTAATTTCCTGTTTAGATTTGGTTGCAATCTTAGTTTAAATAATTTACAGGGTTCTTGGTTACGCCGTTGACAATCACTTCAAAGTGCAAATGGGGGCCAGTGCTGTTGCCAGTATTACCAGACAACGCAATCAACTGACCGCGGGAAACGGTTGAACCAACGCTGACTTTGTAAGCGGATAAATGAGCATATCTTGTTTTTACGCCATTGCCATGATTGATGACAACGCAATTTCCGTATCCATAATACCAGCTTGCCAATTCTACAGTACCGCCAGCAGCCGCATAAACGGAAGTGCCTGTTTTTGCCGCTAAGTCGATACCAGAGTGGAAACCACGGCTTCTGGTGCCATAAGGCGATGTGATTTTATTACTGCTCAGCGGCCATGCCAATGTTCCGCTGCCGCCGTTGCTGTTAGAAGCAGAACGGGAAGAAATTTTGATAGAGCCGGTGCCTCTGTTGACCACTTCGGTAACAGGTTCAGAGATTACCACTTCTTTCACAACACTTTTTTCAAGGGTGCTACCGTTTGCTTCTTTGACTTCATAGGTTACGCTTTTCTTACCATCAGAACCTTGTGTTACCACTTTGCTTTCGCCTTTTAACAAACTGGAAGTGTCTTTATATTCAGTAGAATGTGCAATTGCTTCTTCCACGGTAACTTCCTTGGTAACAACTACGCTGATCAGTGGTTCCTGCTTGGTCAATACAATTTCCTGACCAATCTGCAATTTTTCTGGTACGGTGTCAGCGTTCAATTTCTGTAATTCATCTACCGATAAATCATTGTTGTGGGCAATCATCCAGAAAGATTCGCCTTCTTCAACAATATGGGTTTTTACTTCTTCTTTTCCTTCTTGAATCTGTTCCAGAATTTTTTCTGGCGATTGAATTTCGGAAACCTTTACATTACCAGCTTCTACGCTGACGTCTTCCTGGAAATCAACCGATTTCACAACAGCGTCGCCCAAATCGGCGGTAGCCGATTCTTTCAGCTTGTCCAATACTTTCTGGCCGTCGTCTTCCGTTGCCACTGCAAATTGGATTTCTCCGTTGTTTACATTGATAACAGCGCCAGCGGTTAGCCATTCAACTTTTTCTTCTAACAAAGCGGCCAATTCTGTGCTGTTCATTTTTGCTGTGAAGAAATGATGACCAACCTCTGCTTCTACTGTATTGTAAGAAGCTATGATTTCCAGTCCTGTTTCCTGTTGTACTTTTTCTTTGGTTGCTGCCAATGCCTGATTCAAAGCTGCTGCCGAGCTGATCTGTCCCATTGTTTTGCCGTCAATGACAACTGCATAGGAAGTACTCAAAGAAAATGTACATGCAAATGCGATAAGAAGCGCTACTACGATACTACCTAAGAAATACTTTTTTGATCCAGTGTTTTCAATAAAATTCATGAACTTTGCCGTCAGATTGTTCATACGTTACGCAGATAAAATCTGCAAACCGCCACCTTTCTTTTCGTTGGAGTTCCTTTTTGTTTTCATCAAATACTGCAATTTTGTAAGAAGAAAAACCAAAATTAGATTTGCGTAAGTAAAATAAAAAAGCCTTTCAAACGCACCCCTATTCTAGCACAATTTTTCCAAAAGGAAAAGGCAAAAAGCCATTTTGTAACCAGAGTGTTACTAAATGGTCACAAAACTTATCATAAAACAGGATATTTTCAAATAAAAACTGGTTTCCCTTTGGCAAGAAGATAGAAATATGATAAAATGCAGGAGTGTTCCGAGAAAAAGAGTAATTATAAAAATATAAAAGATTTTTCACAATTTTTATAAAAAATCGTAAAGAACAGTAACAAAATAGAATTTTGCAAAGGAGTTTGGATGATGAGAGGAATTTCTGTACAGCAATTAAAATGGGAACAGTATCAGGCCGACTTTGCCGTCCTTTCTGCTATTGGACAGAATGCAGACGGCGGCGTGGACCGCTTGGCTTACACAGCGGCAGACCAGGAGGCCCATGGCTTATTGGCCAAAATGGCGGAAAATGCAGGCTTTGAGGTGAAATGGGACGGCGCCGGAAACCTGTGGATTACACGGCGCGGCACCGATGACGGCGATGCCAATATGCCGCCGCTGCTGCTAGGCTCCCACATGGACAGCGTGCCAGACGGCGGCAAATATGACGGTCTTTTGGGCGTGATGACCGCTTTCCATGCGATGCGTTTATTAGACGGTATGCCGCAGCGCCGCACAGTCACGTTAATTGTGTTCCGCTGCGAAGAGTCCAGCCGGTTTAATTGCGCCACCGTCGGCAGCAAGCTGTTAGCGGAACGGCTGACCGGCGAAATGCTGAAAGGTTATGTCGATAAAGATGGCATCAGTTTATATGATGAAATAAAAAAATTAGGCGGCAATCCGGACAATTTATATGCAGAGCGCAACTATATCAAAAATGCTTTCGGCTTTATTGAAATGCATATTGAACAAGGACCGGTGCTGGAAGAACGGCATACCGATATCGGCATTGTGGGTCATATTGCAGCGCCATACCGTTTGCGCATTACAGTAGAAGGCACAGCGGCCCATTCCGGCGCTTGCCCCATGGGCTCCCGCAACGACGCGCTCACCGGCGCTGCCGAAATGATTCTGGCAGTAGAAAAGCTGGGGCGTCAATATGCAGACAAACGGATTGTGGCTACAGTGGGCAAATGTGATGTAATCAATGAAGCCATTAATATTGTGCCGGGCCATGTAGAGCTTTATGTGGATATTCGCGGTATCGAGAAAGACGTGATTGCCGAAGTGGTAACAAAATTACACGAAGAACTAAATCGTATAGCTGCGGAAAGAAAGCTAAAGATAGAGCCAGCTATTTTAGGACAGGAACAGCCGGTGAAGCTGGACGACGATATGGCAGAGCTGCTAGTAGAACAATGTGTGCCAAACCGTTTGACCTTTTTGCACATGGTCAGCGGCGCAGGGCACGACACCATGTATATGGCCGGTTTAACCAGAGCCACCATGTTTTTTGTACCCTGCGATAAAGGCATTAGCCATAACAAAAAAGAAGCAGTCAGCGACGAAGCTGTGCAAAACGGCTTGAAGCTGATGTACAGCGTGTTGCTGCGCATTTGCAACCTAGACCCAGAAGAAGAAAAAGAAAAAGCCGAATTGCAGCGCCGCTTTATGGAAGCCATGTAAGCTGTGAAGAAAAATGAGGGGGTGAATCGCCTCCCCATCGGCAGCAAACATAACAAAAAACAGATGGATAACACATGAAAAACGAAGAAGCAAACTCAAATCCTCGCATCTATATTGGTTGAGCAGAAAACAGGCATTTTAGCTGTATTTTGTACCCCCCTATTAGAGCGCAAAATACAGAAAACGCTGGCAAAAGCAGAAAATCACAATTGCAAATGTTTCACGTGAAACATTTTTGCATCAAACAAAGAACATCTGTCTGAACCAGTGCATAATAAAGAAGTGCTGACCGGGCGCAGCGCCCACCCATATATTGTGAGCTGTTATGCTGCTTTTTCGTGTGTGGCGTCGTTGGGCAATACCAGAGGGAAGATCCTTCGACTACGGGCTTGCGCCCTTCGCTCAGGATGACAGAACATGTCACTCTGAGCCGGTCTTGTCATGCTGAGCTTGTCGAAGCATCTTCCAAGGGATAGAACCGCTTTGTCACCCTGAGCCTGTTGAAGGGTCTTCCGAAGTCTAACACCGGAGAGAAGATCCTTCGCTTCGCTCAGGATGACAAAAAGGGTACTCGCTGCCGTCCTATGGGTTCAAAAACTCCCCGCTATCTTTGGCCAAATACTGACCTAGCGGCCAGCGGTGCGATTTCAGCGCAAAGATACGCGCTAGCGGCATCGCACCCTACAATGTATCTGCCGTACAAAATACAGAAGGAACAAGATACTCTCTACCCTTCTATGGGTTTAAGACACCCCGCTACCTTCGCCAAAATTCCGACTTGGGATGGACAAATGGCAAGCTGTTTTAGCCGAGATGGACGTTAGTCCAAATCGAGGCAAACAGCGCAGTGATTTGTCCAGAGCCACGGAGGAACGGGCGAAGGTAGCAAAAAAATCCAATGAGTAGCAAAAAGAAACGCAAAGGGTAGCAAATAAAAATACAAAGTGTAAGCAAAAAATTAAAAAGTAGCAAAAAGAAAAAATCCAAGGAATAGCAAAAAATCAAATAGAAGAAAACAAAAAGAAAACAAAAAGAAAACTGTGTTGTTTTCCAAAATGATGATATAATAGAACCGTATATGATAACGAAAAAACAGAACTTGACAACTGTCAAAGATGTATTGGTGTGAATGAAGAGAGGCAAAGCCTATGGAAACAAAATTGTTACGAGGTGAACAAGACAAAGATTTGCAAGAAGCTGCGCGATTACTGTGTGCCGGGGAAATTGTGGCCTTTCCAACCGAAACCGTTTATGGATTAGGGGCTAATGCATTGGATGAAAACGCCGTGCATAAGATTTATCAGGCAAAGGGCCGTCCCTCCGATAATCCCCTGAACGTGCTGATTTATGATCAGGCTCAACTGGCGGATTTGGTCAGTCAGGTTCCCGATGCAGCGAAGAAACTGATGGAAGCCTTTTGGCCGGGACCATTGACGTTAATTTTCAAGTGCCGTCCGAATGCGGTGCCAGCCTGTGTGACCGGTGGACTGGAAACGATTGGCGTCCGTATGCCCAACCATCCGGTGGCGTTACGCCTGCTGCAAATGACCAACTTGCCTATTGCTGCGCCCAGCGCCAATTTATCAGGCAAGCCAAGCCCCACCGCCGCGTCTCATGTGCAGCACGATTTAGAAGGTCGGGTGGCCGCCATTGTGTCCGGTGGATGCTGCGCTGTGGGAGTTGAGTCCACGGTATTGGATATCAGCGGAGAACAGCCGGTCATTTTGCGCCCTGGCAGCGTGACCAAAGAACAACTGGAAGAAATCCTTGGTCAGCCGGTGTCTGATGTCGCAGACAGCCTTGGAAAAACAGGTGGGCCAGCGGCGCAATACGCCCATTATGCGCCGGAAGCACCGGTGTATATCTGCACTGGTACGCCAGAGGAAATTGCAGCAAAAATAGATACGCAGCTAGAAGCTCATAGGGGGAAAGCTGGCGTCATGCTGTCCAGTCAAACGCTGCGTTTGCTTCATCGTGCCGATGAAAATCTGGTAGTCAACTTAGGTTCCCGCGAAGATTTGAAACAGATTGCCGGCAACTTATTTGCCGCCTTGCGATATTTTGATGAGGCCGATGTAGAAGCCATCTATACGGAGGATTTTCCCACCGAAGAGATTGGCGCGGCCTTGATGAACCGTCTGCGCAATGCAGCAGGCGATAAAAGTGTTTGAAAGTTGGTGAAATCATGAACATTCTTTTTGTTTGTACTGGCAATACTTGTAGAAGCGCAATGGCAGAGGCGGCAGCCCGCCGGCTGATTGAGCAAAATCCAGAACGGTACGGCCAGTTTCAGGTAGCGTCGGCTGGCGTGATGTGCGCAGGCCCGTCGCCGGCGTCACCGCAGGCCATTGCCGTAGCGGAAGAAAAGGGCTGTGACTTGTCCCAGTTTACCGCCAAGCAGATTACAGCGGAGTTGGCGGAACAGGCCGATTATATTTTTGTCATGACGGGCAGTCATAAGAGGATGCTGGATAGCGCGTTGCCTCAATGCAGCGATAAGACCTTTCTGCTCAACGCTTACGCAATGGGCGATCCTTCTGCGCCGGAAATTCCCGACCCCTTCGGCGGTACGGTGGAGGAATATGCCCAGTGCTTTGCCGTGCTGGAGGCCTGTATCGGTCAGGTTTTTGAAAAAATAAAAAATTCTAATGCTGTATAAGTGAGAGAAACTGGGTGAGAAGCTATACGGCAAGTTCACTTTGCAGTATGATAGCAGTAGAAATAAAAAATACAGAACACAAGAGGAGGAAGCGATCGTGATGAATATTGCAGTTGGCTGTGACCACGGCGGTTTTGAGCTAAAACAGGCTGTGATAAAGTTCTTAGCGGAAAACGGTTATGGCTATCAGGATTTTGGCACTTATGATACCCAATCCTGCGATTATCCCGACATTGCTGTGCCAGTGGCCAAAGCGGTGGCCGCCGGTGAATTTGACCGGGGTATCTTGATTTGCGGCACTGGCATCGGCATTGGCATTGCAGCCAATAAAGTGCCCGGCATTCGCGCAGCGCTTTGCCATGATACCTTTTCGGCCCATGCGTCCCGCGAGCATAATAATGCCAACATTTTGACCATGGGACAGCGCGTCATCGGACAGGGACTGGCTCTGGATATCGTAAAAATTTGGCTGACCACTGAATTTGAAGGCGGCCGCCATCAGAGAAGAATTGATAAAATTCATGAACAAGAGGTGCGTTAAAATGGAATTGCAGGAAATCAGACAGCAAATGCAGCAGGCATTCAGCGAATATTTAGGAGCAGCCAACTTGAAGCCGGGACAGATTGTAGTCATCGGCTGCAGTACCAGCGAAGTACACGGCGGCCGCATTGGCAAAGACAGCCAGCCGGATATTGCCGCGGCCTTGTATGAAGTGTTAGCGCCTATGGCTGAAGAAAAAGGTTTGTACCTAGCCTTTCAATGCTGCGAACATCTAAACAGAGCGCTGGTGGTAGACCGAGAAGTGATGGAAAAATATAATTTAACAGAAGTCACCGTTGTGCCGCAAATTCATGCCGGCGGCTCCATGGGAAGCTATGCGTACCGTCATAAAGCAGATCCTGTCATGGTGGAAAGCATCCAGGCCCACGGCGGACTGGATATCGGCGAAACCCTGATTGGCATGCATCTGCGTCCGGTGGCTGTGCCAAAACGGCTCAGCGTAAAATTTATCGGCAGCGCCCGATTGACAGCGGCAGCCAGCAGACCAAAGCTGATCGGCGGCGAACGGGCCAAATATACCTTATAAAAGAGTCTGCATAGAGCATGCGAAAACGGTTGTGGATAACAATCATTTTATAAAGTGCTGATTATAGCGGAAGCTATAGCAATAAAAAAGAAAAATTTATAAAGACTGAGAGGTTAATGAGATGATTGACTACATCAAAGAACTGGTGCAGCCAGTAGATGCAGAAGTAGCAGAAGCCATTTTTCTGGAAAAAAACAGACAGAACACCAAAATTGAATTGATTGCTTCTGAAAACTTTGTTAGCCCGGCAGTGATGGCTGCCCAGGGCAGCGTACTCACCAACAAATACGCGGAAGGCTATCCGGGCAAACGGTATTATGGCGGCTGCGAATTTGTGGACATTGTAGAAAATTTAGCGAGAGACCGTGTTAAAAAATTGTTCGGCGCAGAACATGCCAACGTACAGCCTCATTCCGGCGCCAACGCCAACACCGCCGTATACTTTGCCATGCTGCAGCCCGGCGATACCGTGCTGGGCATGAATTTGAGCCATGGCGGTCATCTGTCTCATGGGAGCCCAGTCAATATATCCGGTAAATATTTTAATTTCCAGGATTATGGCGTAGAAGAAGGCACCGAAGTTATCGACTACGATAAAGTTTTGGCCCGCGCCAAAGAAGTGAAGCCAAAATTAATCGTTGCCGGCGCCAGCGCTTATCCCCGCATTTTGGATTTCAAAAAATTCCGGGAAATCGCCGATGAAGTAGGCGCTTATCTGATGGTGGATATGGCCCATATCGCCGGTCTGGTGGCCGCTGGGCTGCATCCAAACCCAGTAGAATACGCCGACTTTGTAACCACCACCACCCATAAAACCCTGAGAGGGCCAAGAGGCGGTCTGATTTTATGCAAGGAAGAATACGCAAAACAGATTGACAAAGCCATTTTCCCTGGCATTCAGGGCGGCCCATTGATGCATGTCATCGCAGCCAAGGCAGTTTGCTTCCACGAAGCGCTGCAGCCCGAATTTAAAGCCTACCAGCAGCAGATTGTAGCCAACGCCCAGGCGCTGGCTGCCGGCTTGCAGGATCAGGGCTTCCGTCTGGTATCCGGCGGCACCGACAATCATTTGATGCTGATTGACGTAAAATCCAAAGGCTTAACCGGCAAAGAAGCAGAAAAAATGCTGGATGACGCCAATGTAACCGTCAACAAGAACACCATTCCCTTTGAAACCGAAAGTCCTTTTGTTACCAGCGGTATCCGCGTGGGAACGCCAGCCGTTACCTCCCGCGGCATGAAAGAAGCAGAAATGAAAGAAATTGCCGCTATCTTTGAAACCGTACTGCTGAAAAAAGATCAAGAAGCAGCAAAAGCGATGGTAAAATCGCTGACCGACCGTTTCCCACTGTATGCGGACTAACGGCCGCTGGAACAGCATAACGGAAAATCGAACCTTGAAAAATAAAAATTTGATGATAACGGGGCTGTAAAAAGTCCCGGAAAAAGCAGCCATGATAGCGCAGATTCGTAACTGTCATGGCTGCTCTTATGTTTTAGCTTGTTCTCAGCGTTTTCAGACATACCTACAAAAGCTTGGCACAAAACAGGCTTGTAAAAAGATATTTGTAGGACACATGACTACGCTGCCAATAATTGCCGCATCTTTTTATTATGGTATTTATAAAGGTTATACCCGCAGAAAAATAGTGTGAACTCCAAAATTACATTTTCTTTTCCTCGCCGAAAGAATCTTTTGCAGAAACGATTCCATTTTATAATGCCAAAAGTTCCTTCGGACTGAATGCTTCTATGACATCGTTTTTGTTTGCTGCACTTCGCCATTTCTCCGTAATCTGCACGTTCCCTTGTTATCCATCTTTGTAGGGACAGATGCTCACATCTGTCTGCTGGCCGCAGGCCAGTTAGGTCGTTCTGTGATATAGCTGAAATGGGATAACGATTCGTTATACCGTTGGCTACGGTTTATCTTCTAGGCTGTATATGATGCTTTGTTTGGGGGTCGGTGAATTGCCGACTCCTAATGCAGGGTAGAAAAATGTCGAACGAATTTTTTGAAGGCAGAAAAAATATTTTTTCCGGTAATGGAGAACGCAGAAACATAACAAGTCCTTGCGCGGCGATGCAGTTCTTTATTGATGGCTCCCACCCTATCAGCTTACGATGTATCAGGAAGAGAGACGTGTATGCATAGATGAAATGATGACAGATAACGCCCCCTGAGCAATGCCATACGGCAGCTCATACAGTGATTATAGTTTAACATCGTGGTTTGCTGGCGCGTTTTTCTGCTCAACTAATATAGCTGCGGGGATTTCACTTTGCAGTTTTGTTTCTTGGCGGCTGTTTTTTTCGATTTCCAATAGCTGTGCGGCTGATAGGATCTGCTGCTTTTTACAAGAAAAACTGGCAAGTGGCGGCGTTTCATGGTACACTAGGGACACTGGAGTTTTGCGCGAATAATTTTGGAAAATGGAGTGTCGAACCATGTTACATATCGGATGTCATTTGTCGGCGTCGAAGGGGTATCTGGCCATGGGCAAAGATGCGCTGAAAATTGATGCCGACACCTTTCAGTTTTTTACCCGCAATCCGCGGGGCGGGAAAGCCAAGGAAATCAAGGAGCAGGATATTGCGGCCTTTTTGCAGTTGGCCGAGGAACATCAATTTACCAATATTTTGGCCCATGCGCCCTACACCATGAACGCCTGCTCCGCCGATGCCAGTGTGCGCGCTTTCAGTCGGGACATGATGGCCGACGATTTGCGGCGTATGGAATATTTGCCCGGCAATTTTTATAATTTCCATCCGGGCAGTCATGTCGGTCAGGGAATGGACGCGGGCATCGGCTTCATCATCGAGCAGCTTGATGAGGTACTGCGGCCGGAGCAGCAAACTACGGTGCTGCTGGAAACCATGGCTGGTAAGGGCAGCGAAGTGGGCAGCCGTTTTGAAGAACTGCGGCGCATTATAGACGGCGTGCAGTTGCCGGAAAAATTGGGCGTGTGCTTTGATACCTGTCATGTATATGACGCTGGCTATGATATTGTCAATCATTTGGAGGAGGTACTGGCCGAGTTTGATGCGGTGGTGGGGTTGGACCGCTTGAAAGCCATTCACCTGAATGACAGCATGAATGCTATGGGCAGCCACAAAGACCGCCACGCGCCCATTGGCGAAGGCTCGCTGGGCTTAGAAGCCATTTGCCGGATCATCAATCACCCCAAGCTGCAGCATTTATTTTTCATTTTGGAAACGCCTCATGACAAGCTGGAGGGCTACGGTGCAGAAATTGCCTTGCTGCGGGGCTGTTACCGGCAAGGGTAGGAGGATACCATGGATATTTTTATGGAAATGCGCCAGGAAATTGAGCAACTGGCGGAGAATGATTATAAAAAGTTTTCTGCCAGTTTGTTGCCTGGCGTGGACAAGGTGCTGGGTGTGCGGCTGCCGCAGCTGCGCAAGCTGGCCGGTCGGATTGCCGCCGGTGACTGGCAGCGTTATCTGGCGGCAGAGCCGGATTATTTTGAGGAAATCATGCTGCAGGGCATGGTCATTGGCGCTATAAAGGTAACGCCGGAAGAACGGCTGCAATCTATGGCCAGCTTTATTCCCAAAATCAATAGCTGGTCGGTGTGCGACTGCTTTTGCAGCGGCTTAAAATTTGCGAAGAAAAATCAGACGCTGGTGTGGGACTTCCTGCAGCCCTATCTGCACAGCGGCGAGGAATATCAAATCCGCTTTGCGGTGATTATGATGATGGACTATTATTTAACGGCCGAGTACATCGACTTGGTGCTGCCGTTGCTGGACAGCGTGAAGCATGACGGCTATTATGTGAAAATGGCGGTGGCCTGGGCGCTGGCAACAGCGTTGGCCAAGCAACCGGAAAAAACCTGGGACTATTTTCAGCACCATCATTTAGACACCGATACGTGGAAGAAAACCATTCAAAAATGCTTAGAATCCCGCCGCATTCCCGACGACCAAAAAACCGCACTGCGCCAAATGCGGAAAGCACTGTGAAGGGAAAAATGCGCAGGACAAACTCAAATCGCTGTAGCTATATTGGTTGAGCAGAAAACCAGCATTTTAGCTGTATTGTCCACCCCCCTAATAGAGCTACCAATACAGAAAACGCTGGCAGAAGCAGAAAAATCAGGTTGCAAATGTTTCACGTGAAACATTTTTGTATCAACCATAGAGAGACGATGACTGGGTGTAACGCCCACCCCATACACGCTGGTCTTTTTCGGATTTCTTGCTACCCTTCGCCTATCCCTCCGTGGCTTCGGACAGTTCCTTGCTTGTGCAGCTTTGCTGAACTAACGTTCATCACGCTTTGCACAAGCCGCGTCACAGTTCGCCCCAAGTCGGAATTTTGGCGAAGGTAGCCGGGGAGTTTTTAAAACACAGGACGGAAGAGAATGCAGACAAAAACAAAGCACTCGCTGTCCTTTGGTAGGCTCCAGTCCCTCGCAGCCTTTGTCAAAACTGGCCTGACAGCCCCTATAACGTGTCTACCGGACAGCATACAGACAGGATGAAAGCACTGGCCTACGGCCAGCGGGCAGCTGTGGGCATCTGTCCCTACAGCGTGTTTGCCGCGCAGAATATGAAAAGGAACAAGGCACTCGCTGCCCTTCTATGGTTTTAGAATCCCCCGCTACCTTTGCCCAAATTCCGACTTGGGGCGGATAATTTTGCAGACTGTCCTAGTCGTGGCAAACGCAGTTTGACAAAGACGGACAGTCAAAAAATTGTCCGAAGCCACGGAGGGATAGGGCAAAGAGTAGCAAGAAAATGGATAGGGCAAAGAGTAGCAAGAAAATGGATAGGGCAAAGTGTAGCAAAAGAACGTAAAGAGTAGCAAAAAAATCCGATGGGTAGCAAAAAGAAAAAAATTAACAGACAAAAAAAGAATGGAGTGATAGAATGCTGGATATCATTTTGGCGGCGGTGTTTGTGTTTGCGGCGGTGACAGGGTTTCGGAAAGGCTTTCTCAAAAGCCTGATCGGACTATTCGGCAATCTGATTGCTTTGGCTTGCAGCTATACGCTGGCGGCGCCTGTGGCTGACTGGCTCAATGGGCAGTTTGGCGTGGCAGAGCGGATGGCTGCACCGATTCGGGAGCTATTGCCCATGCCGGATAATTTTTCTACCATGATTGCCAGCTTTCAGGGCATGGGGCAGCTGTATACCTATCTGGATCAGTCCATTTTGCCCCATTCGATGAAGCAGAGCATTTTATCGGCGGTGCAGGAGCAGGTCAATGCGGTGGGTGTGGGAGTTTACGCCACTATGGCCGATATGATTGCCACCACAGTGGCTTTGTCCATTTTGAAGGGACTTGTGTTGATTGGACTGTGGGCGTTGTTTTGTGTGCTGTTGTTTTTTGTGAGTCATGTGCTGGCCGGTGTGGTGCATTTGGTGCCGGTGGTGGGGCTGGTGGACCGGCTGGGCGGTATGCTGGTGTCGCTATTTTTAGCGGCGTTGACTTTATTACTGCTCTATAAGGGCATCAGCGTTCTGGGCTTGATGGAAGGCTCTGTCTTTGCCCAATCGCAGGTGCTGCATTTTTGCAGTGAATTTTTAAATCCTGATGTGGCGGCGCAACAGCCAGTGTCGGGAACGGTATAATTGTTTATGAACTTATAGAAACAGGAGGCGGGTATCGTGCCTGATTATCGTGATTATGCGCCGTGGCTGGAGGCGCGATATGGACAGCGGGTTTATAAGGTGCCGTTAAATATTCCCGGCGGAACCTGTCCCAATCGGGACGGCACAGTGGGCACCGGCGGCTGTATCTTTTGCGAGCCGTCGGGCTCCGGTTTTCAGTGTTTGCCGGACAGTATGAATATTCGGGAACAATGGGCGGAAAACAAGGCGTTTTATGAGCGCCGCTTTCATGCCCATAAATTTATCAGCTATTTGCAAACCTACACCAATACCTATATGCCGTTGGAGCAGTTTCAGCAGGTTGTGCTGGCGGCTACCGACGATGCAGATATCGTAGGCTTGGCCATTTCCACCCGCCCCGATTGCGTAAACGACGCGTATCTGAAATTTCTGGCCGAACTAAAAGAGAGCAGGAATTTGGATATTGATATGGAATTAGGATTACAGACGGTAAATTACCATAATCTGGTTGAAATCAATCGGGGACATACGCTGGCCGAGTATATTGACGCGGTGCTGCGGATTAAACGGTACGGTTTAACGACTACAGCCCATGTCATTCTCAATTTGCCTGGCGATACCGAGCTGGATGTAATTGAGACAGCTAAAATTATTTCTGCGCTGGGCGTTGATTTTGTCAAGCTGCATTCGTTGTATGTGGTGGGCGGTACCGAATTGGGCCGCCGCTATGAAGCGGGAGAATTTGCGATGATTTCGCTGCAGGCGTATGTGGAACGGGTGGTTACTTTTTTGGAGTATCTGAATCCGGAGATTGTCATCCAGAGGTTGGTAGGAAAGGGGCCTCAGGATAATCTGTTGTTCTGTAATTGGGACACAAGCTGGTGGAAAATTAAAGATGCAATTGACGCAGAGTTTATCGCGCGAAATTCTAAGCAAGGAAGTAAGTTTGATTATCTGAATGGAAAAGCAATGAAGGGAAAGCTGCAAGGGTAGCTTTTGTTTGCGGGCGGCTGCCTGGAAATCTGGTGCTGCCCTTTGCGGTTTCATAGCTGACCCGCCGTTAGTTTGGATACGGGGTGGTTTTATGATTCCATTTAGAAGCAAGAAGTATCAGCGGCAGCAGAAGCTGCAAAGCCAGACTGACATTGCCCAGGTGGCCAGCCAGTGGATTATGCGCCGCGACCAACTGCCGGAATACCGGTTTGCCATTGAGCTGATGAGCCAGGCGGATCGGGAGGAAATCTTCTGGCAGTATTGGGACGACCTGGACAGTTTTGCCCAGCGAGATTTGGCTCGGGCAACCTTTCAGGAGTATTGGTTTAAGCTCATCGCCGATTACGGCGACTTGTCCATTCGGCAGAAGGGGCAGGCTTTGGAGGCGTTGGGCTATATCCATCATCCCAATGTGGTCAATTTTTTGGTGCAGGAGATGCGCCGCGACAATGAAAGCCTGCGGCTGGCGGCGGCAGGCGCTTTGAAAAAGCAGGATCCGGTGCTGGTGATCGAGCCGATGCTGGACGCGCTGACCAAGCCGGAAAATTTTTTGGCTTCCCGCATTTATGATGTGCTGCAAGCGCTGGGGCCTAAGCTGGTGCCTGTGATTTTGCAGAAAATCAACGGCGCCGACGCCAACGGCAAGATGGTGATGGTGCAGTTGTTGGGTTCCTTTGGCGACAGCAGCGTCATTCCGGTGCTGACCGATTTGTTGAATACGGAAAATTATCTGCTGAAAAAAATGACGGTGGAAGCCATTGGTCAAATTCAAGGGCAGGAGGTTGGCCCGATTTTGGTCGATTTATTGAAGGATGATAACTGGCAAATCCGCCTGCTGGCGGCGGAGGCTATCGGCCGAGGCCGGTATTATCAAGCTTGCCCTGCTTTGCGGGAGGCTTTTTGTCAGGAGGAAGACGGCCTGGTAAAAGAAATCATGGAAGAAATTTTATGCGCTTTAGACGACGGCAACGAGACAATCACTTATTTATGGAATAGACGAAGGAGCAATCAAGATCATGGACGAAGTAGAACAGGTTATGGAGAATATGGATTTACAACCTGATCCCGAGGTGACCAGGTACTTCTTTGGACTGTTTTCCAAAGAAGCGTTGTGGGGCTATGCCGGTATTTGCGTGAAAATTGTAGTCGTTCTGATTATGATTTTGCTAATCCGGCATATTGCTTGTCATTTGATTGACAAGCTGTTCCGCAACCGCATTACCATTACGTTAAGCAAAAGCGACGCGGTGGCGTTGGAGGAAAAGCGGCTGCAGACCTTATCCAAGCTGTTTAAAAGCATTGTCAGCTACGTGCTTTATTTTATTGCCATCATCACTTGCCTGGATATGATAGGCTTTTCGGTGACTACCATTATTGCCGGCGCCGGCGTGGTCAGTCTGGCGGTAGCCTTTGGTGCGCAGAGCATTGTGCAGGATTTGATGAGCGGTATTTTTATTGTGCTGGAAAATCAATATGCAGTCGGCGAATATGTGCAGATTGATGCGGTAGCCGGCAAGGTAAAGGAAATCGGCATGAAAACGACAAAGGTGGAAACGGTAGACGGCCATTTGATGATTATTGCCAATGGCAGCATCGGCAAGGTGGTCAACTACAGTCGCGCCGCGCAGCGCGGCTATGTGGACGTGGGCATTGCCTATGAGGAGGATTTGGAGCGCGCCATTGGGGTGATGGAGCAAGCCTGCGGTAAAATCGCCGAGCGCTACAAAGAAGATTTGGAAGAGCTGCCCAATGTAGTAGGCGCCGTAGCTTTGGCCGATTCGTCGGTGACGGTGCGAGCCACCTTTACCGCATGGCATTGGAAGCAACTGCCCATTGAACGGGACTTGCGCAAGGAAATCAAAGCTGCGCTGGACGCAGAGCAGGTGGAAATTGCTTATCCTAAAATTCAGCTGGTGCAATAAGCTGCAGCAGAAAATAGAGCGATAGGTAACATGGAGAACAAGAATCGGACAAAAGTTATTTTTAGAAGGAGCTGAAGAAGATGCCGATGAAATTATATGTGGGCGACGTTATTCAAACGCGCAAGAAGCATCCCTGCGGCGGCGACCAATGGGAAATTATGCGGGTGGGGATGGATTTTCGCATTCGCTGTACCACCTGCGACCATCAGGTGTGGATTCCCCGCGTAAAGCTGGAGAAATCCATCAAAAAGGTGCTGCTGTCCAAAGGACCGGAACCGTCAGAAGCATAGTTGGGATAGTTGTAGTTGCTATGAAAATTTTTGCCTGCTTCTATCGTTGACAGACAGGCCGTTTCAGTGTAAAATAAATGGGCAACTACGGCGAAGGAGAAGGCTATGACCAGCGAGGAACATCTTTTTTTTCTGGAGGAAGCAATCAAAGAAGCAGAAAAGGCAGCCAAGTTAGGCGAAGTGCCCATTGGCGCTGTGGTGGTTTGCGATGGTCAGATTGTCGGGCGCGGACATAATCTGCGGGAACGGGACAACGATCCCACCGCCCATGCGGAAATCTGCGCGCTGCGTCAGGCGGGGCAGACGCTGGGCAGTTGGCGGTTGGCCAACTGCACTCTGTACGTGACCATGGAGCCTTGCCCGATGTGTTGCGGCGCGCTGATTAACAGTCGCGTCGATACCGTCGTATTTGGCGCCAGCGAGCCCAAATTTGGTTCGGCGGGCAGTCAGTTGAATTTGCTGCAGTTCCCCGGTTTTAACCACAATGTACACATCGTGGGGCCAATCGCGCAAGAACGTTGCAGCCAGCTCATGAAAGATTTTTTCGCCCAACTGCGCCGTAAAAAATAACAGTTGCATAATATGGAGATGTACCCAAGTGGCTGAAGGGTCCGCACTCGAAATGCGGTAGGTCGGGCAACCGGCGCGAGAGTTCAAATCTCTCCATCTCCGCCAGTAACGCCACAATTTTTTGTGGCGTTTTTTGTGTCTGGCCGAGTTTAAAAGCAGATTTTTTGGAGGTGCGATATGGCACTTGAAAATAAATTAGGGTTGACAAGTTCCGCTAATCTTGCCTGTGAGGAAGAGCGAATCAGCAAGAAAAAAGCTGCGGAACTTTTTGAAAAGGGGATTCTTGATCGATTAGAGGCTGGGAAGTTTTCTGCGCTCAAGGCTATTCATAAATATCTTTTTGACGGAATTTACGACTTCGCCGGGAAAATCAGAACGGTAAACGTTGCAAAAGGTAATTTTCGCTTTGTACCGGTAATGTATCTTGAGGCGGCCCTTGAAAGTATTGATAAAATGCCGCAGTCAAACTTTGATGAGATTGTTGAGAAGTATGTAGAAATGAATATTGCCCATCCTTTCCGTGAGGGCAACGGTCGCAGTACTCGTATTTGGTTGGATTTAATTTTCAAAGCGGAACTTCACAAGGTCGTTGACTGGAGCAAGATAGATAAAGAAGATTATTTTCTCGCGATGGAGCGCAGCCCGATCAAGGATATTGAAATTAAGTATCTGCTAAAAAATGCCTTGACGGATGATATCAGTAGCCGTGAAGTCTATATGAAAGGCATCGACCACAGCTATTATTACGAAGGCTATGCAACTTTCAGAACGGAGGAATTGTAAAATCCCAAAGCGTTAGTTCTGGAAAGGCGTTTAAGGGTTCTTCGACGCTGCTGCGGATAAATTTATTCTACCAAACGGCTGCAGAACCTATTTATTTTTTGAAATTGGCTTTGCCAAACTTATGATACGTGATCTCCGTGAAGACAAATAAAAACTGTCAGTTTGATGCTTGTGCATGAAGCTGGCAGTTTTTTGCATAGTTTTCCTGTTTTTCTCCATACTAACGCTAGAAGGGATGTGAGCGTATGAGAATACCGGCACATATTGGAATTATTCCTGATGGTAACCGGCGGTGGGCGAAAAACGCTGGTCTGGCCAAACAGGAGGGCTATGCCTACGGTTTATCTCCGGGATTGGATTTGCTGCATTTGGCGCGGGAGGCTGGCGTGCAGGAGCTTACTTATTATGGCTATACGACCGATAATTGCGGCCGACCTCCGGAACAGGTGCAGGCCTTTTCCAGGGCTTGCGCCAAGGCGGTGGAGATGATTGCCGCCGAGCCGGTGTCGCTGCTGGTGGTAGGCAATGCCGATGGTCCCAGTTTTCCGCAGACGCTGCGGCAATATACAACGCGCACCGATTTACACGGCGGCGGTATGCGCGTCAATTTTCTGGTGAACTATGGCTGGGAGTGGGATTTGGCCGATTTGGCTGCGCCAGGGCGGGAGCGGGCCAAAATTCGCGCTGGATTGCGCTCCTGTGATGTGTCCCGCATTGATTTGGTCATTCGCTGGGGCGGTATGCGCCGTTTGTCCGGCTTTTTGCCGGTGCAGACCGTCTATTCAGACTTTTTTGTGGTAGACCGGCTCTGGCCCGATTTTCAGCCCCAGGATTTTTATGACGCGCTGCA
This sequence comes from uncultured Peptococcaceae bacterium, assembly GCA_902492275.1. Taxonomy (GTDB): domain Bacteria; phylum Bacillota; class Peptococcia; order Peptococcales; family Peptococcaceae; genus UBA7185. Next base: position 32,299 of record CABUKW010000011.1, read on the forward strand.
ATGGTATCAACGGCAGGACGTTACTCTGGGCGGTTAAACGAGCAGTCTGTTTTTGCGCCGCGATGTCTGGCGCAAGGACAGACTGTTTGTTTGAAATATGGCAGGCTGTGAAACGTCTTAAGAAAATATTAATCTTTTATTTATAAAATTTTTCAGATTGGCAGCTGCTTTTCCGCTATAATAAACGGAGGGAGGTTATACCATGGCAGAAAAGATTTTGATTGTAGATGACGAACGGGAAATTGCCGATTTAGTGGCCTTATATTTGAAAAATGAAAATTTCATCGTGTTTCCATGCTATACCGCTAAGGACGCGCTGGATTGTATTGCCCGGGAAAAGTTGGATTTGGCCATTTTAGATGTGATGCTGCCGGAAATGAACGGCTTTCAAATTTGTCAGAAAATACGGGAGCGGTACAATTATCCCATTCTGATGCTGACCGCCAAAGTGGAGGAGATTGATAAAATCACAGGCTTTACGCTGGGCGCCGACGATTATATCACCAAGCCCTTTTTACCGTTGGAACTGGTAGCGCGGGTAAAAGCGCAGCTACGGCGCTATAAACGGTACAATACCGGATCTGAGGCAGACGAAGACGTGTTGGTGCATGCCGGCTTGGTGATGAATGTCCAAACCCATGCCTGCACCTTAAATGAGAAGCCGTTGTCGCTGACGCCTACCGAATTTTCAATTTTGCGCATACTGTGTCAACAGAAGGGCAAGGTGGTCAGCGCGGAGGAGCTGTTTCATCAGATTTGGGGCGAGGAATACTTTAACAAAAACAATAATACCATCACGGTGCATATCCGGCATCTGCGGGAAAAATTGGGCGATTCGTCAGAAAATCCGAAATATATAAAAACGGTGTGGGGATGTGGCTATAAAATTGAGAACTAAACGAAAATTGATAGGGCGAGGGCTGTTGGTGCTGGTGTTTGTAATCGGCCTTTGCATGACGCTGTATTATTTGCTGGATCATGTATGGGACGGTGCTTTTGTAAATTGGTTCAGCGAAAATTATATGCAGTGGCACCCGATGAATAGGGCTGATGGCACAGAAGTTTATATTTGGCAGCCCTATTGGCCCAGTGTGAAGATTTTATTATTATGGCTGTTGATTTTCAATATTTTGTTTTGGCTGGCGGTAGTGTATGGCGTATCCTGCTATTACAGCCGCAAGCAACTGCGCGGTGCAGTGACGGAAATCAGCGATATGATGCGCAGCTATATGAATGAAGACGTTGCCGCAGCCAGAGTTTTTCCCAAGGAATATGCCGAGATTTCCAGCCAGATGGCGGAGCTGAAATCCAACATGCAGCGTCATGAACAAATGCTGAAAGAAGAGGCCACCCGCAAAAATGATTTGATTACCTATCTGGCCCACGATTTAAAAACGCCGTTGACGTCGGTTATCGGCTATTTGACGCTGTTGGACGAAGCGCCGGATATGCCCGCGGCGCAAAAGGGCAAATATGTGCATATTGCGCTTACAAAAGCCAACCGGCTGGAAAAATTGATTAACGAGTTTTTTGAAATTACCCGCTATAATCTACAGCAGATTATTTTGGAAAAAGAACGTGTGGACTTATATTATCTGTTGGTGCAGATGAGCGACGAATTTTATCCGCTGCTGGAGGCGCACGGCAATACCATCAAGCTTTCCGGTGATGAAAACCTGACCGTTTACGGCGACGGTGAAAAGCTGGCGCGGGTATTCAACAATATTCTGAAAAACGCCATCGCTTACAGCTATGCCGATACAGAAATCACCGTGACGGTATCACAAACAGCGCAGGAGGCTCAAATTGTAATTGGCAATCATGGCAAAACCATACCACCGCAAAAACTGCAATCCATTTTTGATAAATTCTTTCGGCTGGATGACGCTCGCGCTACCAATACCGGCGGCGCCGGCCTGGGATTGGCCATTGCCAAAGAGATTGTCCAACTGCATGGCGGCGCCATTACAGCCAGCAGCGAAAATGAATGGACAAGCTTTGTGGTAACGCTGCCCCTGTAATATGCAGAAACCCCATAGAATTTAGAAAATCTTAAGAATTTCCACGGTAAATATTAAAACATCGGACGCTCCTGTTGGCTACAATAAAGCCGACAGGAGTTTTTTATCGGCAGCGTGTTTCATCGTTCCATTATAAGGAGCAGCTGCAAGGAAGAAGGGAAAGCTATGAAGAACCGTAGGAAAAAGCGTTACCGCTACCGTTTGCGACCGGTGCGATTTACAGTGATGTTATTGTTTCTGCTGGCGTGTTTAGCGGCGGGAAGTTGGAGCGTAGAAGCGTTGCTGCAAACCTCGCGGCCAGTTTTTTCGTTTTTTACCGAGCGTATCGGACTGCATGAAGTGCAGCAAGTCTCCCTTGACTTGACGCAGCTGCACAGTGCAAATGCCATTTTGCTGGATGGCGCGTCCGGCCGTATTCTGGCGGAGCGCAACAGTGAAGCAATCATGTATCCGGCTTCGCTGACAAAAATGATGACGGCCTTGGTGGTCATAGAACATACACAGGATTTCCAGACAATCGTTACCGTACCTGATGGATTGGTGCAAACGCTTCGCGCAGAAGATGCGTCGCTGGCAGGCTTTCAGTCTGGCGAGCAAGCGCGGCTGCAGGATTTGCTTTACGGTATGCTGCTGCCCTCCGGTGCTGAATGCTGCGTGACAGGCGCTATAGCTATCAGCGGCTCTGAACAGCAGTTCGTGGCGCTGATGAATGAAAAGGCGCAGGCGTTAGGCATGGAGCAGACCCATTTCGTCAATAGCACTGGCTTGCATGACGATGCGCAGTATACAACCGTAAAGGATCTGGCAATCTTACTGCGCTATGCGCTGCAAAATGAAACCTTCCACACCGTATTCACCTGCAGCCGTTACGTGGTTCCGGCCACCAACTGTCATCCCGACGGCTTTACCATGCGGAGCAGTCTATTCGGGCTTTTAGAACAGTTGGACTGCCCTGACGGCGTGATCCTTGGCGGAAAGACAGGATATACCGAAAAAGCCGGTCTTTGTTTGGCTACGTTGGCCAATATCAATGGCGCGGAGTATCTGCTGGTGACGGCGCGCGCCGACGGCAATCACAATACGGAGCCCTATCATGTGCTGGACGCGCTGCAGGTTTACAGACAGCTTGGCGCCCAATTTTGAGAAAACGATTATTTTTTGCCCAAGCAGTACATACTATAGAAAAAGGGCTTGCACTTTTTATCTGAGTATGGAGGTGGTTGGGATGGATTTGGCCTTGGAGCTGGAGGAAGCCAAAAATCAGTGGCGCAATGCGCAGAGTGTGTATAATGAGGTCAGCGATCCGGCGTTGATCGACGCGGTAATTTATCAGGTGATGGCGGCGGAACGGCGGTATGAATATTTATTGCGCTTAGCCAAAAGTGAATCGCTTAGTTGTGAAAATATTCCAATTCGTTGACATAATCAGAAAGCCCGCAGCATAGGATAAAACAGAATATGATGCTGAGGGGGACGTGTTATGCCGCATATCCAGATGGAAACCGTTTTATTTGTCTTTTTTGCAGTGGCTTTGATATTTCTCATTGCCCGTCTGGCCACAGCGCCGGTACAGATGATGCTGAAGCTGTTGATGAATTCGGTGTTGTCTGTAGTGATTTTGTGTTTAATCAGTATCATCGGCGAATACTGGGGCGTCCATTTGCCCATTAATCTTGTAACGGTGCTGCTGATGGCCGTTTTGGGATTGCCGGGTTTGCTGCTGATTTCTGTATTATATTTTCTGTTGGTGTAGCTTTTTTATGCAGCGAGTCCGCTGAAAAATGGGGACAGGTTCTCCGCAAAGCGAACGAGGCGAACAACAAAGTGGACAATAATAAAGAGGCTGCCGGGTTTTGGTGCGTTTTCCGCCCAATTCGGCAGCCTCTTTCATCAAAGCATATGAAACAAAACAAATTATTTGAACAGTCCTTTTAATTTTCCCAGCAATCCTTTTTTCGGATTAATCATGTCGTTGATTTCTTTTTTGAAAATGGATTCGCTCAACGCGCCTGGCAGCGATTCTTTCAGTTCGCCGTTCAGGAAGAAAACAGACTGGGGTACGCCCATCAACTGCAAGGATTTGAACGTAGCCAGACCGTCAGGTGTTTTAACGTCCATGCCGTAGAAATTTACCTGCCCTTCAAATTGGGCGGCCATTTTTTCCGCAATGGGCGCTAACTGTTTGCAGACAGAACAGGTTTCTTTGGAGAATACCACAATACAGGTTTCCTTCTTTTCTTTGGTAATCTGTTCAAACTGTTCTGCAGTAATCTGAGGTAAGTTATTCATAAGTCACCACTCCAAGCATCTAAATTTTTATTATGATAATTATATTGTACTGTAAATTCATACATTTGACAAATATCTTTTTCGTATTTTGCAAAAAAATTCATGAAAAATATTTTGTTCTGAAATTTCAGGCGATGGCAGCAACAGAACGGGGCAAGAACCGATAAAAAATCTATACACAGCTTTATAAAAATAATCCACCAAACTATACACAGAAAAAAGCGCCAATTTATAGGTTATGCACAGAGTTATCCACATTATCCACAGAAAAATGGGGACAAAAAAGCTATATTAGCGTGCAAAAAAAATCTATGTGTAATGGAATTTTGTAGCTGAGAGGAAAACAAAGTCTTTTCCTGCAGAAAAAGCAAAAATAAAACAAAAAACAGACGGCGCAGCATAGCTGTATAAAATAAAAAGAGATTTGCAAGCGATATGCAGGCGAATAGGCGCGTCCGCCAAAAGAAGCATTGAGGAAGCGGCGGCGGTATGCTAAAATAGCAGTAAATCAAACAGAGGAATGTGGACAAGGCTGCATGATGCAGCCTGTCTATCATAGCGGAGGAATTTATGCTGAAAACCTATCGAACCGTAGAGCAGTTTGGCCAGGCAGAAATTGTGATAGAAAAATCGACCTTCATTGGCTATGCAAAACCGGTCAACAATGAAGAAGAAGCGCTGGCTTTTATACAAGAAATCAAAAAAAAACATCGGGACGCCACCCATAATGTGCCGGCCTATGTGCTGGGCGAGCATAACGAGATCCAGCGCTGCAACGATGACGGCGAGCCGTCGGGCACTGCTGGCGTGCCAGCGCTGGAAGTGCTGAAAAAAGAAGATGTGCGGGATGTGGCTGTGGTGGTTACCCGTTATTTCGGCGGCATCAAGCTGGGCACCGGCGGTTTGGTGCGGGCCTACACCAGAGGCGCGAAAATCGCTTTAGAAGCCGCCAAAATTATCACGAAGGTGTTATATCAAGTTATCGTTGTTACGGTGGATTACACCATGCTAGGCGCTTTACAGAACCAATTGCGTTTAAACCAATATGATACGAAAGACATTGTTTATGACGAACTGGTGCATCTGCATGTTTGGGTAGAGCAGGACGATGTAGCAAATTTTAAAGCACAGATCATCGAATGGACCAACGGGCGGGCAGTGTTTAACGACGGTGAAATCAGCTATAAAGTTGTGGATGGCAACTGAGGGCGCTTACAAATTGGCCGGGCCGATAAAAGCAGAGATAAAATCAGAAACAGCCTTATGTGCTTTGCAGATAGCGCCAAATTTATGTAGTATGTAATCGGGCAGAGACTCTCATGCGAGGGACTCTGCCTATTTCATAGTCATGCAGCAATCATAATAGGAAATAGAGGGTAGAAATATGTCGAACAAATTTTCTTGCAGTTTACAAAATATTCCGTTATAATGAAGTCAGGATTTTATTTCTCGCCAGGCCCAG